>JAHDFN010000019.1 GCA_020628145.1 Saprospiraceae bacterium | reverse complement strand
GTAAGCAATAAAGTGAGTTTCGCAGACCAATTATTAAAATTTAAACATACTCTAATTCCCTTTCTTGATTACCAAAGATTAGGTGGTTTTGAAAACATATTAATAATTGTAATTCATGAAAAAGCACCCTTCCCGGCAAGAAAGGATGCTACAATCACAAATATAAAACGCTGCTATATTTAGGAATTAGCCCTTTATTTACGATGAGATTCAATATTCCCACAAATCATGTTCGAAATTGAAAATCGCATCATTGATTTTTTTGCTTTCCATCAATAAATCCACACCGGATAAATATCCCTGCAATCTCCTGTCATGGATATTCGATTCCTTATAGACATGACTGGAAAATTGCCGCATCTCGAATATGTCCATCCAATTCATAACCACATTGTCATTTCCCCGATTAAAGGCTCCTTCCCGGGCCATCGCCGAACGGGCACTCGGATAATGTATCCAGAATAATGGCATTTCATACAGGAAATTATCATGTTCATCAAAAATGTCCCTCAAAGGGGCAATGCCGATAATCCTGACTTTCATGGTAGAGGAATTTTCATCGAAATACCAGATTTCCTTGACCCTGAAACGGGTGATGTCTTCCGGATTGATTTTATCTTCTACGATAGTAATTGTTTCCTTATAGGTAATGGGATCGAAAATGGGAATGGTATCACGGGTATAGATGACACCATCCAGATCGTTGCCGGTCATGGGTTCTGTGAAATCTTCATTGTCATTGATATGGAATGCCATGATTTCCCCCGATTCGATATGGTCAATGAGGATTTCGAAAAACATTCTTTTGGGATATCTGAAATGGAGATTGATTTTTTCACGGGTATCGATCACCCTCCAGATTCTTTTTTCCCAGAAAATATCCGCTTCCCTAATCGGAGCATAAGGGAGAACCCTTCTTTCCTTCATCAGTTTTTTTTCTACGATGCCATCAAGTGGTGGGGTGAATGATTCGGTAATGGTTTCGTTTTGACCTTTCGCTATGCCAAAGCATAGGAGTAGCAGGATGAACAGGTACTGTTTCATATTCAATTGTTTTAACATGGATGTGAAAAAAATGGGCGGATAAAAAGCTATCCGCCCTGTCGGATTAATATGAATAGGATATTTATTTAATAGTGAATATCATCCCGTTCAGTTCACGGGAATTGGTGTCGCCGGGACATCTTACCTTCAATTCATTGAAATAATAAGTATCGTCGAAATCCGCTTGGTTGACCAATGACTGTACCCTGGAGTTATACTTTCCTCCGCTGTTGACCTCCCTTCTTGCGTCTCCTCCTTTTTTGGGAACCCTTACCAACTCGAATCCTTGGATTCTGCACTCGGCTTTGAAGTCGAAATTTTCTAGGAATGGAACGGGGCCTTTGTGTGCCTTAAATTCGGCTTTGCTGATTCGCCCTCCTTTTTTCTTGCCCAATTTTACAATAGGATCAGGTATTTTCTTAATTCGATATTCGAATGAAGAAGGAGGTAATCCTCCTCCTGAAACTGTAATTGTGGCTTTACCCGGTGTCGTCGGTTTGGCCATGAATTTTGTAGAATTGATTTTGGTCAGCGGTGTACCTTCGGCTTTTACATTGAGTTGTGTACTGTTGGTTCCGGCAGCTGATACGGCTATCGGATTTTCAACCCCTACATATAATACATTCATTTTTTCGGCAGCTACGGTTACACTCCTCTCACCTACTTCGTAATCGAATTTTTTACGGAAGGTGGATGTTTTTCCCGTCAAGGGATTTTTCATGGTAACGACAGCCGTATGTTCCTGTTTGCCCAAGCCGCCGGGTTTTAAATCGAAAGAGGCTTTTCCGTTGGAAACAGGATAACTCTTATCATCTATGGTAACAGACATTTTATTATTGTTCGAACTGCTATAAGAACCTAGGAAAATTTCTCCCTTCAATGATTCCCCCCTGATGACATAACCCTTATCCGTAGCTACGACCACTTCGAAGGCATCGGGTACATAATTCGTTCCCTTTGCTTTTTTGAAAAAATGATTGAGAATGGCTGTTTCGGATGTTTTTACATCGTTGATCAGTTTATTGAACATGGGCATCACAGCTACAACAGGCATTTGATCAAAAGAAGATTCCGACCAGGTGGCCTTGTCGCTTCCTTCCGGAATTTCCGGGATTTCCAAAGGAAGGCTTGACTCTAATGCTTCCCTTTCCTTGGGGTCTTTAATGAGTTGTAAAAGTTGGTTGCGTGTTTCAATGACCTGCTCTCGAAGTTCTTCTCCTTTTCCTTCCTTAATGAGTAATTTGGCGGCTATATCCTTGTCTTTATAACGAACAGGACGCACCGGGTTCTCAGGATCGGGACCTCCGGCCAGACTGAATAATTCATCTCTCAGAGCAATGAGTTTTTCATTCATTTCTCCCGAAATCGTCCGGGTTTTTTCTGCGGCGGTCTGATATTTTGCATACTTTTTATACGCTTTGGCCTGTTTGGCAATGGAATTCATAATCTGTTCATTGGATGAATCCACGATACTGTTGCTGTTGCCGATTCCCTGATCCAATGTAAGGAAGGCGTTCATGATTTCGGCAGATACGTTTAATGCTAACATGGCGAGTAATACCAGATACATTAATGTGATCATCAATTGACGAGGTTGCTTTGGTAATGACATGACTTTTCTGTTTACGGTTAAACCATATGATGGAAAAAATACAGCCTTATTGTTTGTGATTGTTGTTGTAAAATTGGGAAATGCAATCCGTTGCCGTAGATTATTTTCCGATTTACGATATTATAATGTAAGAATTTTAAAAAGTTACAGTTTCATTTTTTTTGCGAATTTTTTTTGCGGAATACAGCTTAAGAGGCTTGAGAATATATGGGGTATTGTTAGGGAAGTATTATCATAGTATAAAGGGATAACGTAATAAATTTTCAAAAGATTTATTTACTACTGATTCACCCTTGTTAGAATGGCTTCTGATTAAGATAGGATTTTCTTCAGTTTGGAAATCACCAAATCGACTTCTTCCCGGGTGTTGTTATGACTGAATGAAAAACGGACTGTTTTATATTCGGGGTTCCCTTGTATCGCAGCCATCACATGGGACTCATGTTCCACACCGGAGCTACAGGCCGATCCGCCCGATGCACTCACCCCGTCCATGTCCAATAACATCAATAACATATCGGTATTGGCAGAGGGGGGGAAGGAAACGCTCAATACTTTATGGAGGTAGTTTTCCTGACAACCATTGAAGAGCAAACTTTTGAAATTGTGTTGTAATTGCTCCTTGAAATAACTTCTAAGGTCCACTATTTTCCGTGTGCGATCTTCCATTTGTTTACAAGCAAGATCCAAAGCTTCGGCCATCCCAACTATTCCATAGATATTTTCCGTACCACCTCTCATATTCCTTTCCTGGGCACCGCCATCCACATATGGTTTGATGATATTGTCTCCATTGATGTAAATGAATCCGACTCCCTTGGGACCATGAAATTTATGTGCTGCTCCTGTAACGAATGAAACCGTTGTTTTGGATAAATCGATGGGGAAATGTCCGATGGCCTGTACGGTATCCGAATGGAATAAGGCTCCGTTTTCCTTGCATATTCTGGCAATTCGTTCAAAATCATGCAATGTCCCGATTTCATTATTGGCATACATTAAGGAAACCAGTGTTTTTTCTTTAGATGATTTCAATGCCTGTTCCAAATCGGATAATGAAATCCTACCTGCGGAATCAACCGGTAGATATTCAATTGAGGTTTGGGTTTCTTTTTTGATTTGTTCCAATGTATGCAGGACGCAATGGTGTTCTGTAGGAGAAGAGACGATTCGCTTCACTCCCAGATCCCTAATGGAACATTTCAATGCCATATTGGATGATTCGGTTCCGCCGGATGTGAAGAATATCTCCCCGATGGACGCTCCTAGACATTGAGCAATCGTCCTCCGTGCTTTTTCAATGGCGGTTTTGGTTTGCCGGCCATCCGCATGAATGGACGAAGGGTTGCCTTGATGCCCTTTCAGGTAGGGCATCATTGCTTCCAATACTTCCGGTGCCAAAGGAGTGGTCGCAGCATTATCGAGGTAGATTCTCATAGAAGATACTACCTTATTCTACATTGATGGTTTTCAGAATATCATTGATATCCGCCTGTATCTTATTCGCCAGGTTTTGCGAAATCACCTCCGACGAACTCTCTGTATAAACCCGGATAATCGGTTCCGTATTGGAGCGTCTGAGATGAATCCAGTCACCCGTGTCCAAAGTGATTTTCAATCCGTCGATGGTATTGATGTCCTGTTGGGCGTACTTGCGTTGCAGTTCTTCGAATAAAACTTCCGGATTGATTTCGGGAGTCAATTGGATTTTATTTTTTGCGATATGATAAGAAGGATAAGTGCTTCTTAAAAAGGAAAGGGACTTTCCGAAATCAGCCAAACGGGAAAGGATAAGTGCTATGCCGACCAAGGCATCCCTTCCAAAATGGAGATCAGGATAAATAACACCTCCGTTTCCTTCTCCACCTATTACAGCCCTGACTTCTTTCATTTTGGCCACTACATTCACTTCGCCAACTGCAGCAGGATGGTATTCACAACCGGCTTTTTCTGTCACATCCTTCAAGGCTCTTGTGGAGGAAAGATTGGATACCGTCGTACCTTTTTTATGTTGAAGTATATAATCTGCAACAGCGACCAAAGTATATTCCTCTCCGAACATTTCACCGTCTTCACAAACCAATGCCAATCTATCGACATCCGGATCGACGGAAATACCCAAATCCGCATTATTGGATTCTATGGCGGATGATAATTCTCTTAGATGTTCAGCCAAAGGCTCGGGATTATGGGCGAATTGGCCATTAGGCTCCCCATTGATGAGAATGACTTCGCAGCCCAATTGTTCCAAGAGAGGAGGGATTGCCAATGCTCCGGTTGAATTAACGGGATCCACCACGATTTTGTAATTCTTTTCCCTGATGGCTTCCACATTTACCAAAGGAAGCTCTAGAATCTTATCTATATGCTTTTGGATATAGCCTCCCTTTTTTTCATAAGAACCCAGGTTATCCACACTGGCATATTCAATAGCGTTTTCACTAATCAGATCCAATACTTCTTTTCCATCCTGTTTGGAAATGAATTCACCGTTGAAATTGACAAATTTCAGTGCATTCCATTGTTTGGGGTTATGGCTGGCCGTAATGATGATGCCGGCTCCGGCTCCTTCCATCGGAACGGCCATCTCAACGGTTGGAGTGGTTGAGAGTCCTAAATCGATAACATCTATGCCCACACCTCTCAAGGCATTTACAACGAGATGGCTTACAACTTCACCGGAGATTCTCGCATCTCTTCCCACAACAATCTTAGGATTGGAAGTTTTCAATTTGACCCAATGTCCGAAGGCGGCAGAACATTCTACGATGTCCTGTGGAGTAAGGTTGTCTCCTGCCGTACCTCCTATAGTCCCTCGAATGCCTGAGATGGATTTGATTAATGTCACCGGTTTGTTTTTTTATGACTTGTGATAGGATATAAGGATTTATCCATTTTTGTTTTGGCAAAAATAAGTAAAAATAGATGTCTTCTCTAGTTTATCCCCATTGAATTTAAATGGAAATGAACATATGGTTGTTTTTTGTTATATGTTGTTGGTTGTCAGTTTTTTATGGGAAAAGACTGTCACTTTTGTTAAAGTTTTCTGTTTGATGATGTTTTTTACAATGTGTAAAGGTCGTTAATTGAAAATCATGGATAGTTGGCATAACTATTGTCAATAATATGACGGATAAAAATAGCTTGGATTATCCTCCAAAATCCACCCTGTTATTTTTTCCTCACTCCCCCTTTTTTAGATTTTCAGATTTCCGATAAGGAAGATCCGGTGTTTATCCGGATAAGACCTTAAGAGAAATGACGCACTAGTACACTAAACTAAACATTTGTTAAAAGATGAGAAAATTTGCTACGATCTTCGTAATGCTCCTTGCTATGCTGCAATTTGGGGAAGCCCAGCAGGACGCCATGTTTACCAAGTACATGTTCAATACCTTAAACTATAATCCGGCTTATGCCGGTACGAGGGGGTATTTGTCATTGGGGGCATTGCACAGGACACAATGGTGGGGAATAGAAGGAGCCCCGCATTCCCAAACGCTTTGGGTACATTCTCCGATTAAAGGAGATAAAATCGGTCTGGGTTTCGGTTTGATGAATGACATTATCGGGCCTACCAATTCCATTACGGCCAATCTGAGTTATGCTTACCACATACCGGTAGGGGGGATGAACCGCCTGTCTGTGGGAGTGCAGGGAGGAATTACCAATTGGCGTGCCGACTGGAATAAACTTAATGCCGAACAACAGTTCGATCAGGCTTATACCGGGGATGTGAGACCTTCATTATGGTTGCCTAATTTTGGTGTAGGTTTGTATTTCTTCAACCAGAATAAATATTTTGTAGGAGTGGGAGTACCTCACATCCTAGAAAGTGATTATCGAAAAGGGGATGATGTTACTACCGAAATGTGGGCTCGTCATTATCGTCATTATTTCTTCTCTGCGGGAGGTGCTATTCCTTTGGATAAATCCAAGAATTTCATTTTCAGGCCTATGGCGTTAGTGAAAACGGTAGCTTTATTCAGTCGAACGAAAGCGAATGACGATCCGTTCAATAATGTAGCGGCACCTACGGAATTCGATATTGATTTGTCGGTATTATTTTATAATGCATTTTGGGTGGGGGCGTCTTTCCGTTCTTCCATTGAAAAATTTGCAGGAAACAGAAGTTCTTTCGATTCTGCGGATATCTGGGTTTCCTATTTCTTCAGGAATGGCCTGAGGGTAGGAGCGGCATATGATTATACCTTGACCAAATTACAACAACCTGCACAGGGTTCTTTTGAAGTCATGCTCGGATATGATTTGGATTTCAAAGAAAAGAAAATCGTTACACCTAGATATTTCTAAGATACAAATTGTAAGTTTACAATATACGACCCGGTTCTCTCTTGGAGGATCGGGTTTTTATTTTTAGTGTTTTTAGTTACCTTTCCCTTAGAAAGATAATGAAATGGGAATCGGACAATATTTTCAATTGGGCTTGGAGCATATTCTGGATTTAAATGGTTATGACCATATCCTTTTTGTCATTACGATGTGTGCTATTTACAGGCCGGCTGATTGGAAGAAAATATTATTATTGGTAACGGCATTTACTATCGGCCATTCACTTACATTGGCCTTGTGTGCTTTTGATGTTTTAAAAATTAATTCCGCCTTGATAGAATTCCTCATTCCACTCACCATATTTCTAACGGCACTTTGGAATATTATTTCAAAGGAGGGAAAAGAAAAGGCAGGTCTTTTTTCTTGGAATTATTTTTTAGTCCTGGTTTTCGGTTGGATTCATGGAATGGGTTTTTCCAATTATTTCAGAATGCTGGTCGGTAAAAGCGGAAATGTGCTTGAACCGCTTTTCGGATTTAATGTCGGAGTTGAAGTGGGACAAATTCTTGTTGTGATATTATTTATGTTTGTCGCTTTCCTTGTATTGAATTTGCTTAAAGTGAAATTCAGATATTGGAAAATAGGAGTGTCCGTGATTTCCATGGTTATTTCTTTTTATTTGATGTTGAATTCCGATTTAATCGCACAATAAAATATGGCTACGTTATTCGAATTGCAAAACAGGGCTGCCGTTTTGAGAAACCATGCTGCAAGGTTGGGGTTTGATATGGTAGGCATTGCCAAGGCGGAAAGGATGGATGAGGAAGCCATCCGTTTGGAAAAATGGTTGAATAAAAACCATCATGGAAAAATGGCTTATATGGCCAACCATTTTGAAAAAAGGATTGATCCGACAATATTGGTACCCGGAGCGAAAACGGTTGTTTCCTTGATGTATAATTATTACACCGAAAAAAAACAAGAAGACGAAACAGCCCCTAAGATTTCCAAATATGCTTTTGGGAAAGATTATCATTTTA
Organism: Saprospiraceae bacterium; assembly: GCA_020628145.1. Lineage (GTDB taxonomy): Bacteria > Bacteroidota > Bacteroidia > Chitinophagales > Saprospiraceae > JAHDCE01. Next base: position 24,488 of record JAHDFN010000019.1, on the reverse strand, counting down.
TCATTAAAAATAAACTGAAGGAATTAATAGCGGTGTTGAATGAAGAAATTGGAGAAATAAACGGTCGTTGTTTTGTAGATTCGGCTCCGGTATTGGAAAGAGATTGGGCGAAGAGAAGCGGTGTGGGATGGATAGGTAAAAATACAATGTTGATTCATCCTAAAAAAGGGTCGTATTTTTTTTTGGCAGAATTAATTATAGATGTCGAAATAGCGACGGATAATCCGATAAAGGATTATTGCGGCACTTGTACACGTTGTATAGATGCTTGTCCGACCGATGCCATTTCTCCGACCGGATATTTTATGGATGGCAGTAAATGTATTTCATATCTAACCATTGAATTAAAAGAAAATATTCCAAAGGAATTCAAAGGAAAAATGGAAAATTGGATGTTCGGTTGTGATATTTGTCAGGAAGTCTGTCCGTGGAATAGATTCAGTCGGAAACATGAAGAACCGGAATTCGAACCTCATCCGGATTTATTAAAAATGGATAAAAAAGATTGGGAAGAAATCACCCGTGAAGTATTTAATAAGGTATTTAAAAAATCCGCAGTAAAACGAACCCGTTTTTCCGGATTGAAAAGGAATATTGATTTTTTGGATTAATCCGATATTTTAAAAATTATCTTTAACCTATGAAAGGAGCCGTCATTGTAAAAACCGGAAAACCCGAAGAAGCATTTGAATTTCGGGAATTGCCGAAGCCGGAACCTAAGGAAGGGGAAGTCCTAGTAGAAGTGGAAGCTTTCGGATTGAATTATGCGGATGTGATGGCCCGTTTGGGATTGTATCGGGATGCACCGCCTTTGCCGGCTCTGATTGGTTATGAGGTCGTAGGGGAAATAGTAGAAGTGGGAAAGGGAGTTCTGGATCGCAAGATAGGAGATCGGGTTGTAGCCATGACTCGTTTCGGAGGCTATGCCGAATATGCCGTAACCGATGCCCGGGCTACGGCTGTGATTCCTGCAAATATCGATGCGGGACAGGCTACTGCTTTGGCAACCCAATACGGTACTGCGTATTTTGCAGGGGAAGAAATGGTTCGGATGCATGAGGGCGATCATGTTTTGATTCAAGCGGCAGCCGGTGGAGTAGGGACGGCCCTGGTTCAATTGGCCAAGTCGAAAAAATGTGTCATTTTCGGAACGGCAGGTTCGGATAAGAAATTAGAATATTTACTAGAACAAGGTGTCGATTATCCGATTAATTACAAGACGCATGATTTTTATGATGAAGTAAAAAAAGTCGTAGGAGAAAGAGGTTTGGATGTCGCTTTTGACAGTGTGGGGGGAGATCATATTAAAAAAAGTCTGAAGTTGCTGGGAGCAGGGGGGCGTGTGGTCGGTTATGGTGCGGCACGGATGACGGATGCGAATGTGTTTCAGCAATTAGGAGTAGTTTGGGGCTTCGGTTTTCATTCTCCGATTTCTTTATTGATGCAATCCAAAGGAATTATCGGCGTTAATATGTTGAGGATTGCGGATTATCGTCCCTTAATAATAAAAAGGGTTTTGGAAAAAGTTGTGGAATTAACGGAACAAGGTGTTTTTAATCCGGTCGTGGGAGGAGAATTCGATTTCGAAGATATTGCTGCCGCCCATGCATTTTTACAATCTCGGAAATCGATGGGTAAAATCGTCGTGTGGGTCAGGAAAAAATAATAATGATGAAAAAAGGAATTTTATTTTTTATTTTATTGATGTGCTTTCATTTTTTATATGCTCAGGAAGATCAAATGCCGGAGGTGTTGGATAGTATAGAGATATTTTTGATAGAAGGGAATGTCGAAAATGAAAATAATTTCATCCATTTACCTTTGGAGGAAAGAAAGAAAATCGCTTCCCAATATTCTTCCATGAAGCAATTGCCCGATTCACTTTGTCCGAATTATTTGGATTTGGAAAAAGTCGTTTTAGCTGATTCGGCGATATTGGATTCTACACATCTTCGCTTTCTTCATTGGGAGACACAGGTGGTTTTATTGACTGCTGAAGGGCAGAAGAAAATAGAATCTTTGGATATTCCTGAAACGGGATTGCCTTTTGTAATTACAAGGAATAAAAAGCCTATTACCTATGCTTGGTTGTGGGATCGGAAATACAAGGCTTCCTGTGGCAAAACATTTGCTGTCCAAGATGAAAAGTTGGGCGTGAAATTGAAATTGTTGCGGGGTTTATGTGGTCGTGATATCCGATTTGATAAAATAAATATTCCCGATGATGATTGATTTTCTAATGGAAAACCAAATGGATGTCAATCGGGTAATGATCCGAATAGCCGACCGTTTTTCCGAATATTTTTTTCTTGCTGAAAGTCCAATCGAACCCGAATAATAATTTTCTGTTGGCCGTTACTTCTACATTTGAATTATTTTTCCGGATGAAAATATGATCCACGCCATCTTTCATTAATTTGTTTTTTTCTCCATATCTATGATCGGTTTGTTCTTGGGGGGATTTTAAATCCAATAATTTGAATAATTGAGAAAATTGTTCATCGTTTTTCCTGCTGCAATTAAAATCACCGCAAATAATCTGAGGGATTTTCTCATACGAATAAGGTCGGATTAAGCCGTCGTAAATTTCATGGAATTGCGAATTATTGATATAAGCGGGCGACCCTTCGGTATGTGTGTTGATGATTTGGAAAATATTGCCGTTAAACTCCCCTTGCATCAGCATGGCTCCTTTTCGGGCCATCCTATTATCCCAGCTTAGGCTTTCAGAAAAACGGATTGATTTTTTAAAAATCAAAGGGCGATCACTTAATACCAATAAACCGCTGTTGGTTTGTAAACGGAAATATTTTTTATTGGGAGGGCCGTAAGCATATGGGTATTTCTTTTTTACTTTTCTTTTGATCCGGTTTCTTATTTTTCTATGGAAGGTTTCTTGCAAGACAAGAATGTTATAATCTCTTGTGTTGAATTCATTGATGAGTAATTTCGATCTTTTCCTTTTTTTCGATTTAGTGAAAACAAAAAAATATGGAAGCATGTGGATGTTCCAGGATAGTATTTTCAGAGTGTCGTTTTGTGTTGTGTTCAAATGTTCTTCTTGTGCAAAAAGAAAATTAATACAAAAGAAAAAAATAAATAAGGTGATACAATTTTTCATGTTATTTGTTTGGCTCTATATGATTTCATTTGGTCAAAATTTATTATAGCGAACTCGATTTTAATGTCAAAATTATCGAATTTTAGCCTTCTCAATACATATGACCAAATGAAATCACTTTGAACCGTTTGGTTTGTATATGAAGACTATAGGATTATTGAATTAACTTCAAATAGGACGGGGGGATTTCAATTCCTAGTTGTTGAGCTTTCATGGCTTCTTCATAAGCGTTGCTTTTTTGGCTGAGCATATAATAACATCTAGAACGATTCAGGTAGGAAGTGCCGAGTTTAGGATCTAGTGAGATTGCTTGGTTGAAGTCGTTAAGGGCTTTGTTGTATTCTTTTAATTTGTTGAAATATAAAGTTCCTCTCCCATTGTAGGCGATAGGATATTGGGGGTTTAACTCCAATGCTTTGTTGTAGTCTGAAAGGGCTTGGTTTATTTTGTTGGATTTTGAAAAAGCCATTCCTCTCATCACATAGAGATTCTCCTTGTTGGTTCCGTTTCCTATGCAAAGAGTAAAGTCATCTATGGCCGAGTCGTAATTTTTCATTTGAATATGAAGATTGCCTCTGGATTCTAATGCTTGATAATAGTTTGGGTTAATGTTTAAGGAATAATTAAAGTCGCTTAAGGCTTCATCATATTTTTGATTATCCATGAAATAATTTCCCCTGCTCATGTAAGCTCGATTGCTTTCCGGGTATTTTTCAATCACATCAGTCCATAATGTATTGCTGTTTTCCCATACCGATGTTCGATGGAATGAGAGGATGGTGAAAACTATGGCTGCCGTGCCTATGATTACTTTATATAGATATGTGGGAGTGCTGTTTTTATTGTCCAGATAATAGAATAGGTGTCCAAGAATAAATAGTAGTCCAATATATGGGACATACGTATATCGTTCAGCTACAAGTGCATTTCCTATGGTTATGAATTGTAGAACCGGTGCAATAGAGATGAAATAAAACAATAGGCCGAAGGTCAGGGTTTTATTATTCAGCTTTAGAATTAAACCTGATATTAAAAGCACAAGGAAAGGAAACAGGTAGAAGAATTGTGGTAGATTCCCTGATTCAGGAAAAGGGTGCAAGGCTGAAAGATTGTAGGGGATGAAGAATTTAAAAATGTATGTGATGAATCCATAACATGCAAATAAGAGTCGTTCCGGTAAATTGAATTTGCTGCCGACGTCCATGGCAGATCCGGATTGTATGTTGTAGGTTAATATCGCAAAAAATAAGGTAAGTATAAAGAACGGAATTTTTTCTACAATTAATTTCATATTCAAATCCCTAGACTTATAATAATCAATCAACAAGAGAACGATAGGGAAGACGACCGCTGCAGGTTTAGAGAGCAAAGAGCAGAAAAACAGAATTAAAACGATTGAATATTTTTTAATATCGGGCTTTTCCAGATGCTTTAAATAACCGATTAATCCAAGAAGGAAAAAGAAAGTATATAGGACATCTTTTCTTTCTGATATCCAAGCTACAGACTCTACGTGCATAGGATGTATTCCGAAAAATAAACTGGATATTATGGCTACGGAGGGTTTTTTTTCTGATAATGAATAAATGAAAATAAATACAAAGATAGTATTGAATAAGTGTAATAAAAGGTTCGTTGATAGGAAAGCCGTTGGGTTTAATCCTGAAATTTGATGGTTGACGGCAAGGCTGAGTATCGTCAAGGGATGATAATTAGAAACAACTTCAGTGGTGAAAATTTCCGATATTCCCGAAAAAGACAAATCATTCATTAAATGATTTGCAGTGACGTACAAATTGTCATCCCAGTTTGTGAAGTCATTTCCGAATATGGGTGAAAATGAAATTATGGTGAGTAAGCCAACTCCGCCAAGAGCAAAAAGTATCTTTTTGTCTTGCCACCATTTCTGACTTTGGATGTTATTTTTTAAGACGGCTTTTTCTTTCTTTGCTTTATTTTTAGAGTTAGACAATTTTTTTTTAGATCTACCTTTCCTGTTTGCCTTCATTTTGTGTGATATTACTGGTTTTCGAACTTTATTCGAATTCTGATTATGAAGTAGTAAGTTAAGATATTTGCATGATAAAGTCAATACCGGAATAAGTCGTAGAGGGAAGAGTGGAATATATCCTTGTAAGAAAGATTACTGTTTTTATATCCGGAATTTTGTGATGACCTGCTAGGGGCTTAAATAGCTTCTATGTTATCGGTTGACTTCCCTTTGCTTGTTTAATAAAGCCAAAGAAATAATTGTCAATACGGATTCTATGCAAAGCCAAGTCCAAATGAAACTGCTTGGATTTCCCTCTAGCAAAATGCTGTAAATCCTACCGAAAACAAATCCTCCGCCATAAAGAACAGTTAGGACCAAAGCTTCTTTTTGCATTTTAAATGCACCGTAAATAAGAAATAAACCGAAAAATAAATTGACTCCGCCATAAAAAGCCCTGATGGAATTCCTTGCACTGATATTGCCTAGTTCCACATTGACGAAATCCATAACACTTTGAGGGTTGATTATGGCTTGTACGGCGATATTAAGAAAAGCCAATCCTGTAAGGATTAGGAATGTTTTCGTGATAACTGATACATTTTTCATATTGCTGAATTTTATTTTCATAATGAATTACAAAAACAAAATTACAGGTAGTAGCCTAGTTAAACCTTGATTGAAATCAATGTTTTTTTAAGCGGCTGAGTGTTTCAGGGGTCATGCGGAGATAGGAGGCAATATGCCGGTTGGGAATGTGTTGGAAAACATTGGGGCTTCTTTTCATCAATCTATCGAATCTCACTTGGGGGGATGGTGTCAGTAAATCGATTTCCCGTTCTATCAATTCCAGGGTGGCCCTTTCGAGGGTAAGTCTCCAAAAATCCGATAAGGAAGGTTGGGACTTTATAAAGGAGTTGAAATCCGATTTTTTTATTCCGACTATTTTTGCAGCTTTTAATGCTTGGATATAAAATTCGGAAGGCGTTTCGGAAATGAAAGAAGGGAAATCGACCAGTAGGGTATCCGGATATCCGAATCCGAGGATGACTTCTTCTCCCTCGATTTCATAACATATTTTAAAAGTGCCTTCTTCAATGAAATATAAATGCGTGTCCTTTTTTCCGGGGGCGGTGAGCCATTCGTGCCGTTTTATTTTTCTTCGGATATTCCAATAGGTATCCAACTCCTCGATTTCATCAGATGTAATGGAGGGGATGAAGTTTTCCAGAAAATTTTTAAGGGCGGACATTTTATTCTTTCTCTAAAAATTCAAAACGATTATTCCATGGATCAAAAAAAGAAAAACGATTTACACCGGGGATAGGAGTATTATCTTTTATTCGTACATTTTTACGATCAAGATAATTTCTGACGTCCTCTAAATTTGCCACTTCGAATGCCGGATGCCTTTTCGATTTGTTTTCGAACTCTTCCGTACCCACATGGATTTCAATATCTCCGGCCATCATCCAGAAACCACCATTGGGTTTTAAACTATCCGGTTTTTCTATTTCTTTCCAACCCAGAATTCCGCAATAAAAAGAACGGCCTTCGTCTTCTTTTCCAATAGGAATACATATTTGAACATGATCCAATCTTTTGATTTTAATTTCCATGCTCCGGTAATTTTTAAAGCTATCCCGTTAAGGACACTTTTTCTTTTTCGAAATATTTTCTCAATCCGAATTTATAAATATAATATGCGGCAATAACAACCAATCCGCCCGCAATGGCATCCACAATGAAATGGTTGCCCGTTGCTACGATGACAATCAATACGGTAATCGGGTATAGGAATCCTAATATTTTAACGATCCAGTTTTTAAATAAACGGATTAGAACATAACCGATAAAAAACGAATATCCGAAATGCATCGAAGGGACTGCGGCATATTGATTGAATGTCTTGGAAAGATTGCCTTCATATAAATCCACAGCACTGATGTCCCTCAATGTATCCACAAAGCCCAAATCGTTCAACATCCTCGGAGGTGCGCAGGGATAAAAAATATAAATGAAAATGGCGATAAAATTCGCAAGAAGGAAAACATTCCGGATATAAGGATATTTGTCACGGTGTTTATTATAAAGGAAAACGAAAAAAAGAATCGTCACCGGGAGGTGGGCCTTCATGTAGAATTGATTCAGTCCTTTCAGTAATTCTATCCGTTCCAGAAACCATTGTTGGATTGGTATTTCGATAAACATCCCCGTTGCTTTTTCGAAATTGACAATATCCATAGCATGTCTGAAAACCGTTTCTTCATCATCGGTAATGGCAAGGATTCTGGACAATTGGTAAATGCCCAAAGCGATGAGGAAAATAAGGATTTCCCTTACCCATTTCTTCTTGAAAAAAGCAATAATGATATTATCCGACATGCCTTATTATTTTTTTGATGCGGCAAAGATAATATCTTATCGGAAAATCGGAGGGAATAAAATTCTTTTGTAAAAAATGGGACGAACACCGTGATTAACCCTGGGTATGGTGCAACCTGATTTCAATAAATAAAATGAATGTCTTTCATAAGATGAAAAATGCCATTGTCCGGAAAACCAGGCAATGGCATTTTTTGATTTCATAAAAGCAAAGGGTGATATTTAATTAAAACCAACCCGATTTTTTCCTGGAACGGGTGGAGCGTAATCCTAAAGCTCCAAGTATGCCCCTCGTTACTTCACGGGCAATCGTCCGACCTACCTGACGACCGACAGTGCTGTCCACCATTTTTTCAATGCCGGATTTTTGGCTTTTCCGACTTCTGGAAGAAGACTTTTTAGCCTTTTCCATTTCCTTTTTCAATTTCTCCTGATGTTCCGCTTCCTGTGCCGCATCGATTTTCTTACCTAATATCTCATAGGCACTTTCCCTATCGACCTCCTTGTTGTATTTGTCAATGATGGCCGACTTTTTCAGAATAGCATTGATTTCTGCTGAAGTCAGAACATCCATCCTCGATTGTGGGGCTCGCAACAACGAGTGTACCAATGGGGTAGGAATACCTTTTTCATTCAAAACCGTAATCAACGCTTCTCCGATTCCCAGTTCCGTCAATAAGGTTTCCGTGTCGTAATAATCAGAATCGGGATAATTCTGTGCAGCCAATTTGATCGCTTTACGATCCTTGGCTGTAAAGGCCCGTAATGCATGTTGGATTTTCATACCCAATTGACCCAATACATCATCCGGAATATCTTTCGGGTTCTGTGTGACGAAAAACAACCCGACACCCTTGGAACGGATCAGTTTTACCATCGCTTCTATCTGATCCAATAAAGCATCACTGGCTTCTTCGAAAACCAAATGGGCTTCATCTACAAAGATGACCAGTTTCGGTTGTTCCAAATCACCTTCCTCTTCAAAAGTGGCATAGATTTCAGCCAGCATCTGCAACATAAAAGTGGAAAACAATTTCGGCTTATCCTGAATATCCGTCAAGCGGATGATATTGACCATCCCTTTGCCGTTTTCATCCAATCGAAGTAAATCATCCGTATCGAAAGAAGTCTCCCCGAAGAAAATATCAGCGCCCTGCTGTTCGATTTCTACAATTTTCCTCATGATGGTTCCAACGGAAGCAGTGGATAATCTGCCATAATCCCCTTGGATTTCCTCCTTGCCTTCACCGGTCATATATTGAAGGGTTTTTTTGAAATCCTTCAAATCCAGTAATGGTATTTTCTTGTCATCGCAATATTTGAAAACAACGGCGACGATTCCGGACTGTGTATCCGTCAAATCGAGAATCTTGGAAAACAATACCGGCCCGAATTCCGAAACGGTAGCCCTCAATCTGGCTCCTTTTTCATCAGATAGGGTCAAAAATTCTACAGGGCTGGTTCCTGCTTCAAAAGGAATACCGATTTTGACATGGCGTTCATCGATTTTGACATGCCCCGGACTTTCTGCAGCAATACCACTCAAATCCCCTTTGATATCCATTAATAGGACAGGAACGCTATTGGCGGATAATTGCTCCGCAATAATTTGTAAGGTTTTGGTTTTTCCTGAACCGGTGGCACCGGCAATCAGACCGTGACGGTTCATGGTTTTCAATGGAAGCCTGACCAAGGTATCGGTTTGGCATTCCCCATCCAACATGGCTCCCCCCAAAACAATGGAAGGCCCTTTGAATGTATATCCCTCGTTGATTTTTTCAATGAATTTATCCTTACTCATATTGATCAATTGTTTTCTTAAAATTAGGACGGTAAAACCACTGCGAAGATACTAAAATTGAAGTGATTTGAGTGGAATGAAATACTTAACCGAATCTTTCAGTAAGGAGAATTTCCATTTCCTGTTGTAGTTTCAATGCGGCTCGTCTGGCTTTTTCTGCGAAATCTTCTCCGCTGCCTGCATAGATAATCCCTCTTGAAGAATTGACCAGCAAACCCACTTGGTCATTCATACCCAAACGGGACAGGGTAGCGAGATCGCCTCCTTGTTGACCGACTCCGGGAACCAATAGGAAATGATCAGGAGCCGTCTTTCTGATATTTCTGAAATCCTCGGCATGAGTCGCTCCTACGACAAACATCATTTCTTCCGAACTTGACCATTCCTTGGCCTTGCCGATTACTTTCTGGTAGAGCGGTTCCTCGTTTTCCTGTAAAGTCCTTTGGAAATCATTGCTTCCCGGATTGGAGGTCAGTGCCAGAAGAATGACCCATTTCCCATCAAAACCGAGAAAGGGCCTAACCGAATCCTCTCCCATATAAGGAGCAATGGTCAGTGCATCGAAATCCATTTGCTCGAAAAAAGCTCGGGCATACATTTTTGATGTATTGCCGATATCACCCCGTTTGGCATCGGCAATGGTGAAATGTTCTTTAGGAATGTATGCCAATGTTTTTTCCAATGTTGCCCATCCGGCAGAACCACCGGATTCGTAAAATGCGATATTCGGTTTATAACCGATGCATAAATCCTGGGTAGCGTCTATGATTTGTTTGTTGAATTCAAAAACAGGATCATCGTAGGAAAGAAGATGTTGGGGAATGCGTTGGATATCACTATCCAAACCGATACAGAGATAGGATTTTTTTTCGATGATTAAGGAAGATAGTTCTGAACGGGTCATACTGTTTTAATAGGATGAAGTCATACACCTACACCATTCAAAGCGATCACCCCCTTGACTTCCGGGACTTTGTTCTTGAGGGTCTCTTCGATCCCTGTACGCATGGTCATGGAAGACATCGAACAGGCAGAGCAATTCCCCATCCATTTGATTTGGACAATCATGTCATCGGTTAAATCTACGACTGCTACATTGCCACCGTCCAATTCCAAATGTGGACGGATGGTATCCAGTGCGTTTTCAATTTTTTGGAGGAAATCTGTTTTGATTTGGTTATCCATAGGAATTTAGTACAATTCTATTGTAATACATACAAATCTAGGTAATATTCGGTTCAAATTAGGATTTTGTAAATTCTTTTTATTCAACCCGAAAGGATTACTTCATTCCCACAATGCGGGTAGGAGGCAACATTTCATTTCTCATGGCAATTTGACGAGCCGTATTCTTGGCCAATTCCAAAAAGGCATCCTTCACTATCGGATCGGATGAGGTAATGGCCGGCAGTCCCTGATCACCTGCTTCCCGGATACTTTGAACAATCGGAATTTGTCCCAATAACATGGAACCACTCATCTGTACCAGTTTCTTTCCTCCTCCTTTCCCGAATAGGTAATATTTATTATCGGGTAATTCCTTAGGGGTAAACCAAGCCATGTTTTCCACAACACCCAGAATCGGCACATTGACATTGGGCAGTAAAAACATATTCATGGCCTTAACCGCATCCACTACCGCTACTTCCTGGGGTGTAGTGACAATCACTGCACCGGTCAAGGGGACGGTTTGTACCAATGTGAGTTGGATATCGCCCGTTCCCGGAGGAAGATCAACTACAATATAATCCAGCTCCGGCCATACACATTCCTGGATAAACTGTCTGATGATTCCACCAAGCCGCGGACCTCGGAGAACAACAGCCTGTTCGGGTTCTATGATGAAACCAATAGACATCACATGAATGCCATGACTTTCAAGTGGGGTGAGCCTGGGTTGTCCATTAACCGTTGCGACTTTGGGCCGCTGCCCTTGCATGCCGAACATGGTGGGAATGGACGGGCCGTACAAATCGGCATCGATTAGACCGACACGGGCACCCAGTTCTTTCAGCCCCAAAGCCAGATTTACCGCAACAGTAGATTTGCCGACACCTCCTTTACCGGATGCAACAGCGATAATATTTTTCACATGGGGCAGGGAACTTGATGTTTTTTGTGATTGTGGGGTCTGTGTTTCCAAATGGATATTGACCTCGGCTTGAGGGTAAATCTTTTGGATTTCCGACATAATGGTGAAATTCATTTCCGCCTTCCCCTCGAAATTGAGCTGGGACAATAATAAGGTAAGATTAACCTGATGACCCTCTATTTTCAGGTTTTTAACCGAATTGCCCGAAATCAGATCCTTTCCGTTTTGTGGATTCCTGACCTTGCATAATGCTTCTACCACTTTTTTTTCCTCAATCATCGCTTGAATTTTGTATCAGAATGCAAAGGTAACGAGGAATTGTATAAATTCACATTCGGAAATTAATTTGGGAAAACATCTGAGTTAGGAAGCAGACTTACCCTTCCTTACAATTACTAATGAAAGTCTATACAGATTTATCAAAACTGGATGAATTCAGGAATGCGGTAATTACTATTGGTTCCTTTGATGGGGTGCATGCCGGTCATCAGAAAATCTTGGAACGAGTTAGGCAATTGGCCAAGGAAGTAGATGGTGAAAGTGTACTCGTTACTTTTCATCCCCACCCAAGGTTAGTCGTCAATCCGGATGATAAATCGCTTCGGTTATTGACTACCGTACACGAAAAAGTGGAGTTGGTTAATCGTTATGGAATCGATCATTTGGTTTTTGTCCCTTTCACTAAGGGTTTTTCCCAACAGCCTCCCGAAGATTATATTAAGAATTTTCTTGTCCGATACTTCAAACCGGCAAGAATCGTCATCGGTTATGATCATAAATTCGGAAAACATCGTATGGGCAATATTGAACTGTTGAAACAGTATCATAAGGAATTGGGGTATGAAGTAGAAGAAATTCCCAAGCAGGAGGTCGATCATATTGCGGTGAGTTCTACCAAGGTAAGGAAAGCCCTTTTACAAGGGGAGATCATTCCTGCTACGGAATTGTTGAACCATTATTTTTCCCTTGCAGGAGAAGTGGTCAGGGGACAAGCCATCGGAAAGGAAATCGGTTTTCCAACGGCGAATCTTGATATGAAAGATAAACATAAGCTCATTCCCGGCGATGGGATTTATGCGGTTTATGTCCATTATGATGGTCATCGTTATGATGGAATGCTCTATTTAGGGAAAAGACCCACTTTGGATAATCATGATAATTATGTATGCGAAGTCAATATTTTCGATTTTGATAAGGATATCTATGGACAAAAACTGAAGATAGATTTTGTTAGAAGGATAAGGAATGATGAAAAATTTCCTGGTTTAGATGCCCTGAAACAGCAGTTGATTAGAGATAAGGCGAATGCCCTGGCTGTTTTGGGTGAGACGTCCAAAACAGAAACGGAAACTCTGCAGACCAAAGGATTGCCCAAAGTAGCTGTAGTCATACTTAATTATAACGGACGTGATTATTTGAAGGAGTTCTTGCCGTATGTCCTTTTCAGTTCCTATGGGAATTTGGATATCTATGTAGCCGATAATGCTTCGATTGATGGTTCTTCTACTTTCATAGAAAATAATTTTCCACAAGTAAAGTTGATTCAGTTCAAGGAGAATCATGGTTTTGCCAAAGGTTATAACGAAGCACTGAAAAAAGTCCATGCCGATTATTTGGTCTTACTGAATTCCGATGTTGAGCCAGAAAAAGGATGGATTGAGCCCATTATAGAACTGATGGAAAGGGATAAGACCGTTGGTGCCTGCCAACCTAAGATTCTTACCTATGCCAAGAAAAATTATTTTGAATATGCCGGCGGTGCGGGAGGTTGGATGGATAAATGGGGCTATCCGTTTTGTAGGGGACGTATTTTTGATACTACAGAACAGGATAGGGGGCAATATGACAATAGCGATGAGGTTTTTTGGGCAAGTGGGGCAGCCCTTTTCGTAAGGAAGGAGCTGTTTAGGATATTGGGAGGATTTGATGAAAGATATTTTGCTCATATGGAAGAAATAGATTTTTGTTGGCGGTTGAAAAGGGCAGGATATAAAGTGATGGTGAAACCCAAATCAGTAGTATATCATGTTGGAGGAGCGACTTTGAATGCAACTAACCCCCATAAGACTTTTCTGAATTTTAGGAATAGTCTGATTACATTGCTGAAAAATGAAAGGAAAGGAAAACTGATTTGGTTGCTTCCTCTGAGGTTGGTCTTGGATGGTGTGGCAGGGATCAGGTTCCTTATGCAAGGGAAAATCGGTCATGTACAAGCCATCGTACAAGCCCATTGGGATTTTTTCAGTTTAAGATCGGCAATTCGTAAACAACGGTATGAAGAACAGGAAGCCATAGAAAAAATAAGCATTGGATCCTATAACCGTAAAGGAATCTATAAGAAGAGCATCATTTGGCAATATTTTATCAGAAGAAGGAAATTCTTCAAGGATTTGGGTTGGAATTAAAACCAGAGTTTGCCGTCATCGGGGTTTCTGGTGATCCATGTAGAAGAATCCTTGCATAACTGATGTAGTAGATCAGGAGCCAATCCGGGATGTTTGTCGAATTTTTCGACTTTGATTAATCTTCTTTTCTTTCTTGCAATATTTTCATCGAATCGAAGCAGGGAACCGAGTTCCTCATTCCAGAATTCCTTACTTCTCATTAATATAGTATCCATTGAGATGCTCGTAGCTATTATGGATTGTACTTCGAAAATTTGATAGGGTCTTCCTCCCGAATTCAATTCGAACGTTCTTTTAATTTCCATTCCCCTAAATACTTTGGCAACCTTATGTGTCTTTTCAGGAACTAAAATTTTCCCTTTACCGAAATATTCTTTTGGGAAACAGAGCCTTTGGTTATTCCTAATTGTTTTGCCGGTGTAGTGGTAACTCTCCACACTATCTTTACAATATTCCAATATGGTAGAATCCTTTTTGATGATGCGAGTCAGTTCTCCGTATTCACGCATGAAAGCCGTATCTATTCCGTAAAGGGAATAAGTACGGACAAGCGTTTGGCTATCTGTATTTTCAGAAGGGTCTTCTTGCTGATGGTGTTTGTCGGAAAAACAAGAAGCGAGGAAGAACACAAAAAGGGAAAAAACTAAAAATCTCATCTATCAAATATTATAGAACATACCTGCAATGGCAGCAGTGAGGAAACAGGCTATCGTTCCTCCAATCATGGCTTTAAGACCGAATTGAGCTAATGTACCCCTCTGCTCGGGAGCAATGGCTCCTATTCCTCCGATTTGAATACCAATAGATGAAAAATTGGCAAAACCACACAATGCATAAGTGGCAATCAGAACCGATTTCGGATGTAGATTAATTGCGGCATCCTTCATGAAAATACCCAAATCTACATAGGCTACAACCTCATTGACAACGGTTTTCTTCCCCAATAATTGACCCACAAGTGTAATATCCTGAGCCGGAACACCTAATAGCCAAGCTACGGGAGCAAAGAGCATCCCTAGTATATATTCCAATGAAAGGCTGCTGAAATTGCCCCCCGTAGAAGATGCTATTATTTCATTCAAACCGGTAAAACCTCCCAATAAGGAAAGGATATAATTGACAAATGCGACAAGAGCGATGAAAACAATAAGCATGGCTCCTACATTAACCGCCAACTTGATACCGTCGGTGGTTCCCCGGGAGATGGCATCCAAAAGATTGACGCCTATTTTATCCTTAGGGACATTCAAGTCGGTATTGATGTCATCTTCGTTGACTTCGGGATACATGATTTTGGCGGCAACGATAGCTGCCGGAGCAGATACGATAGAGGCTATGAGGAAGTGGATGGCAAATTCATCACCAAGAAATATGACGAATAAGGCAAACACACCACCGGCGATGGTCGCCATACCTCCTGTCATCAGACACATGATTTCCGATTTTGTCATCTTGTCCAAATAAGGTTTGATAACCAAAGGGGCTTCCGTTTGTCCAATGAATACATTAGCAGCAGCAGCAATACTCTCAGCACCGGAAAGCCTCATCACTTTACTCATGACCCAGGCAAATGCATAAATGATTTTCTGTAGGATACCCAAATAATACAACATGGCCGAAAATGCAGAAAAGAAAACCACGGTCGGTAACACCCTGAATGCGAACATAAACGGAATTTGGAAACTGTCGGCCGGCTTAGCGTCCCCGGTAGCCGGGTCTGTCATGATTATATTGTCTGCCGGGATCATTCGTCCTGTAGCATCCGGTACATTTACCGTATTGAATTGAGGTTGGGTGTACCACATATCGCTAAAGACGAATTTGACACCCTCGTCTGTAAAGCTGAGTAATCGGACGAATGAATCGGCAATATATTGGAAAACAGCCCTGACAAATGGTACTTTCAACATCAGGAATGCTAGGAATAATTGTAACAACAATCCTTTGCCCACCAATACCCAGTTGATATTCTTTTTGTTGGAACTCAATAGGTAAGCGAATCCGATCATCGCTGCCATTCCGATAAGACCCCTAAAAATATCGCCCAATAATTCCATTGCCCCGTTTTGTTTGTTTAATCAGTTTTAAACTTGAACCGGAGGAGTAACCTCTTCCGGTATGTAACCTAAATGTAGTGATTTCACCCTAATTTACAATCCAATCAGACCGTAATGATATGATTTTTATCTTTTTTGTCTAATTTGGAAGATGGAGGTATTACAAATTAAAAGGATTTTACCATTGATGTTTCTAATGGTTTTAGGTATTGATATGGCTTATTCACAAAGCAAGGCTGAGCGGGAGGTGAAGGCTTTATTGGAGCAACAGAGGAATGATTGGAACAGAGGAGATGTTGAAGGTTTCATGCAAGGGTATCATCAATCAGAAGAATTGCAATTCATCAGTCCTAAAGGAGTGACTTTCGGCTGGCAAAACACTTTGTCTAATTATAAAAAAGCCTATCCCGATAAGGAAGCGATGGGGCATTTGGATTTCGAATTGATACGTGTTATCCGTCAAAGTAAAAAAGTAGTCTCCGTTACGGGGAAATATATATTGACTCGTTCTTCAGGAGAGGTTTTGGATGGGCATTTCCTATTGCTAGTTAAGAAAATGGATGGACGTTGGCAAATCATAGCCGATTATTCGGGTTGATAGTTAAAAGTGATTAACCCGAATTAGGTTTCCTTCTTCGGAAACGATAAAGGCGTGAGAGTCGAAGACAAAAACACCGGTAAAATCTTCATTCGGAAGTTTTTTTATCACTTCCCAACTATCACCCCCGTTGGTTGTCCGCCAGCATAAACCGCCATTACCTACAATATATCCGTGGGATTCATTTTCGAAATGAAGGGCCCTGAATCTCTTGTCTTTTACAAGGAGTTTATCCCCGTCCCTTAGGAATTCCCAATTTGCTCCGCCGTCTTCCGATTTAAGAATGCTTCCACTGAAGCCGCAGATATATCCGGTTGTAGGAGTAGGGAAGTGTACATCTTTGAAATAATCTCCTGTATATGGAAGTATTTTCCAACTCTGTCCTTTATCATTAGAAAAAACGATTTGTCCGTGACCGCAAACGGTGATGTTGTTTTCATCGGCATGATCAATCGCTTCAAGATCATGAATGAACTCATCATTCTTGAAAATATCACCATAAGCATTGCCTTCTGTTATCGTTCCTGTGACAAGTGATTGCCCCGAAACGGAGAATATATGTTCTCCATTATGGGTGCTGATATCGTCATAAGGGTGAAAAGTAAGGAGTTCGTAAATATTCAAATCATCCTGATCCCTTCCATAGAGTCCTGAATATCCATTGAAATGTAAACGCCCATTGATATCGGAATCAAGTGCTGATACGACTCGTTCGCCGGAATACAATTGTTGCCATGTTTCCCCGCCATCATCTGTTTCGAGAATCTCTCCCGATTGCCAATTTTCTCCACCACTGATGAATCCTTGATTGGAAGATAAAAAGTGTATGTCGGTTTTGGGTTCCAATCCCGGCAATGTAACATAAGACCAGGGGTACTCTACTTTTTCCTTGCTACATGAAGCAAAGAAGAGGAGTCCTAAAAGGAGGCCTATTGTGAAAAGTCCTTGTGGTTTCGAGAAAAGCATTTGTAAAAATATCAAAAACAGTATCGCCGTTCCTAGTAAAATCTTATTTTTGCCGCATCATTATCAATTTAGGTTAATTTCAATCAAAAATAAAATGGCTACAGAAAGTAAGAATTCAACGATGTTTTGGTGGCTGGTGTTCTTTGTTACCACACTTATCACCCTTTTTATGGTAGTATATGTGGATGAATGGTTTTGGCTGGTATTGCCTTTTTCACTAACATCCCTGACCAAAGCATTGGATGTCATTTAATGCTCGGATATTAAGTGATTAACAGGAATAAAAACGCCCCGCTTTTATACAAAAGTGGGGCGTTTTTATTCTGGCGTAACCCATAGCCAAAAAATAGGGGAAGAACGCTTGTGTCCCTCCCCATATTTTGTCCACAGGGTGTGGTATTTTATATGAATCAATATCCTAATTTGAATTCTACCCTTCTGTTTTTGCTTCGTCCTTCTTCTGTCTCATTACTATCAATCGGTCGGTTTTCTCCATGCCCTTTAAATGACATCCTATCTGAATCTATACCTTGTCCGGTCAGATAATCCAAGCAGGATTTGGCTCTATTCCTAGAAAGGGCAAGATTAGCATCGTCCTCTCCCTGATTATCCGTATGCCCAATGATTTGTAATTTATAATCAGGATATTTATTCATGATTTTTGCAATTCGGTAGAGTACCGAACGAGAAGTCCTTTTCAAATTAGCACTACCTGTTTCGAATTCTACGGCTTGGATCGCTTCCTTTAGAATCCTTTTTTCCTCCTCATCTACTTTTATTTCAGGACAACCCCTATTTGATTTATTCCCGGCTTTATTAGGACATTTGTCCTCCGTATCGTAAACGCCATCTCCGTCACTATCTAATGGACAGCCCCCGGTTTCAAGCGTTCCTTTGAGTTTGGGACATTTATCCTGGGCATCATATATGCCGTCTCCGTCCGTATCGGGTGGGCAGCCCTCGTTATAACTGACGCCTTTCAGATTGGGGCATTTGTCATCCGCATCGTAAACCCCGTCGCCGTCGGTATCAGATGGACAACCTGTTGGAGCCGGTCCGGCTAGTAGAATACATTCATCTTCATTGTCTGCAATTCCATCCCCATCCGTATCAGGGGCGATTGCCGCAATAGCAGTATTGGCATCAGGTAAGGGATTTGGAATGTCGGCACCTCCCATGAATCGGGGATATAGCCACCAAAACATCCACGCAAAAAACAGCAGGACTAAAATTGCTATGATGAAATCATCTCGTTCTTTGGTGTTTTTAAAGTTGAATAGTTCAAGAATTTGAGACATGATTTTAGTCTTAGAATGGTTAAGGTTCTGAGTAAGTAGAAAATTACTAACGTTTGTTAGACGTAGGTTTTCTTAAAAAGTATCGGAGTCGCAAATATAAAATGGAATGCAAAAAAAAACAGTTGCCAACAAAATTTAATGTGACAACTGTTTTTCGTGGTGATGGACGGAATCGAACCGCCGACACATGGATTTTCAGTCCATTGCTCTACCAACTGAGCTACATCACCCTGATGTATGTTTGAAAAGCGATTGCAAATGTAGTCTGTTTTATTTTATCCGACAAATGACAATGCATTTTTTTGGATTATTTTTTAATGATGAACCTTAGTAGTATATGGAATAGTTCCATATTTGTATCTTTTTTGCAAAGCACCATTTATGTAGATATGAGACTATCGTCCTTATTATTGGCTTTTTTCGGATTTTCAACCATTTGCCTGTTGGGGTATATGACTTATACCAAATCGTTCGGGAGTACGTTGTTTTATCTGCTTTTTATTTGTGTTGTCGGTTTAGTTGCGGCTTATATGATGTCACCCCAATTGGATTGGTGGTGGTTTAAAAGGACGCCTCCACCGATGCATAGAGGGGTGGAAAAGCAGATGAGGGTGATGGTTCCGTTTTATGATAAGTTGGATTCCGTAGAGAAAAAGAGATTCAGGGATAGGGTAATGTTGACAATGGAAGCGAAAGAATTCATCCCTGTCGTTTTTGAAACGCTCCCCGAAGATGTGAAAACCATAATCGCAGCACAAATCGTGATGATGACTTTTGGTATGGAAAAATATCTTTTACATCCATATGAAAGGGTGGTGGTTTACCCCCATGCCTTTCCGAGTCCTAATTATAAGTTTTTACATAGTTCGGAAATTAACCATGAAGATGGTTGTGTGATTTTTGATGCGGAACGGATGATGTTAGGTGTGGGGAATCCAAGCCGATATTATAATCTTATTCTCCATGAGTATGCCCATGCCTTTCTGAAAATCTATCCTGAATATGACTTTCCTATATTCAATAAGGAATCCTATCCTAAGTTAAAAGAAATAAGGGGGCTGGATTTCGAATTTATTTGTAAATATGTCGGAATGAAGGAAGTGGATGTCCGTCAGGTTGTGGTAGAACATTTCTTTGTCACTCCCAAAAGATTCAAACATTTTTTGCCTGAAGTATATGAACAAATGACCCGTATTTTCAATATTGATCCTACTTTGGGTGAAAGACCGGTATTGGAAATATTGAAAATCGGTGAAAATCCTTTGCTGGGGCAGTAGTAATTAAGCGTAGGATTATTTATATTGAACCTATCATTCTATTTACGAATTATTCGGATTATGCATAGGTTTCCTTTTTTCATACTAATTTTTCTTTTTCTCAGCTCTTGTAAACCATCTCTTTACGAAATCCGGAAATTGGAAACTTCGCAGGAGATTAAAAATGGTATCCTATTGATTCAATTGAAGGATGAGAGGGAAAATATTGAATTATTGGAAAAATATGGTAGGGAGAAAAAAGCGGCCCGCCTCGAAAAGGAAACAGAAAAATATAATTTCAAAATCAAGTCTGCATTCAAGGAATACTATAATTATTCGGATTACCATTTCATTCTGCAAAAAGAATGGATCGATTCTATAAACGGCAAGATACGGATTGTAAATGCCAATGAAGGGGTTCAGGAATTGGATAATGAAAATATATTCTATGCTTATTTTTCATCCCAGAAGGAATATGGAGATGATGATAGGGAATTCGATACCACAACCATTCGTATAAAATCCCTTTCCCAATTGATGAATTCCTTTAAACGGGAATTGGAACTAACCACCCATGATGTAGGGGGATATCCGAATTTCAATCATTTGGCAAAGTTCACCGAAAAGAAACTCATCGATTGGAATCGGAAGAGGGGAAAAAGCCTGAACGGGGGTTGACGCTACTCAATACATCGAATTATAAATGACCTGTTGTATCCTAGGACGGATATCCGATTTGTTCAATTTGAAATTATTCATATTAGGATAAGTCCGGTTGGATAGGAAAATATAAATGAGATCGTTAGTGGGATCTACCCATACGGCCGTTCCGGTAAATCCGGTATGGCCGTATGTATTATAAGATGCACTCGCACAGACATTCTGTGACTTGCCCAGGTTGGTTTCTTTCATGTCGAAACCCAAGCCCCGACGTGTACTGCCGGGGTATCTTTGGGTAAAGGAACGGATGGTGTTGGATTGAATATATTGTTCTCCTCCATAATAACCACCATTGAGCAACATCTGGAAAATAACCGCCAAATCATCCGCAGTGGAAAATAAACCCGCATGCCCGCTTACACCGCCCAACATCGCCGCACCCATATCATGCACATTTCCCTGAATGGTCTGCCGCCTGAAATATTTATCCAATTCCGTAGGAATAATTTGTGATTTACTGAATTTCCCCAAAGGATTGTAAGTAGTTTTATCCAAACCTAGTGGACGATAGAAATTTTCCATAGCATATTGATCTATGGATTTTCCGGTATTTTCCTTGATCATTTCCGCCATCATATAAAATCCCAAATCACTGTATTTATAATTGGTCGTAGAACGCAATTCGGATTCCATGATCTGTTTCCAAACTTCTTTTACATAATTTTCATCCATATATAATTTATCCGTTACCGGAACGGAGAACTTATCGGTTTTCTCTTTTTTATAATATTTGGAAGAAGGTTTTTTGCTTTTGGTAATCGTTTCCTTGTAAAAAGGAATCCAAGCCTTCAACCCGGCATGGTGGGAAAGAATATCCCTGATTTTCAAATTCGATTTATTACTGCCTTGGCAGGTACTCAAATGTTGACCGATACCATTGTCAATATTTATTTTTCCATCATCTGCCAATTTCATGACGGACAAGGTAGTAGCGGCAATCTTAGTCAGGGAGGCTACATCATAAATATCATCATTTTTTACACGGGTCTGTTTTTTATAAGTATGATGCCCATAGGATTTATGAAAAATAACCTTCCCTCCCTTGGCAATGAGTACTTGTAAACCGGGCGTTGCTTTTTTATCCAAAGCTTCCTGTGCAATGATATCTATGCTGTCCAACATATAACTTTTTATCCCCGCACTTTCGGGAATATCGTATTGCAACCTCATCAGGCTTTCCGTATCCACACCATCTCCGAATTTACTTTTTTCGGATGCGGTGATCGGGAGTTTACCTCTGATGGGCAATGCACCGAACAGAGCCTGGGCAGCCACCTGTTGTGTCATCGGATCTTCATTATAACAATTCAGGACCGTTTCTACCGAATCGAAATATTTCAGGCTGTAAGGATTGCCGAAAATAACCAAGGTAATATTGGATTCGGTTTGCAATTGGGCGATGAAATTCATAACATTGGCATGAATACCGAAGCCTTTGGATGCCCGGCTGCTCATATCGTGGATACTGACCACCACTTCATCATATTTCTTCAAAAGGGAAAGTAGCGAAGAAGCATTACTCACCGATTTATCGGTCTTGTAAATCCCGATATCATTATATTTTTTCAAGTAGGATTGGAATTCGGTTTCAGAGGCAGAGCCGATGGCCAATGCTGCCATTTTCTTTTGCTGTAATCCCTTGAAAGGGATGGTGTTGTCCTTGTTACGTACCAAAGTAAGAGAGGAAGAAATAAGTTTTCTTTTCATCGCCTGCGAACGGGGACCGGTCACGTCATATCTCACGCCGCTTTTTTGAATGGGAGTAAACGAGGTCAAGCCTAATTTATATTTCGCCTTTAATATTTTTTTGACGGAATTATAAACGATGCTGGTATCCAGACTTCCGTTGGCTATGGCAGCCTTGATTTCCTTGTAAGCGGCAGGTGTGTTTTGGGGGAGTAAAAGCACATCGTTTCCGGCATTAAGGGCCTTGACTTCCAGTTTTCCGGGGCTATGGTGTTTGGTAACACCTTTCATGCCCAGACCGTCCGTAAAAATCAAACCTTTATAATTCAATTCTCCTTTTAGGATATTCGTCACCGCTTTTTTGGAAAGGGTCGTCGGTCGATTGGCGGTATTGTCAATAGAAGGAATGAATAAATGGGCCACCATCACACTTTGGATACCGTGTTGACTCAATACCTCGAAGGGAAACATTTCTATACTATCCAATCTTTCCCTCGAATGGAGGATCTGAGGCAAATCATAATGGGAATCCACATCCGTATCTCCATGCCCCGGAAAATGTTTGGCACAGGCCATCACATTATTGTCCTGCATCCCTTTCATATACATGTAGCTTTTGGCAGTTACATTATATCGGTCTTCGCCGAATGAACGATCATTGATGACGGGATTGTCCGGGTTGTTATTCACATCTACGACCGGAGCGAAATTGATATGGGTTCCCACCCGTTTAAGTTCCCGGGCCACTTCCTTCCCCATTTCATAAATCAGCCGGTTGTCTTGGATGGCTCCCAACATCAATTGTTTGGGATAGCTCAATCCATCCGACTTGAAACGCATCCCCAAACCCCATTCTGCATCCATCGCCACCATCATGGGTACTTTGGTCGAAAGTGCCTGGTAACGATTGATTAGTTCGACTTGTTTTTCCGGTGTCCCTTGGAAAAAACACAAGCCTCCGACATGATAATCCTTGATGAGACGTTCCACGGCTTTTTCATGTTCGCTTCCTTTGTCGGAATGTGCACGTATCATGAAAAGCTGCCCGATTTTCTCGTCCATACTCATCGCATTGAAAGTCCTTTCAATCCATTCCTTTTCCCGTTTATCCCTTTCAGTATTTTTATCACCGATAATAGGTAAATCGATTTCCGTATTGAGGGGCAAGTGGATGAGACTCATGGCGAGTGCTACAATTAGGCTGATTTTCACGTTTTTATTTAATATTTTGAACATAAAGGGATATCAGGATTTTCTCTAAGGAGAATCGGTATGTTTTATTTTTGTATATCACAAAATCCAAGCCTAAACCGGAATTCCGTATATGGTTTTCATGTGAGCATTATACCCAATTCAAACTAAAATGTAAAATGATAATCCCGAAATAAATATATTTTAACAAAGATTAATATTACGCTTATATTTTACCCTAAGATTAACATCAAAAATTCAATATCATTTAGAATGATACGTTTGGCCTAAAAGTCCGTCTTAATACTGTTAGGTAATTGATCCGAACATTCGGATTGGATAATTAAATATGAATATCATGAAAAATACATTGGCATACGGAATTCTATTTTTATCATTGGTTCTTCTTTCTACGAGTTGTGCCACAAAAAAACAAGGACAATGGTTGGATGATCATGCCCGTATTCTCAAAATGGCAGCCACATCCAATAGCATGTCCAAAGAACAGAAATTCGATGCATTGGCCAACAGCTATGTTAGGATGATGCATCAGAGCCTCAACTTCACCAATCCCAAGAAAGGGGTGCAATTTGCTAGGGAATACAGTAAACAGAATAGTGGTGATATAGATGTAATCCTGAAGGGACTCAAAGGTTGGAAAGATGAAATGGGACCGTTGGAGGGTATAGCATTCGGCGTAAAACTGGTCACCAAACCTTATTTCAAGGATTTGATTGCTCTATATCCCCGATTCCAAAGGAAATATAGGATGTATTCGGCTGTTGCCGATTTATCCGGGAGAGTTAAAAAAGGTCTCATAGACGTAGGAGGAAATAAATTAAAGGATTTGGGGAATTAAATAACTTTCAGTTTTTTAATTCGGATTAAAAGGGATTTTTATCGAAATTGGTTATTTTAGGCT
>JAHDFN010000258.1 GCA_020628145.1 Saprospiraceae bacterium | reverse complement strand
AAAGAATGGGGAAGCACTAGCAAATTATAATTTTTCTGAATACATACTTGTGGTTTTCTATGTCACAAAAACTAGAAAATGCAAAATGAAAGGGATGTTGATAGAGACGACTTTTGGTCTTGCATGGCAGCATAGAACCCAATACCCGTGAATCAATCAATATCTAATAATCAAATTCGAAAAAATAGAAATACCCTCTTTGCTATGTTTCAGACTAAAACTCTCATATCTTTTATTTTAATAGTGGTTCTGCCACTGGGCTTGTTTTCGCAAGCTGCGGATTTTACGGCCGTAATGCCTAGTCCGGTGTGTGCCCCTTTGTCGATTCCCTTTGAGAATAATTCTTCCAATGCAGATAACTATACTTGGACAGTGGATGGGACTTTCTTTTCAACGGAAGAAAATCCCGAACGTGTCTTCGTTAATCCGGGAACCTATGAAGTATGTTTGGAAGCTTCCAATAATGCCGGCACTGACATGCAATGTCAAACTTTAATTGTTTACGGAGGTCCGGATATAGAATTCTCAGCTAATCTAGACAGTGGATGTGCCCCAATGGAGGTTATATTTACCGCTACATCTTTAGATACCGATATAACAGAATTAATGTGGGATTTTGGTGATGGTACTATCATAACGACAACAGACATGACAGTAACACATACTTATACGGCTTCTTCCATTTATGATGTAACCTTGACGGCTCAAAATGATGCAGGCTGTACCACTTTCATTTTTGGCGATGATTTGGTTGATGTATTCTCTGATATTACGCCTCAATTTACAGCAGATGTTACCAATGTTTGCGAGGCTCCTTTAGAAGTGAATTTTACCAATACTTCCACAGGTAATTTAAATAATGTGGAATACTTATGGGATTTCGGTAACGGTCAGGCATCTACGGATGAAAATCCTTCAATGACATATGATGTCATAGGTAGCTTCGATGTGTCTTTAACCATAATGAATACGGTTACGGGGTGTGGAAATACGACCACATTGCCTAATTATATCAATGTAGGTGGAGAAGCGGATTTTTCTTTTACTACCCAGAGTGCAGGCGGATGTAATGAAGTAACCGCCGTATTCCAAGATGAAACACAGGTGGATGTGGTCATTTACGAATGGGATTTCGGAGATGGTAACACTTCCAACTTGCAACATCCCATTCATACTTATAATACGGCGGGATGTCATACTCCCTCCCTGACAGTGACAACTACTGCGGGCTGTGTTATCACTTACCAGGCAGGTGAGTGCATTGAAGTTACAGCCGATGTGGAAGTGACTTATACGACATCTGAAAATAAAGCTTGTCAGATACCGTTCTCCGTTGACTTTTCAACAGATTATACTGGTGATTTAGTTTGGGATTTCGGTGGGGCGGGAACTTCCGTAGAGCAGAACCCTTCTTTCACCTTTACGGGTTTTGGAACCTATCCTATCACATTGACTGTAACATTACCCAATGGTTGTGAACAATCTGTCATGAATACAAGTGTGGCCATTGTACCGCCTACACCCGATTTCGAAGCAGATGTATTTGAAGGATGTGCCCCATTAGCAGTTAATTTTCAGGATTTGTCAGAAATGGAAAATATCACTGGATGGTCATGGGATTTTGGAGATGGCAATACATCTTCAGTGGCCAATCCTTCACATACCTATACCGTGCCGGGAGCTTATGATGTTTCCCTTACGGTTACCTTGGATAATGGTTGTACAGGAACTAAGGGTTGGACGAATTATATACAAGTAGGAGCTCCTCCGGTTGTCGCATTTGAAGGAGATCCACAAGAAGCATGTATTGAACATATCATCACTTTTTCGGATACTTCCGAAGATGAAAATATCAATTATTGGCATTGGGATTTCGGAGACGGAACTACTTCCGATCAACAGCACCCATTGCATGAATATAATGACACGGGGTATTTCGATGTGAAATTAGTAGTGGGTTATAATGGCTGTTTCGATAGCCTTATCATAGAGGATTATATGCATTTGATGCCTCCGAAGGCGGTTTTCGATTTCGAGCAGGATTGTTCTAATCCGGGAACCATCGTTTTTATTGATCAATCTATCGGTGCCGATTCCTGGTCATGGGATTTTGGAGATGGCAATACTTCTACTGAACAGAACCCTACCCATGTATATGAAGAAAACGGACAGTATTCCGTTATCCTTGAAGTATATAATGAGGAAACCGGATGTACGGATGAAATGGGAACCGGAATAGCTGTTCAGAATCCATCAGCCGAATTCGAAGTAAACCCTTTGGATATTTGTATGACAGGGAGTGAAGTCATTGTTCCGGTTACCAATCTTTCACAGGATGCTGTAGAATATAATTGGTATGTCCCGGGAGTTTTCGTTGTGATGGATAATGCGAATGATATCCATCCTGATTTCAGATTCATCTCTCCGGGTATTTATACGGGAATGACATTGACGGCTACGGATGGTGCCGGATGTTCGGACACATTTGTATTTGAAGATACCATAACGATTTCAAGAGCTACGGCGAATTTTTCATTTGAATTGATTGATTTTGATTGTGGGGTAACTTTCCAATTTACGGATGCGTCAGTAGCTGAATATACGAATATCATATCATGGTCATGGGACTTCGGTGACGGTATGACTTCAACCGAACAAAATCCTACACATACATATCCCCAGGGAGGAAATTATTTTCCCAGTCTTACAATTGTTACCGATTCAGGTTGTGAAAGAACACGCAAATATCCAAACCCGCTTCAGGTAGAAGCTCCTTTCGTTACTTTTGAAACAGAAGAAGCTGCTTGTTTAGGTGAAACAAATTACTTTACTAATAACTCCATTGCTTCTGAGTTTGTGACTTGGTCATGGGATTTTGGAGATGGTAATACATCTTCGGACTGGAGTCCGGAACATACGTATGCACAGGGAGGAACTTATACCGCTTGTTTTACAGCTACTAATGCAGATGGTTGTTCGGGAATGGATTGTGTTGATATTATAGTTGAAGAAAGTAATGTCGATTTTACAGGAGACGAAATAACGGCAACCTGTAATCCACATGTAGTACAATTTACAGACCTGTCTGAAAATGCGGTTTCCTGGCATTGGGATTTTGGAGATAATTCCGGATTGTCCACTTTGCAAAACCCTGCACATACCTATATCAATAGTGGTGATTTTACGGTATGCCTGACGATTACTACAACCAGCGGATGCTCCAAGACGAAATGCAAGGATAACTATATCCAAATCGGCGGACCGATAGGTGTGGTGACTTATGATCCCGGAAACTCTGGTTGTACGGATTTTACGGTCGATTTCAATTTAGAAGGCTCGAATATCCATTCTTATATTTTGGATTTCGGAGATGGTGCTACAGAAAGTGATAATAATGTAACGACGAATAATTTTTCCTTCACTCACACCTATACCAATGTTGGGGAGTTCACACCGGTTTTGTTGTTAAGTGATGATGAAGGATGCGAGAATTTTATCCTTTTGGATACCATATACACACAAAGTTTACAATTGGATTTCGATGCGGTAGAAAAGAGCTTCTGCCAAGGGGGCAATGCCCAATTCGAAACCGAAATCACCTCCTCACACGATGTGCAATCCATAGAATGGACTTTTGAAGGAGCTAATCCTTCCACTTCCTCACAAGCCAATCCTTCCGGAATAGTTTATAATGAATCCGGAACCTTTGATGTAATCTTGACGGTAAACCTCGGACATTGTACCGAAACGATAGTGAAGGAAAACTTCATTACTATTCATCCTGAACCGCAGTTGGATTTTACACCTAATCCGATGTCCAACTGTGGGCCTACAACCGTTGTTTTTGAAAATAACAGCAGTATCCCTTCCGGGAATATTATAAGTTACAATTGGGATTTTGGTAATGGCCGGACTTCTACAGAAGCCAATCCCACTACGGATTATACCGAAATCGGAGATTATATGGTGACTTTAATTGCTGAATCCGATCAGGGCTGTACAAGTGAAACCCAACAGACCATTTCAATATTCGATCCCGCTCAGGCGGATATCGTAGAAGAAGAAATCATTTTATGCTTGGGACAAACTGTGGAATTGGAAGCGGAAGTATTGGGAAATCCTACTTGGTCGCCCACACAAGGATTGAGCTGTAATACCTGTCCTAATCCGACAGCGAATCCTAGTACGACTACTACCTATTATTTAACAGCAACGACCCCCGACGGATGTACGGCTACGGATTCGATTGTCATCGAAAGGGTAAATGTAGCCCCTCCGGCAGTTACGCTAAGCGAAAGTCAGACGATTTGTCCGGGAGAAATGATTCAAATCATTGCAACAGGAGGGAACTCCCCATTCGATTATCAATGGGATGAATCCGTCCCGGGGTTGTCTTGTTACCAGAATTGCTCGAATCCATTGGTAGAGATATATGAAACCACAACATTTACGGTTTATGTATCCAATGAGTACGGCTGTGTTACGGAAGAATCGATAACTGTTTCCGTTACCGGTTCCGAATTGGATGTATTAGGGCCGGATAGAACCATTTGCCAGGGAGATGAGGTAAGCTTGAATGTATTGGAAGGTACCGATCCTGTTTGGAATGAAGAAGCGTCTTTAAGTTGTTTGGACTGTCCGAACCCCATAGCGAATCCCACGATTACTACAACTTATTCGGTGACGGTAATGTACCTGAATTGTGAAATAACAGATGAAATTACTGTTCATGTTATTGCCCCCGAAGAAGTGGATGCAGGGCCCGACCAGTTTGTTTGCACAGGACAAAGTGCGGAATTGCAAGGAGCCGCTCCGGGGAATTTCGAATGGTCTTTGAATGGGAATGTGTTTGAAACGGAAACATTGAATCCGGAAATCAATCCTTCCGGGGATGCCTTATATGTGCTGACGGCAATCAATGATTTATGTATCATTTCGGATACGGTATCAATCGGAGTGGATGACAAAGTACAAATCGATGTGGAAGATGTGGAAGTATGTAATGGTGAAGTCGTTCAACTCAATGCTTCGGGTAATAATATCACGTCTTTCAGTTGGACCAATGCCGAATATCTGAATGACTCGGATATCGCTAATCCGTTAGCTACCGTTTCTGAAACTACGACTTTTACTGTAACGGCTCAAAGTCAGGTCTGTGATGCCAATTCGGCTAATGTGACCGTATTCGTTACTGATGGGCCCGAAGTCATCCTTCCGGATAATCAGACCTTTGTTCCGGGAACATCAGTGACGATTACGCCTACAACGGATGACAATGGCACATACACATATGATTGGTCTCCTAATGAAAATATTTCCTGTTCTGATTGTTCCAACCCTACGGTCTCTCCCGATAGTACGACATTATATACGGTGGATGTTATGAATGAGGACGGCTGCGTTACTACTGAATCCGTATGGTTGCGTCCATTGTATGAATGTGCAGGAGATATTGTAACAGTACCTACCGGGTTTTCTCCAAACGGAGATGGAAGAAATGATGAGCTTCGTGTTCTGGGTCTTGCGGAAATCAGCCTGTTCAGGATTTATAACCGCTGGGGAGAATTGATGTTCGAGACCAAAAATGCCTCCGAGGGTTGGGATGGAACCTATAAATCCAATCCTGTTAATACAGACGTCTTTGTCTGGTATG
>JAHDFN010000018.1:20555-32519 GCA_020628145.1 Saprospiraceae bacterium | reverse complement strand
CTTTAACATGAGTGGACGAAAAATCACCTTAACCAAAACCGGAAAATTAAGAGTTCCTAACAATCCTATTATCCCTTTTATCGAAGGAGATGGTATAGGCCCCGACATCTGGGCATCAGCAGTCAGAGTACTTGATGCTGCAGTTAAGAAAGCCTATAAAGGGAAAAGGAAAATAGAATGGACGGAAGTTTATGCCGGTCAGAAAGCATTCGATAAAACCAAAAAATGGTTGCCGAAAAAAACTTTGGATGCTATTAAAGAATATAAGGTGGCGATCAAAGGACCTTTGACAACACCTGTAGGAGGAGGTATCCGATCCTTGAATGTGGCATTGAGGCAAAAATTGGATTTGTATGCTTGTGTACGTCCCGTTCAGTACTTTAAGGGAGTGCCTTCCCCTTCTGTACATCCTCAGAAAGTGGATATGGTTATCTTCCGTGAAAATACGGAAGATATTTATGCCGGTATCGAATTCCTTGCCGGTACACCGGAATTGAAAAAATTGAAATCCTTCCTGATTAAGGAAATGAAGGTCAAAGGAATTCGTTTTCCCAAAACGGTATCTTTAGGAGTTAAGCCTGTTTCCATTGAGGGAACCGAGCGTTTGGTCAGAGCAGCCATCAAATATGCCATAGCCAATAAGAAACCTTCTGTCACTTTGGTACACAAAGGGAATATCATGAAATTTACAGAAGGTAAATTCAAGGAATGGGGATATGCTTTGGCAGAAAAGGAATTCGACAGAAAGGTATTTACTTGGGCTCAATATGATAGAATTGCCGAAGCCAAAGGTAAGGAGGCCGCCAATAAGGCTCAGGCGAAAGCGGAAGCCGCCGGAAAGGTGATTGTCAAAGATTCTATTGCTGATGCATTCCTCCAGCAGATTCAAACCCGCCCGGCCGAATACTCCGTTATCGCTACATTGAACCTAAATGGGGATTATATTTCCGATGCATTGGCTGCAATGGTGGGTGGCATAGGTATTGCTCCTGGAGCGAACATCAATTATGTATCGGGTATGGCAATCTTCGAAGCGACTCATGGAACAGCACCAAAGTACGCCGGACAGGATAAAGTGAATCCTAGTTCAGTTATTCTTTCCGGAGAAATGATGCTTCGTTATATGGGATGGGACGAAGCTGCCGATCTTATTATCAAAGGAGTGGAAGGAGCTATTGACAAGAAAAGGGTGACTTATGATTTCCATCGTTTGATGAAAAGAGCCAAACTATTGAAATGCTCTGAATTCGGTTCCGAAATCATTGAAAATATGTAACTGTTTTTCAGATAACCAATACGAAGACACACGGAGTTGATTCAACTCCGGGTGTCTTATGTTAAACAACTGACTAATGCATATGAAACATACAATCAATCCGTTCATTTTTCATATGTTTGTCTCATAAATTAGCTTATTCCTAAGGATTTTGGTGTTTATGAATTTATTTTGAGTCTTTTCCCCTTTCCTCAACAACTTCAAGGCTCTTTATGAAGAAGTGGGAGATAGGAAACCTCTTTGCTAAAACCTTCTAGACATTTCAATCCTTCATTTTCTGTTAATTGATAACAAATTCAAGAATGAGAAAATTCATTACCTTATTTCTAGTCATTTCATTGGCATTCCAATTGAAATCCCAAGATTGTGCTACTTGGACAGAGGGATGTATCAGTGATGCCGTATATGAATGGGTGGTTACATTAGCTCCCGGAGCAGCGTTGGATTTCGGAACCCTTACACCTGCCAATGCTT
This sequence comes from Saprospiraceae bacterium, assembly GCA_020628145.1. GTDB lineage: Bacteria > Bacteroidota > Bacteroidia > Chitinophagales > Saprospiraceae > JAHDCE01. Next base: position 30,769 of record JAHDFN010000018.1, on the reverse strand, counting down.
GGACAATTACCCAAATCGGAACCAATCCCGAGGTTTGGTCTATCCAAACCTTTGATCCTGATCCCGCGAATCCTCTAGTCTTTTCGCTTGGAGAATGGAGTGCAATCGGGCTTGCCTGTGACCAAGTGAATATTCAGGGAGATGCGGAATGTGTACTTGATGATTGTTTGAATTGTAGTTCCGTCCAAACTTGTGAAATTACCGCCGGTATTCCTACAAATATCCAGTGTATGGATAATGGTACGCCCGGAGATCCCTCCGATGACACCTTTACATTTGATTTGTTGGTAAATGAACCATTGGGGAGTACCTCTTGGAATGCCGATGACCCCTTGAATTCTTCGGGGACGTATGGAACGGTTGTTACAATGGGGCCTTATGCCATAAGTGGTGGGGCATTGACGATTACAATTACCGATTCGAATGATCCCACATGTACGGATCAGGTTCAGGTTTCGCCTCCCAACCCATGCTCCAATTCAACTAGTTGTATTTTAACTATTGATTCGGTTATTGAAGGAGCTTGTAACGACAATGGCACTCCTTTCAACATAATAGATGATTATTTTGAAGTTTTTGTAAATGCCACAGCCACAGATGGTGGTTTGAGTAATCAATTTACGGTTTCTACAGGAGTATCTACATTCGGTCCCTTCCAATATGGAATAGGAGGCAATATTACTGTTCCTTCGGATGGGATGGATTACACCCTTACATTCACAGATGCGGATGATCCGCTTTGTGTGGAGACAAGGGTTATTTCAAATGAACCCTGTTGTCAAGTGGATTTGGAAACTACTGTTATTCCTGTTACTAACAATATGTTGGATGATGGAGAGATTCAAATATGCATTAATAGCGGTATAGCTCCTTATAATATAGAGATTTCTCCAACCCAAGGATCTATTTATGAAGCGCCGGGAACCTGTTCTAGTAATTTCGTTATTGCCGGTTTGGCTCAAGGAGATTATGAGGTTACGATTACGGATGGAGATGGATGTGTTACCGTCGTTTCAAACCAAACCATAAGTGGTCCTGATTGCACAGGGTTCCAATTATCCGACGTAATAGCGAACCCGGTATCGTGTAATGGTTCGACAGATGGCACCATTGAAGTGAATCTTTATGACGAAGGGGAAGCAAGCTCTATTACCGTCGAAGTGGGAAATGGAGTTCCTCCGGTAACTTTTACAGATTTAGATGGAACCCTTGTGGTAGAAAACGTACCTCCGGGTCAATATGATGTGGCTCTTTTTGATAATAATGGTTGTGAAGTCACCTTCCTTTTTAATCCTGTTGTGGTCAGCGAACCAGATCCTATAACTTATGAGGCGACGGTTGGGAATGCGACGACGATAGGAGGAGAAGACGGTTCAATCTTATTGTGTTTGGATGGAGGGAATGGAGGATTTACCGCTGTTATAGAACCGGACACCGGTATGGTAGTCCTTAATGCACCCGGTTGTTTATCAGGCTCGGGAATACTATTGGAAGATTTACCGGCAGATAATTATACTGTTACAATAGCTGATCAGAATGGATGCCCTATGGTACTTGACTTCATTGTCAATGATCCGACTTGTCCCTTGGAATTGGTATTGGATGATACTACTCATGTGGAATGTGGTGGTGATAACACCGGAGCCATGACTGTAACAGTTGTTGGGAGTACCCCACCTGTAAGTATATCTCTTAATGGAGGGATTACTTTTCTTCCTTCACAAACAGATACGACATTTGTTATTGAAAATCTTCTTGCAGGTGATTACGGTAGTATCATCGTTGCTGACAACTTAGGATGTTGGACAACTTTTGATAATCCTATAGAAATTGAAGAAACCCCTATTATTACCCTAGATCCCGGCATTACCCACGTAAGTACTTTCGGTGGCGATGATGGCAATATCTTCATGTGTCTGAATGGAGGTGTTCCTCCATATGATGTATCGGTATCTCCTAATATCGGCAATTTGATAATGGATTTTCCGCAAGAAGAATGTATGGGTACTTACAATCTATCAGTAGCAGAAGCAGGAATCTATGAAATAACCGTAACCGATGAACTCAATTGTTCCCAAGTCTTTACCGTAGAAGTTTTGGAACCCACCTGTCCAGGATTTACGGCAGGAGAACTCGAAGTAACGGATATTACCTGTTATGGTGCAAACAATGGTTCTGTCACGATAACGATGAACGGTGGCACGCCTCCATATACTTATACCTTGTCAGGCATTCAACCAGTGGATACGATGAGCAATACCTATACTTTTGAAGGTCTTGATGAAGGGGTGTATGATTTAATGATTACAGATGCCGCTGGTTGTTTTGTTCCTTATCCCACAACCTTGGAAGTTGCTGAGCCGAGGGCATTGTTTTCAACAATTAGTTCGATACCTCCCTGTGTCGGAGAAGATAATGGAGTCATATGCCTTACTCCGGAAGAAGGAACCCCCGGATATTCTTACAATATCTTTAACGAGGATGGGGATGAAATGACTGTTGAACAGGGGCCGGGGGAATGTGACGGTGATTTCCATGTGGATATGGAAGTTACAGCAGGAATCTATTTCGTAGAACTGATTGATACAATGGGGTGTATTGCCCATGGCTTGCACACGGTTTCAGAAGTAGAGGTTATAACCGGATTTACCGTTACTCCGGCATGTACAGGAACGGAAACAGGTGAGATTAACCTTACAGCAGCAGGTGCGAACCCGCCATATGAATATTTATGGAGTAATAATGAAGAAACTGAAGATATAGAAAACCTGGCGGCGGGTACTTATACCGTTACGGTTATGGATCAAAGAGGTTGTACTGCCATAAACATGACTGAAGTGGGAGTAGAAGATATTGCTTTGGATTTTAATGCTGCCGAAACCTGTACAGAACAAAATGCAGGAGCCATTATAACGACGGTTACCAATGGTTCATCAAACTATGATTTGACTTGGACTGGAGCCGGAACATCCGGGACGCAGAATGACAATGCTTCGGATGTGATTACCGTATCCGATTTGAATGTGGGGAGTTATGATATAACAGTAACCGATAGTAGAGGTTGTACCGCAACAGGTTCTACAGTTGTAAATGTTTATGCCATGTCTGTAGATATGGTTTCAGGAGATGCCTGTGCCGGACAGGACAACGGCTTTGTCGGAGCCACACCGGTGAGCGGCATTCCTGATTATACTTTCAATTGGTCAAACAATAGTGTCGAGGGAGTGATTAGTGATTTGGCTCCCGGAACCTATACGGTAACCATTACGGATATTAATGGTTGTACGGCTGAGGATCAAACGACAATTTCAGAATATGAATTGATTCCTTCTTTTACCGTTTCCAATGTATGTTCCGGGGGGAATACGGGAGCAATTGTCGTTGATGTGGAAAATGGAACAGGTAATATCGATTACCAATGGTCTAATAACCAAGCAGGTAATCCTCTCGGAAATATCGGCACAGGAACTTATACTGTAACAATAACGGATGAATTGGGATGTTCGGTGACCGGTTCTGCCGAAGTGAATGAATTCGATTCGCCAACGGCAGTCGCTACCGGTGATGCAACCATACAATTGGGGGAATCAACAGAAGTAAGTGTCGATGCATCCGGTGGTACAGCACCTTATACCTATAATTGGATTCCGGCCTTTGTTGCTAATCCAACGGCGGCTACCACTCAGGCTACACCTAATACGACCACTACCTTTACTGCCGAAGTAACAGATGCAAACGGTTGTATTGCTTCCGATACGGTTCTGATTATCGTCGTGCCGCCCGTTATTGTTTCCGTACCTAATGCCTTCTCTCCGAATGGAGATACCAAAAACGATATATTCGAATATTTCGTACCGAATATGGATGCCGAAATCCAAACTTTCCAAGTCTTTGACCGGTGGGGTAAATTACTACACGATGATCCTACCGCCGGATGGGACGGTATTTATAAAGGGAAAGAACAACCCGTCGGTACTTATGTATATGTTCTGGAATATTTCGACGCACTCAATCGGAAAGCAACATTGAAAGGCCATTTCAGCCTTATCAGATAAATTCTATTTAAAATCACTAAAGATCATTTTTACAATGAATCATTGGAAATATATAATTATCATTTTGGGATGTATCACCTGCTTGAACTTACAAGGACAGGATATACATTTTTCCCAATTCTATAATATGCCCGTTCACCTGAATCCTTCCCTGACCGGACATATCGAAGGAACCTATAGGGCCAATCTCATTTATAGGAACCAGTGGTATTCCATACAGCCGGGAGGTGTATATTCCACGCCTGGAGCATCTTTCGATATGAATTTCAAATTCAATCCGGAAAGTAGGAATTCCATGGGGGCGGGTATCACTTTCCTAAACGATCAGACAGGGGACAATGACTTCACCAACCAATTCATCATGGCTTCCGTAGCCTATCATATGAGTTTGGATAAGAAGGAAAAAACCTATATCTCTGTTGGGGTACAAGGAGGATACATCAATAAGCGGCTCAATACCAATAACCTTATCTTCGGTGAGCAATTCGATGCATTTGGCAACCCTACGTTGAATACAACAGAATCATTTACCAACACCAATGTTTCCGGAGGAGATTTAAGGGCCGGTGTTACATTGAGTATGTACCCTTCCAATAAGACGAATTATAAGATAGGATTGGGATACAACCACTTCATCCGTTTGAATGAACAATTTGCTTCTTCTGTTGATAGCAAATTACCGGGAAGACTGATGTTTTTCGCTCAAGGAGAATTAGGCATGAAGAATCCCAAACTAAGATTACTACCCGAAATCCTTTTCATGAATCAGGCAAAGGTGAACGAATTCAATATTACAACCAATGTAGGTTATAAGGTGACACCGGATTTCGGTTTGATTTTCGGAGCCGGATATCGTATTTCCGATGCGGCTATTGCCAATTTGGGCTTTGAATTCAAGGGAGCCAAGCTGATGGCAAGTTATGATGTAAATGTATCTAAACTTACACCTGCTTCAAGGGCACAGGGTGGTTTCGAAATCAGTTTGGGATATGTAGGGCGAATCAAGAAAGGGGTCAAGCCCGAATTGCCTTGTATCCGATTCAATTAATTAAAAAGAAATGATGTATAATTCAGTTATCATGAAAAAAACATATATATCAATCCTCTTGTCTCTGTTCACTGTAGCTTATCTATTGGCACAACCGGGGAAAATCAGAGAAACCTGGGGGGAATTGGCCGATAAGGCCGACTTCCTAATGGAAAAAGGAAGCTATCATACTGCCGGAGGTTTTTATAAAATGGCATTGGAGCTCAATTCCTCCAATGTAGGGTTGAAATACAAGCAAGCGGAAGCTTACCGATTAGGAAGGGATTATAAGAAAGCCGCTTCCGCATATAATTCTGTCCGTAAGAAAATCATCAGGGGCAAGGCCGATAAGGCCGACTATCCTTTGATTGACTATTATTATGGAATGATGTCCAAGCAGGCCGGCGATTGTGAGGAAGCAGAGGAAGCCTTGTATCAATTCTCACAGGAATACACGGGTGAGGAGGAGAAATATAAGACGATGGCTAAAACTGCTTTCGAAGGATGTAAAATGGCACGAAGTAATCGTGAACCCTTCGTGAAAGTCAATGAAGTAGATGCATTGAGTAAGAAAGTGAACAGCAAACACACCGAATCTTCTGCAACTGTATTGTCTGATGGTACATTGTTGTATAGCTCTTTGAAAGTAGATGAATCTATCGAATTGGAGGGGCAGACTGCTGTTTCAAGATTATATACTGCTAAGATAGAAGACTTTAAAAAGGTAAGGGATGTCGAGAAATTCGGTTTGGCCTTGCCCGGAGGATTGAATCATGTGGGGAGTGCTTCTGTTTCTCCGGATGAAACGAAATTATATGTTACCTTATGTGAGCAAACAGCAGGAATAGATGTGAATTGTGCCATCTATGTCAGTGCCAAAAACGACAATAGGGATAGATATAGTTGGGGAAGGCCCAAGAAACTTGGTCCGAATATCAATATGAGTGGTTATAGAAGTTCTACTCCATTCGCTTATGAAGGGAATGGTGGTGAAGAAATACTATACTTTGCTTCAGATCGCCCCGGAGGAAATGGAGGAATGGATATATGGGTAGCTACGGGGAGTGGTGATGGATTCGATAATGTAGTGAATTTAGGTTCTACCATCAATACGGCAGGAGATGAGCTGTCTCCTTTCATCGATGATGCAGAAGGGTATGAAGACCCAAGACCCCGATTGTATTTCAGTTCCAACGGTCATCCTTCATACGGAGGCTTGGATATTTTCATGGCTTATAAGAATAATGTCAGTTTTGCAGAATGGACTAAGCCTAACAATGCAGGTAAGCTCCTCAATTCCTCATCCGATGATTATTCCTATTGTATGAGTCCTGATAAAACAAAAGCTTATTTCGTCTCCAATAGGGTAGGAGGTTATTCTGTCAGTGGAAGGACTTGTTGTGATGATGTTTTCGTAGCAGATTTGACGCCACCCGAATTAGAAAAAATCATCGTAGTGGATGTCATGGGTAAAATCTATGATGAGAATAAGAAATCAATGGAAAATGTTGATGTTGTTCTTTACGATTTGACCGGAGGAAAGACGAAAATCAAAGAATCAAAATCCGGAAAGGGAGGATTCTCATATGAAAATCTAGAATTGGATAAGGAGTATCAGGTAGAATTCAAAATACCCGGATATGACCCTCAGGTATATACCTTCACGACAAAGGATTTGGATGATAGTAAGATTTATTCCAAGGACATATACATGAAGAAGACTTATGTCGCTCCCAAGCCTAAGCCGGTTTCACCGGTTTGTAATGTGGTAGGTAAGGTTTACGGAGATAGGGGAGCAGGTTCCAAAATCGCATTATCAGGTGCTAAGGTGAAAATCTATAAGACGACGGGTGGAGAAAGTCTTTTCAAAGAATTGACAACCAATTCAAGTGGGGAATTCGTTCTGGATTTACCCAAGGAGGAAAGATATAGGATTTCCGTAAGTAAGGCGGGGTATCTGAACACATCTTCTTCCGAAAGTACGAAAGGAGCCAGTGCCGTTTGTAGTCGTACATTCAATCTTTCCCTGAAGGAAAAGAGAAAGAATGTTGCGTTCAAATTGGAGAATATCCTTTACGATTATGATTCGGCCAATCTTAGAAGCGAATCCATTCCGAACTTGGAAGTCTTATTGAAATTGTTGAATGACAATCCGAATATCATAATCGAATTGGGATCGCATACGGATAGTAAAGGTTCTGATAGCTACAACCAGAAACTTTCGCAGGAAAGAGCCCAAAGTGTGGTTGATTGGTTGATTGGAAGAGGTGTTTCCAGAAGCCGTTTGGTGGCTAAGGGATACGGTGAGTCAGCTCCTTTAGTACCTAATGAGAACCCTGATGGTTCCGATAATCCGGACAATAGACAGTTGAACCGTCGTACAGAATTCAAAATCATCGGTGGGATGAATTAGAATCCGTATAAAGGGAATAAAATAAAGGGGCGGTCGAATTCGACCGCCCCTTTATTTGTAGTAATTGTATAGTTTGCTCTCTAATCGTATTAGAAACCGTCCTGTTGATATGAAATCAATTGACCTTCCTGACTAACGATGATGAAGTGTTCCGTTTCTGTTTTGTCCATAGTAACCTCCTCTTTACTGATGTCCTGAATCGCTACGATACATGAAATAGCGAATGATAGAACCAGAATGAGTCCTCTTAGTGATTCTCGTAGAAACTTCTCCATGTGTGTACGGTTTTGGTAAGGATGCCTAGCCGATACAAAGACCGGCATAGGCTATTCCCCCCTTGTTTAAAATCTATGTCTTGCTATCTTTGAAGGAAGATGAGTTGAAGCTGGTTTTCTCTTCATTGATATGTAAGCAAATGTATTAAAATAATTAATATATGTAAAATTTATCATAATTTTTTTTGTGACAGGGTGAGATTTATATTTATGGGGGATTTGGAATATGAATTTTAATTATAATAATTAATTATATGTCTTATAATATTGTTAGTCAGTCAGGTGTGGAGGTTTTTGTGTTGTCTTATGGTGCTCGGTTGGCTGGATTATATGTGCCGGATAATTTCGGAATTAGTAAAAATATAGTGCTGGGATTCGATACGAAAGCGGCGTATTTGAATGCTGATGAACAATATTATGGAGCGATTGTAGGTCGTTTCGCAAATAGAATGAATCTAGGGAAATTCAGTTTGGAAATCAAAAACCACCAATTAACCACCAATCACGGCCTACATCATTTACATGGTGGAAACATGGGATTCCATGATAAGGAATGGGAACTTTTGGATAAAAGCAAGGATTCGATCCGCTTGAAGTATTTTTCTGAAGATGGGGAAGAAGGGTATCCCGGAAATCTAAATGTGATTGTAACATATGCAATGACACCTGAAAATGGCCTAAGGATATCTTATGAGGCGAGGACTGATTTGCCTACTCCGATTAATTTAACGCATCATTCCTATTTCAATCTTACGGGTAATCCTGCAATGGGAATCGATAATCATATCTTGAAAATAAATGCCAATGAATACACTGTTACTGATGCGGATCAGATTCCGACGGGGAAATTCAAAACTGTAGAAAACACTCCTTTGGATTTTAGGACACAGCGATTTATCGGACAGCAGATCAATGCTGAACATCCGGATATGAAAATCGGAAATGGTTACGATCATAATTATGTATTGAAAAAGGAAAATAGTCGTGACGTCATTCTCGCAGCTGAAGTTTTCGAACCTATTTCCGGTCGATTGATGCAGGTCTGGACGAACCAACCGGGGATGCAGTTTTATTCCGGAAATGGGTTGTCGGGAAAGGATAAGAAAAATGATGGAACCGTATTCGGACCCCGTTCCGCTTTTTGTTTGGAAACCCAACATTTTCCGGATTCTCCGAATCATAAGCATTTTCCTTCTTGCATTTTACAACCGGGAGAACTATATCAATATGAATGTGAATACAGATTTATTCACTTGCCGGTTTCTTCTGCCTGAATCAATTTTTCAACTAATTTATAACAGGCGATACCACAAGCGGTAGCGACGTTCATGGAACTATTTTTTCCATACATGGAGATATGGACGGTGTCGTCGGAAATGGATAACATTTCATCCGGGATACCGGTGTTTTCGGCTCCGATAATCAGACATATTTTTTCATTGTTTTTAATCTTCAACGTATTGATGTCATCACTATTTGAGGTGATTTCCAAAGAGATGATCCTATATTTTTCATGTATGAATTCCTCAAGGAATTCCATGGGATTTTTTTTGTATTCAAAAGGAATTATATTTTCTGTTGAACGAGCGGTCTTTTTTATTTTTTTATTCGGAGGTATGGGAGTGTTTCCCGATAGATAAATTTTTTCGACTCCAAGGGCGTCTGCGATCCTGAAAATACTACCCACGTTTTCGGGAGAATGTAAATTCGGAATTAAAATTACGATAGGGAATTTTTTTATTTCCCTATTCCATTCTCCATGTTCCAATTGTTTGTTGTTTTTCATCAGGCTGATGTAAATAATTCCATTTATATTTATTTTAGAATAAAGAAACGATCATTCTCTATTTATTCCAATTATCTTTGAATAAAATGAATAATCAGGAATTACCGAAAAGATTTATTTTTCCTTCCGAAGGATTCTCCCAATATTGGAATGAGGGGATAGGGCAGGGGATGTTGGATAAATTGGAAAATATTCCCTCCTTGGATGACATCAGAAATAAAACCCGGTTTTTATATGAATTCGATCAGGAAGCCGATCATATTATAGAAGAAGTATTCGGTAAACTAGGATTTAAAAAAGCTTACGGACTATTGGAGTCCGTTTTTGAGAATAAATTGGAAAACCAAAGGAATATCCCGAGTGAATTAATTGGTTTTTTTGAAAATATATTGGATGTACCTTACGAACCTAAGTGGGATAAAATAGAAAAGGGAGCTGCTTTTTGTAGGAGAACCGGTCCTAATGGCATGATAGTGCTTCGCAATTTCTGCCTGATGGGTGGATACGAATCTTCTGCTATCAATAAACCTTTGATATTTACAGGAGCCTTGAAAAAAGGAGCGGCCAAAAGAATGGCCGAAACGGTCGAGTTCTGGGTGGATGTGACCGGCGAAAATGCCCTAAGGAATTATGGGGAAGGTTGGAAGGCGGGTGTCCG
>JAHDFN010000018.1:246-20545 GCA_020628145.1 Saprospiraceae bacterium | reverse complement strand
CCTTAGCCAGAGTGAGTATTTTGCAATCGGGGAAATGGGCGAATAATCATTGGGGTGTTCCATTGAATCAATGGGATATGTTGGCGACCAACCTAGGGTTTTCGATTGTTTTTTTGGAAGGTTTGAAGAGTTTGGGTTTTAATCCTACAGAACAGGAAATAGAAGGGGTTTTCCACTTGTGGAAATACATCGGATTTCTTTTAGGAATTCCTCATGATTATTTGCCGGAAAATGAAATTCAGGCCATTTCAGAATTATATCAATGGACGATGACCCAGGCTCCGGCCGATGAAGATACAAAAGCATTGGCATTAGCTTTAATGAATGAACCGCTGACGGCATCCTATCCGAAGGGACAATGGCATAAGAAATTACAGGTAAAAATCCATTTGGGATATAATAATTATTTCATGAAAAAAAGAGCTTGTGATCTCATGGGATTGCCCATGACTTATTTCAGGTATCTGCCTTATCTCACAAGAAGTATAAACGCCTTTTGGGAGAATAGGGTTTTACGTCATCCGGATCATTATAGCAAGGCGGTAAGCCAAGGACGTAAACGTCAGGAAAAAATAAAATATTTATTTCTTAAAGGACATGGGAAACATCATTTGAAGTATGGCGGATGAAATGCTATTGTTTTAATCCTGTATTCAGATTTAAAATTAAATCGCCGGGGATTTTATTTCTGCATATATCTGTTTTTTTACATGTGAAATTAAATTGTCGTCGAGGGAATCCTAATGACATTCTATATGTCCACTCATGTACTCAATCATACTTCATGGATTCTACCCCCCTCTTTTTCTTCAGCGTGAAATTCAAGTTTGATAATTGCTTCAACCGACTTAGGAAGGAGAAACAAATATATGTCCATCCCGGACGAATATCGTTCCAAATGGAACGCATATACAACTCCCCTGATTTGCTTCTTGATCTCCTATAATTTTGAGATTGGATACATGGGATAATCCTAGCTAAAATGTACATGTGGAAATTCTATAGATAATTCATTCTTTACACGCAATTTAAGAATTTATAAAACATTTAATATGAAAAAGTTTACACTTGTCGGTTTGTCATTTATTTTCACCTTGTTGATGATAACGACAACAAATGCACAAATTCTCAATTCTCAAACAGATGTGGAAAATTTTGTTTTACCCTCGGGAGGAATCATTATTGGAGATTTGGAAATTAATGATACTTCTCCGAATGATCCCATTACTTCATTGGAACCCCTTCAAGGTGTCGTAAGAATCATTGGAGATCTCACGATAGAAAATACGGAGCAGTTACAAACCTTGGAAGGTTTGGAGCAACTGAAAGATGTTCGTGGTTTAAGAATTCAGGAAACAAAAAATCTGTCATTATCCGGATTGAATGGTTTGGAGAAAATCATAACAGGATTTTATTGTGATGATAACATAGGGTTGCAAAATCTGGAAGGATTGAATAATGTAAAAGAAATTAAAGCAGTCCTTATTAGGAATAATCAAGGTTTGGCAAGTCTTCAAGGATTAAACAATCTGAAATCTATAGGTCAATCCCTATGGATAAATTATAATAATGACTTGACGAATTTGGAAGGTCTGAATGAATTGGAAACCATCGGACTTTTCTTTTTGATAAGAGGGAATGATGGATTGATTAATTTGGAGGGATTGGATAAACTCAAATATATTGAACGTGGATTCGTCATTGATGAGAATACGAATCTTTCTAATTTTATCGGTTTGAATGCTTTGGAAAGTGTAGGGACATTTATTCAAATTAAGAATAATAATGTCATTGAAAACCTCATGGGTTTTGAACAACTTAAAACCATCGGTACACGTTTAACCATTTTGGATAATGATAATTTACAAAGTATGTATGGACTGAATAATCTGGAGTCCATTGGTACTGAATTGTTTTTAAGAAATAATAAAAAACTGGAATCCCTGTCGGATTTGGAAAATCTAAGCCAGGTGTCCATATTGACTATTTATATTAATCCGGAACTTTGTGATTGTGATGTGTTAACCGAATTCGTTGCGGATTCAAATGTTGTGAAATATATTGCTAGTAATAAATACGGTTGTTCAAGTAATCAGGAAATTTTAGATGATATAGGCTGTTGTCCGAATTTTTTGATTGTAGGAACATGTGGATGGAAATATGTAAATAATCCCGATGATATTTGTACGCCATGTTCTAAAGGAGTTACTCATCTTGCATTGATGATTCAAGATGATAATGGCCCATTATCCTATCAGGGAGAAAATTGGAGGCATGCTTCAATGGATGGAGCCGTAGGGTGGTTCATAGATGTAAATGGTACTCCTGTGGAAATTCACAATGGAGCTTGGTTGGAAATACCGGCAGAATTATCCGATGCCGATATCACCCATGCGGAAATAGATTATTTTTTGGGCGGAAAAAGAACTTGTATCGTCGATGTGCCCTGGAAGTGTAGCAAAGGAATAAAAATGAGTGGCCGGTCAAATTCCTCTGGAAATAAATCGGTAGCAAATGTTGTTGTTTCGCCTAATCCTGCATCGACCTTTATCAGAATGAATTTTGATTCTAAGGAAGATCAAAATATGAATTTGAAAATATTCAATCCTTTGGGGGAAATTGTTTATGAGGAAAACATAAAAGTTCATGAAGGTCCAAATGAGATAGAATTGAATCTATCCCTAATGAAAGCCGGAATTCATTTTTATCAATTAAGCAATGGCAAGATGCGGAAGGTTGGAAACATTGTTAAAATACTGGAATAAGATTAATTCTATTGATTAAAAAAAAGAGGCTTCCATTTGGAAGCCTCTTTTTTTTAATCGTTAATGAGTTTGTCGATTAACATATCTTTTTTCCGAACCGAAACCGGTACATTGTCCCCGGTAATTAATTCGAGCACACCGTCTTTATTATAATTATCGGCATAATCTAAATTTACGATGTAGGATTGGTGGCATCGCACAAAATTATCCGGTAAATACTTTTCGTATTCCTTAATATTTTTTGAGGTCATAAAATGTCTTCCGTCCTTTAAATGAAAATTGGTATAACCTGCATCGGATTTGCAGTAAGTGAGATCCGCAAGTCTGAGGACTTGATATTTGTCTTGGAATTTGAGGACGATTTTTTCGGGCTTGCTGACGAGAAAGGTTTTACTTACCGTTAGCCTTTCACGTAATAAATTATCCTGAGATTGGTCAATCTTAAGAATAGCTTCCTTTAATTCTTCAGAGCTGATGGGTTTCAATAAATAATCAATGGCGCCGGCTTTTAACGCCTGTAATGCAAATTCATGATAAGCGGTAATGAAGATTACATTAATGCCGGATAATTCAATTTTGTCCAATAAATCAAAACCGGTTCCGTCAGGAAGATTGATGTCTAATAATAACAGATCGGGTTGGGTGACTTTTGTCGTGACCAATGCTTCGGCGAGGTTCTCACATTCTCCTATGACATCAATATTGTCATAATCTTGTAATAAGGCTTTGATTCCTTCCCTGACAAATGGCTCGTCATCGATAATCAGTGTTCGTATCATGTGATCTGTTTTGAAGGTAGTTCAATAAAAACCCGGGTTCCTTTTGAAAATTCTGGTGTTCTGTCAGAAATCAATAAAGATCCATTTAATTTTAATTCGTTGCTCAAAATTTCTAATCTTTCTTTTGCGATTTTTGTAGATAAGGATTTTTTTGAAGGGTTATCTTTTTTTTCAGTTGATTTTAATCCTTTTCCGTTGTCTAGTATTTCGCATTGCAATAATCTTTCCTTATAAGAAATATTTAATTCTACCAACCCTTTTCTATCCAAATCCCTAATGCCATGCTCGATGGCATTTTCTATAAAAGGTTGGATAATCATAGGGGGGACGAAAATTTTACTTTTATCAATGCTACCGTCAATATTTGCACGATAGTCGAATTTGTCGTAAAACCTAAGCTGTTGTAAAGAGATATATTCATTTAGTGTATTGAGTTCGCTTTGCAAAGAGACGAATTTTAGTTGAGTACTTTGGAAGATTTGTTGGATTAGATTTGAAAACCGATCTAAATAGTTTATCGCTGTTTTATTTTTCCCGATAAGAATTTGAGTGTGGATTGCAGTGATGGCATTGAAAATGAAATGAGGATTCATCTGGTTGGTCAAAAGCTCTTGTTGGAGTTCTATGATTCTTGTATTATCTTTCGATTTTGCCACTTGGTTCCTGAATACAAAATAACTCATCAGGGAAAATATCAATAAACCTGCAATTAGAACTAATAATATTATATTGGTTAATTTCTGAATTCTCATTTTTGAGTCCTGATTGTCTTGGATTTGTTTTCTTTGTGCCTCATATGCTACTTGTAATTGTTGTACTTTATTGTTGGTTTCAATAACGACAGATTGATTTCCGAGGAATTCATACTTGTGGAAAATTGCTTGGGCAAAACTGATTTCTCGTTGATGTAAATAATATTTGTAATAGTTGAATAAAATATTTCTGATTTGTCCGGTTGATAAATCCTTCGGGTTGATGATTTGTAATTCTTCCAGTTTTTTCATTTGATAACTGATGTTGTTTTCCGGATTCGATGCCATGTTGACAATGTCATTGAATTGTTTTAAATTTTCTATTGGAAAATAATTGTTCAACAACTCATAACTTTTAAGTATGAAGTTGTCTGATCCGATTGTTCCCGAGTAGGGTTTAAGAAAGTGGAGTTGTAGAAATATATTGCTTAATACAATTACCTCTTTTTTTTCCAGTGTTTTATTGGTAGAGTAGTTTTTAATGAAAATTTCAATGTTTTCCGATTGGATTACTTGTTGTTTTTCGTTGGCTGTCTGCAAGCAAATTAAAATGGAATTTAATTTTTCTAAATCAGAAGAGAATTCCTTCAAACCATGATCCAGGCAATTTGTTTGGGCTATGCAAATATTTGCATAGATGAAGGTGGCAACTAAAATCGATATGGCTGATCTTACATTCAAATCTCAATATTTTTAATAGGGATACTCAAAGTAATTTTAGAATGAGCTTGCTCCGGAGTGGACACTATCTTCATTCCAGAATCTATCTCTGGATATTCTATGAGGGAATTGATTTTTTGTATGATTGATTGAATGGCTTCCGAAGCCAAGAATTCTGCTTTATCGAATAGTATGGGATTCCCATTTAATGATGATTCGATATTACAGAATAGAAATTTATCATCGTTGTTTAATTGAATCTTTAAATTAAAAAGATCCGAAGCAGCGTATTCGTTATTTAATTCAAATATCCTTTCTATGAATGGTTGTATTACCATAGGAGAAATCTGGGCCTCTGAGAGAACTGAATCTAAATTTTGATTGAATTCAAGATTAAATGGTAGTTGTAATTTTTTTAAAGAAAGATATTCCTTTAGGTAGGCGATTTCCTTGTCTAATGGATGGAGTGGGTTGCGGGAGTTTTCCAAGGTCTGACGCATCAGTTTGGAGAGTTTGCTTAAGTGATCTGCTGCGGGATGGTTTCTTTCGTCTCTTAAGGTGTTTTGGATCTTAGATATGGAACCCAATATGAATTTCGGATTGATTTGTGCCAGACTAAGATTTAACTCTGCTTGTTTTCGTTCGATTTTAGTTTGTGATTTTTTCTTCCGGGATTGTAAGGTTTTATGGGAAAGAAAAGCTAAAATTGAAGATAGTGCAAATGCTAAAAGTAAAAGTTGTTGTATTAATGAATCTTCTTTGTTTTTTATTCTTTGATTCTCTAAGGTGAGTTGGGTTTGTTTTTTATGGATTTCTTCTATTTCCCTTATGCCGGCATTATAATAATTAGATAGTTTTTCTTCTACGATTTTTTCACGTTTTGAGAATAATTGTGTAATGGAATCTACTTGGCCTAATTGAATGAAATTTGAAATTCTTAAGTTGATGTAGTCGGTCTTGAATATGGGTTTCGTATTATTGTTGAAATAAAACTGGCAGGAATCTAAAAAAAACTGGGATTGAATGAAATCCCCGTTTCTATTTTGATATTCGGCAATGTTGTAAAAGGATTGGACCAAATTGTTGAAATCAATCGGTTCTATTTTAGCAGCTTTCAGGGTATTGTAATGTGCTTCTAATTCCGAATTCTTCCGCTTCAGGTTTTTATAAGCTAAAGCAGTATTTAAATACAATTCGAAAAAAACCACTTTTTTTGCTTCCGATAACCCTATCGCCTCTTTGATGAATCCTAACCCTTCTTCGTATTCCATTCTTGAAAGGTGTACGGTTCCGATATTCCCCAGACAGTTAATAATTGAAATGGTGTCTTTCAATTCTACATACATTTCCTTGGCTTCGGTTATAGTTATGTAAGCACTATCGATGTTGTTTTCAAAATAATGGATGCCGGATTTCATGAAAGTAATTCTGGCCTTGTCCTTGGTGATTTTTTCTCCGGTTATGGTATTTAATTTATGCCAGAATATTTTTGCATTGGCAAAATCCCCTCTTAGGAGATATGCGTTCACGAGTTTTTCCAATAAATAAGACTCTTGATCGGGGTACTTCTTCTCTTCATAAAGTTCTTTTTTGATAAGGTCACATAATTCTTCCGTGTGCCTATGTTGATATAGGGAATCAATTGTTTGGATGAATTGGGATTCCTGCCCGATTACATTTTGAAATATCAAAATGCATAAGATGGTTATGAATTTATGGTATTTGATTTTATTGATTTTATATTTTTGAATTAAAAGTGAATAATGTTTGGGAATTATTGGAAGGGAATATGTTTTGGTGATTTACTTCCAATAGTTTCTTAGCCTCTTTTTTGTCAATCGTCGATATATTGTCGAATTAAATCAAAATCTGATAAAATTTTCATAAAGAATGAAAAGTGTCGGTGTTCAATTTATAATTGTTAGGGTTGGATTTATATTCGGACTTGCATATGATACTTGTTGATTGTGGAATAGCATTTATTTATCCCCTTGGGTAATTCAGTATCATCAAAATGCTTCATTTGTTTTTTTAGCTTTATGTGGTGTATTTATGATGGGAACACTATAAATATTAGCAATTTGCATACCATGTTTTTTATCTTCTTGTGGTAGAGATAGATGAAGTTTATGCCGACATCGTTAACGAAAAATTATGTAGGTGGAGCTGTAGTTTACTTCCCTGTTCTAATATTCAACTCAATTCCATTTTTTTCCGCTTCCTTAAATTGGTTGTAGCGGGATTCGAGAGCCACTAAATCTTCACGGGAAAGAATGTCGTATTCCAAATCAATTATCGAATCCAATTCATTGATGATTTTTTCCCGGGAATTCCAATACGTGATTTCAGGGTGGGTAATATCTTTTAATAATTCCCTTTTTATAATATTAATGTCATTACTGAAAAGATCGGTCATGCCCGAAACTTCATCCGCTAGGGCAATAATATCATTATGTTTTCCACTGCCCAATAAGGAATGTCCCCCATAATCCCAAGTCTGGATGAACCAACTCGGAAAAAAATATTCTATACTGTCCTGCGAATAAACCTCCAAGCCCAAATCGGTGAAAATATCATCCTCTTCTCCTTCGGTCTGTCGGGCTTTTAAATACAGTTGTTTATAATCCTTGAATAGGAAATATTTCGTGCCTTCGGCTACCAACTCCACAACATATCCGGGGAATACATCTTCCACCCAAAAAATATCAGGTAAATCTTCTGTCTGGGCCGTAGGGATTTTCTGTTCCAGCATTCCAACTAACCTATCCCTTAATTCCTCCCCATCATGAAAAACTTCTGCAAATGCTTCTGAGGTAGATGCATTCGCATAATTTTCCCGGTATGTCATTAAATCTTTTGTAGCATTTCCGAAAAATGCCATCATTCTTTTTTCCAGTAGTATTTCTGCCAATTCTTCGCTGTCTTCTCCTTGTAACATGACTCCCCCTCCATAAATCCAAGCGGTATCCCCCTTGGGTGTTTGGATGGAAACCCAGGGTTCATCATACCAGACACCACCCAGTTTCATCTTGGTTGTAGTTTCTGTCATTTGGCCGGCATAGGGTAGGGATGTACCCATCGGAACGGTTCCCATCTGTTCCGAATCCAATTTCGGTCCGGCATAAATCCGCATTTTATCCAAATGGATATTGACGGAAATTCCTTTTTCCTTGACTTGGGTTTTTATCGGAGGACTAGTTCCTTCCTTCTTGCAACTGAAAAGCAGCAGCCAAACGAAAATCAGGAATAGGAATGAGCGGTTAGCCATGTATTCAAAATTCAACAATTAAGGCTAATGGGATTTTAGATTTAAAATTAAATTATTCTGCGACAATCATGAATTTATTTTTCTTCCCGTTTTCTATCATGATAAAAGTATCATGAAGTAAAAGGTGGGTATCCAATTCAAATTGATCAGAACCGATTTTTTCCTTATTGACAGAAATGGCATTATTCTTAATCGCCCTTCTGGCCTCTCCTTTGGACGAAGTAATGGCCGTATGGTCAGCAAGGAAATCTATAATATTGACAGGCCCTTCCAAAATATCCTTTTGGATAGTGAATGTTACGATCTCATGGGCAATCATTTTCAGGGTATCCTGATCCATGGCCATGAGCTGTTCCCTTTTGGCTTTTTTATTCCAAAGGAGGTTCGTTACGTTTTTTGCTGCTTCCAATTCCGCTTTTGAATAAATCCTTTCGGTCAATTCCTCTGCCAATAGTCGCTTAAGATGATTCGGATTCGTTTCCAAAAATTCTGCCTCCAACGCCTCGACTTCTTCCCGACTCTTAAAAGTGAAAAAACGGATGAATTTAGACAAATCCCTATCGTCGCAATCCAACCAGAATTGGTAGAATGCATAGGGCGAAGTGAATTTCCGATCTATCCAAAGGTTCCCTTTCTCCGATTTTCCGAATTTGGAGCCGTCCGCCTTGGTTAATAAAGGAGTCGTAATGGCATAGGCTTTTCCTTGTAGATTCTTTCGGATGTATTCCGTTCCTGTTGTAATATTACCCCATTGATCGGAGCCACCCATCTGAATGGTACAGCCGTATTGATTGTAGAGGCATTGATAATCGTAACCCTGAATCAGTTGGTAGCTGAACTCAGTAAACGAAAGACCTTTTTCTATCCTACGCTTGACCGATTCTTTGGCCATCATATAACCTACGGTAATGGTTTTGCCTACATCACGTAGGAAATCCAGAGCATTCATGTCCTTATAGAAATCGAAATTATTGGCAAGGATGGCCTTGTTTTCTCCGTGCTCGAAATCAAGGAATTTGGACATTAATTCCTGCTGGTATTTCAGATTGTCATCCAATTCCTCATAGGATTTGAGTTGGCGTTCCTCATCCTTGCCCGATGGGTCACCGATGCGTCCGGTAGCTCCTCCCATTAGGACAATGGGTTGATGTCCTGATTTCTGGAATAAGGTCAATAACATGATCTGCACATAATTCCCTATGGTAAGAGAAGGTGCCGTTGGGTCAAAACCGATATATCCCGTACACATTTTTTCCTTGAGGGCTTCCTCAACACCAGGGGTCAAATCGTGAAGCATACCTCGCCATTTCAATTCTTCTATAAAGTCCATCGATGATAATTTTCATTTTGTAACCGCCATCAGGGACAAATAATTCCAAATGGCTCGGTTTCAGGCTGCAAAAATACAAAAATCACCGGTTCGGTTCATCCTTATTTTCAATCTATGGAAAACAAAACATGAATCATCCCGAATTTTCAGTAGTCTGAAAATTCGGGATTTTTTATGTAAATATCTGATAATGGGTGTTTAATTCTTGTCAAACTAAATCCCTTTTATCTCCCTCGTTCGCATAGTGAGTAAATCTCGTTAAGAATTTCCGAAACCTTGGAGGAAATTTAGAGATTTGTGAACGGTTTCCGACTGCAAGGAGGAAAATGCCTTAGAGGGAGTGCCTTTTCTTTTGGTTCGTTTTCTTTGGGCAAGCAAAGAAAATGAACAAGTGTGAAATAATTGATAATCAGTTTAATATTGGCAAATAAAGACGCATTTGGAATTGTATTGTTGTTAATGAAAATTCACATTTTTTGTTTTACTCAAAATTCGGGATGACTCATGTTTGAATATTTCTTTTGCAGGTAATCACTTCACCTCCTTGAGGAAAACACTGTAAACCGGGAAGTGGTCGGAATATCCTCCTATGAATTCACCGAAACTGAAAGCCCGGAAAGGATAACCCTTATATCTTCCGGTTTTCTGGACAAGGTATTTCTTGTTGTAAATGGCAATCTTATGGTAGAAAAAACCTTCATTTTTACTTTTTTTCAAGAAGGAAGGAGTAACAAGGATTTGATCAAATAAAGACCAGGCGTCCTGATAAGCCAAAGTTCCTATTCCCTTTTTAAAAGGAGTATAAAATGGATTATACATCTGACCTTCTGCGACCTTATCTTCTGACTTCTTTCCTTGCAGGATTTTTTTGACACTCGGACTGGTCGGGTCGTCATTCAAATCTCCCATGATGAGGATTTTGGCATTGGGTTCTTCCTTCTTGATTTCATCCATCTTGTTTTTGCACAACATCGCTCCCGCATTCCTGAGGTGACGGGTGGCTTTTTCACCTCCTCTTCTACTGGGCCAGTGATTGACCATGATATGAACGATTTCCCCATCCAATGTGCCTTTGACATAAAGTACGTCCCGGGTTGTCCTGGGTTCACCATCATCATTGGTCAGCAATTCACCTTTGGTATCTTTTAGAACCAATCTTAATGCTTCATGCTCTATGGGTTTGAAATATTTGGGATTATAGAGCAATGCACAGTCTATTCCCCTGAAATCAGGGGAATCGTGATGGATTATCTGATAATTCCTATCCTTAATGGCTTTTTGTACGACTAAATCTTCCAAAACCTTTTTGTTCTCAATCTCGGCAGTACCCAATAAGGCTATCCCATCGGGTGTCATCTCCTTGCCCAATTCGGAAATGACCTTGGCTAGGTTACCCAATTTCTTATCATACTTTTCCTGCGTCCATTGGTTTCTTCCTTTGGGAGTGAAATCGTCATCATTGATGTCGGGATCATCCTCTAGGTCAAAAAGGTTTTCAAAATTATAGAAACCGACAATGCTGACCTTGTATTGCTTTTCTTTTTGTGCAAATGATTGACTTGCAATGAGTAGTGTAAGGCTTAGTAAGAATGTGAAGCGTTTCATCTATAAGATTTTCTGTAAATATATCCAGTAGCGGACTTTTTTTGTCCTAAAGAATTGCTAAATCTAATTCCTTTTGGATTAATTTTCGGTTAAGAATTCTGCACAAAGTTAAAATAAGATAAAGCGAATCTTTAATTTTGGACGTTTATTAAATCGAACATTACCAAATATGATGAAACGAACCTCTCTTTTTTTCCTACTGTTCATCTGTTGTTATACAATGAATGGACAGGAAGAAACCCCAACTACCGATAGTATCCCTGATACTAACGGAGATATTCCCATCCTTTCTCTTTCAGAAACCGAATTGGAGGCGGATGACGAGTTTGAGAATATTTCCGGAATATTGGCATCCTCAAGGGATCCGTTTACCAGTGCAGCGGCTTTCAACTGGGGGATTTCCCGTTTCCGAATCAGAGGATATGATAATAACAATACCGATGTTTTTATCAATGGTTCCTATATGAATGACCTGGAAACAGGGCGGACGTTTTGGAGTGCCTGGGGTGGACTCAATGATGTGTTACGAAGCCGGGAAATGGTCTTCGGCTTAAATGCATCCGATTTTACTCACGGCGGTATCAATGGTGCAATTAATATGGATGTAAGGGCTTCTGCACAAAGAAAACAGCTCCGAATCAGTTATGCCAGTTCTAACCGTTCCTATTTTCACAGGATAATGGGAGTTTACACCCCTACCTTATCTAATGGCTGGTCATTGACATTATCCGGTTCCCGACGTTGGGCAGATGAAGGATACATTGAAGGAACATTCTATGATTCCTGGTCTTATTTTTTAGGGGTAAGTAAGAAGTTCGGAAAGCAGGAACTGTCTTTAAATGTTTTGGGATCTCCTACAAAAAGAGGCCGCTCAGGGGGCAGTGTTCAGGAAATGTATGACATCGCAGGGACGAATTATTATAATTCATTCTGGGGCTATCAGAATGGTGAAAAAAGGAATTCCAGAGTAGGGAATGCCCACCAACCCATTAGTATCCTTCAGCACAAATGGGAGATCGGAGAAACGTCTAATTTGACGACTACGGTTTCCTACCAATTCGGTCGTAATGGTTCTACTGCTTTGGATTGGAACAATGCCCGGGATCCGAGGCCGGATTATTATCGTTATCTCCCTAGTTATGTTAGAGACCCGAATGTTGCTCAAACACTTTATAGTGCTATGGCAGCAGATGAAAATCTTCGTCAACTCGATTGGGGATATATGTATAATGCCAATTGGTACACAGCTCCCACTACCATTACCGATGTGAATGGTATAGAGGGTAATGATGTGACCGGAATCCGTTCCAAATATATTGTAGAAGACAGACGGTTCGATAAGAAAAAAGCCGATTTGAATTTAGTGTATAATAAAGCGGTTGGAGATAATGTAAAAGTGAATTTCGGATATTATTATCGCTGGCAAAAAACAAGGAATCATAAAGTCGTAGATGATTTAATGGGAGGTGATTTTTATTTGGATACCGACCGTTTCAGTGAAAGGGATTTTCCGGATAATCCTGATGTTTTACAAAATGATTTGGATAACCCGAATAGGATAGTCAGGGAAGGTGAAACTTTCGGTTATGATTATTATTCGAATATTAATAAAACAGGTATTTGGTTGCAACAACAATTGAGTTTGGATAAAGTGGATTTATTCATGTCATTAAATGCAGGAAGAACTCAATTTTGGAGAACCGGTAATTTTAGAAATGGACGTTTTCCCGAGAGTTCCCTCGGAGATTCGGAAAAACAGAATTTCTTTGATTTGGCAGCAAAATTAGGTGCGGTTTATAAAATAAACGGCCGGAATTATTTATATGCTAATGCCGGTTATTTACAACGTCCTCCTTCTTATAGGGATGCCTATTTGTCCCCAAGGACAAGAGACCAGGTAGCACCGAATTTAACTACCGAAAAAATCATATCCACTGAAGGGGGATATCAATTG
Source organism: Saprospiraceae bacterium (assembly GCA_020628145.1). GTDB lineage: Bacteria > Bacteroidota > Bacteroidia > Chitinophagales > Saprospiraceae > JAHDCE01. Next base: position 7,432 of record JAHDFN010000018.1, on the reverse strand, counting down.
AAATCGCCTGCATTCAAAGGTCGTGCAACGGCTTATTATACCAAATTCGAAGATGGAGTGAGTACTAGGAGTTTTTATCATGATATTGAACAAACATTTGTGAATTTTACTTTAAATGGTATTGATAAACAGCATTTTGGGATAGAATTGGCTGCTGAGGCAAAAGTAATGCCGGGGTTAACCTTACATGCCGTTACTTCTATTGGACAATACACATATACTAACCGCCCTAAAGCCTATATTACACAGGATAACTCCTCGGAATTCTTAGCAGAAGGCCGGACGATTTACCAAAAGAATTTTTACGTGGGAGGTACACCTCAGCATGCATACAATATAGGTGCAAGTTATCGCTCAACTAAGTTCTGGTTTGCTAATGTGAACTTTAGTTATTTTAATGAAATTTATTTAAACTTCAATCCGGATAGAAGAACGGCAGCTGCTGTCGAAGATGTTGAATACGAAGGTGAATATTGGACCTCCTCTGTAAATCAGGAAAAACTGGCTTCACAGATTTCTTTGGATTTATTTGGAGGAAAATCATTTAAAATTAAAAATGATTATTTCATTTATCTGACAGTAGGTGTGAGTAATGTTTTGAATAATAAGAATTTTATTACAGGTGGGTTTGAACAATCTAGATTTGCAGCTGAAAATGTATTTAGATTTCCCAGTAGATATTATTATGCTTACGGTGTCAATTATTTTGCGAGTATTGCATTTAGGTATTAATTAATTTTAAATTATCATTGAATTAATTCGAAAATAATTGAATTAATTTTTAAAAATATTTTAATAATGAAAAAGGTATTTAATTTTTCAATTCCGATTTTTTTATTTTCCATTATTATTTTTTCATTTAATGCTTGTGTGGATCAGGATTTTGATGAGCCGCCACGGGATGGAGGAATAACCGATTATGAAACTAATTCCACCGTAGAAGCAGTGAAAAAAATCTATGAGGATTTTAATGCAAATGTGCCACCTGATGAAGTGGCGATAGCTTTTATTACAGAAGATGTTGTTATTGGAGGGATAGTAACAGCAGATGATGCCTCCGGTAATTTTTACAAAGAATTAGTAATGGAAGATGCTACCGGAGGAATTAAGATATCATTGGAATTTACGGATTTCAATAACGACTATCCGATTGGCCGTCAGATATGGGTCAAGTGTAGGGGCTTGGTTATAGATAAATATCAGGATTCATATGAGATAGGAGGAGGTATTGATGAGGATGGACGTTTGGAAGGTATCCAGAGAGGTTTGGCAGATGATTTTATTATAAGGGGATTGAGGGGGGAATACATCATTCCTGAAGTGTCAAGTATGGGAAATCTGAGTCTTGGTGACGTCAATAGATTAGTTACTTTGGAAAATGTAGAATTCATCGACGGTGAAACAGATGTGGTGTTTTCAGATAATGTCGGCCTGACATCTGTCAACCGTAACCTAAAAGACTGTAATGGTAATACCATTCTTCTACGGACCAGTGGATACGCGGATTTTGCAGGTTCTACTACACCCGCCGGAAACGGAAATATTACTGCCGTAGTAGGTGCTTTTAATGATGACCTTCAGCTTTTCATCCGGGATTTGAATGATGTGGCTGCTATGACAGGGGCTCGTTGCTCCGGTGGTGGAGGAAACCCTCCAGGTGGTGATTGTGATGTGGAAGAGGATTTTTCAGGAGGAACCACATTCGACCCTATCAATGAAACCGGATGGACCAATGTGGCTGTTGCCGGTACCGAGCCTTGGGTGTATAGGGATTTTGATAACGATTTCTTTGCACATAAACAAGGCTACCAGTCTGACGATCCGAACATTGAATCATGGTTGGTTACCCCTGCCATAGATTTAAGTACGGCCAAAGTTCTGAATTTCGAATCCGAAACGGCATTCTGGGCTCATGACGGTTTGTCGGTTTGGTTTTCTAATGATTTTAATGGCAATGTCGAAAATGCAACATGGAATCAATTGAGTGCCAATCTTGCCGGAGAAAACAACGCCAACTACGAAAGAGTCAATTCCGGGAACATCAATCTTCCTGTTGGAGGCACCGGATATGTCGCATTCAAGTACGTAGGAGATAATACGACGAACACTTCCACTTATAGGATAGATAATATCTTTGTCTGCAAGCCTTAGTATGGATTCATTCGCATAGAAACAAAAGTTCCCCTGTTTGGATATCCAAACAGGGGAACTTTTGTAAAAATCTATTGTGTTAATAAAACTTTTGAAATTAGAGGAAGATTCGTATCTTTGCACCCACTTTTAATGAAACCATTTAAAATCTAAGTATAATGTTTGCAATTGTGGAGATTGCCGGTCAACAATTTAAAGTAGAGGAAGGTCAGGAGATCTTCGTCCACCGGCTCAACGCATCAGAGGGTGATTCCCTCTCTATCGACAACGTGCTTCTGGTAGAAAATGGCGGTACTGTACAAGTAGGTACACCTACTTTGGGGAGTGCTGCAGTTAACGCTACTGTATTAGAGCATGTCAAAGGTGATAAGGTCATCGTATTCAAGAAAAAACGCCGTAAGGGGTATAAGAAGAAAAACGGTCACCGCCAGAGTTTCACCAAAATCAAAATCAACAGCATCGCCGGATAACTCATCCGAAACGATCAACTCATTTTAAAAACCGATTCCGATAAAATAGATAATTATCTAATCGGAATAAAAAAATATAGAAAATGGCTCATAAGAAAGGTGTCGGTAGTACGGATAACGGACGGGACAGTAATAGTAAACGATTAGGAGTAAAACTCTTTGGAGGTCAAGTCGCCCGTGCGGGTAATATCATCATTCGTCAGAGAGGTACCAAATTCCATCCCGGTTTGAATGTGGGCATGGGAAAGGATTTTACCCTTCATGCTTTGATTGACGGAAAAGTATCTTTCAGTAAAGGAAGAAAAGGCCGTACATTTGTAGGAATCATTCCTGAAGGTGGTTTGCCGGAAAAAACGATTCCTAAGAAGGCTGCAAAACCTAAAGCCAAGAAAGCGGCTCCGAAACCTAAGGTCGAAGACGTAGTTGCTGAAACACCGGCTGTGGAAGAAACGCCGATGGCGGTTGAAAGCCCTGTCGTTGAAGAACCAAAGAAAGAGGAGGCTCCGAAGCCGAAGAAAAAGAAAGCAGATGGCAAAGGAGATGATTTCAGAAAGATCGAAGGCATCGGACCTAAGATTAGCCAATTGATCAAAGATGCGGGAATCATGACTTTCGCTGAATTGGCCGAAACCGAAGTTTCCAAACTTCAGGAAATCTTGGAAGCGGCAGGAAGTAGATATAGAATGCACGATCCGGGGTCTTGGCCGCTTCAATCCAAAATGTGTGCTGAAGGCAAATGGGAGGAATTGGAAAAATGGCAGGACGAACATGATGGAGGGAAATTGTAATTCCCCCATTGTTATGTAAATCATAATGAAAGGCCGTATCGAACCCGATACGGCCTTTTTTTATTTATAGAGATAAAAGTCCTTCATTAGCAAATGAAAGCCCGATAAAACGGAGGTATGGTTTTGTAGATTGGTCTTTCGATCACAAAATAGTAGTCCTAAGACTCTATTTTCATCCAAAACCCCTGTCAAGCGGCATTATTGAATTATTGTGACATTCAAATATGAGGACGAAACCTTGTATTGTGAAAAAATCAAAACTATAAACACTTGTATAGCAATTATTTGCCTCTTAGCGTGTTACTTTTAATTGTTAATGAGTCTAAACTGTAGGTATTTAACATACATAAATTGATTTTTTTTAATGAAATTATTGTATGTTTGTATTGAATAAACACCTTGTTTTCAAGGATTTGCACTTAAATTCCCGTCTTTATTTCCCCCTTTATGTCTTGACATATGGGTTACTTATTTGGTAAGTAGCTGTTTATGATTGCAGTTTTTTATTCATGTGTTTCCTTTATGGTTTCCACGAATTTCACTCATTCATAGGCATTCGGATATGTCTTAGGCACATTTTTTATTGAAATATTTTATTGATTTGATTATCAGGCTTTTATGTTTTTGCTTGTGTTGTTTTTCCTTTTAGGAATAGGCTTGGCTGAAACATGTTAGCTTTTTTGATCATGTTGGCTTAATAATTGTGACGAATTATGATTGTGATGGTCTTTTCGAGCAACGACACATTGCAATTCTTTAATATGTGACAAATGTTGATTGCTAGTCACAACATCTTGGCATAAACAGAACTGAGAATTTTTTTACTAACATCTTGATTGGTTATGAAGACTAATTTTACTACCATTTTTAATGATACATCTAATGATAACTCCGATGCGTCCTGTTGGAATTCAAAAGCTGTAAGTAACATTAAAACCATTTTGCCCAGTATGGGCGGATACTCTAAGTTATTCGCACTCGTGGGGATTTTCTTTTCCATTAATTTGGGAGAGGCGGTTTCCCAATGTGAATTATTTTTGGTTGCAGCATCCCATTCCTATGATTGCGGCACCCAAACAGGGGAAGTGCTTGCTACTGCATCTAACGGTAGTGGTAACTACACTTACTTCTGGAGTGGCGGACGAACAACGGATAGGTACAATATCACATCGGCCGGGACATATGATGTTACGGTTACGGATACATCCAACGGCTGTACAAGAACGGCATCCGTTGATGTAACATGTTGTGAGTTGACCGCTTCCACAAATGGCTCATTCGATTGCGACCTGGGTAGTGGTTGGGCTTCGGTGAGTATTCAGAATGCCGTAGGTTCTGCTACATATCTTTGGAATACAGGAGCAACAACTAATGTTATAACCAGCCTTCCTCCGGATACATATAGTGTGATTGTAACCGATGAGGCAGGATGTACGGCTACGGCTTCATACACCATAGTAGATCCGGGATGTTGTGTCCCCGCTCAGAATAATGCGATTTCCGGAATACATCTTATTTGTAATTCCGGTACTCCGAGTTGTAATACCTGGTTTTGGTCAAACGATTGTTATGGTTGTGGACCTATAGGTTCGGGAGGAGAGAATTGTCCTGCATTATGGCAGAATTCCCACCCTACTCCCGAATGGCCTACCTATTTTAATAATGGATCTATAATAGGTTCTAATGCGGAATGTACTTCCGGTACTCCCGAATATAGATGGATGGCCAAAACATTTACCGGTGTTTGGTATTTTACCGGAGTGACCTCTCGTGATTATCCCCCTCAATACCATAATGAATCCTTATGGTATCAACGATTGGTAAGATGCGGACCGGATTGTGAGTGGAGTGAATCCAATGTAACGGATATCCATGTTGAAGGCAATTATGCTAATGGAGGTACCATCGGGCCGGGATATGATGGTTGTGGAGATTTTACAGGTTTCTACATCAATGGAGACACACCTTCTAATCCTAATGGCTATAACCCGGATTACCAAGAAGTACAGTGGAGAAGAAGTTGTGATGGAGGAGTTACTTGGGAAGTACTTCTTCAAGACCTGCCTGGAAATGGAGAAGACTTTACCGATTATTATGTGGATGCAAATGAATTACCGGATGATGTGACTTGTATCTATCAAAGACGAATAAAATTCGTTTCTTGTTCAAGTTGGATGGAATCCAATCAGATCACCTTAACCAACTCTTCGACCTGTTGTGATGATATCGTAGTCGATCCGGGAAGCATTCAAAATGGTTACCATGATTGCTATCAAATGGATCCGGGGGATTTACCTAGTGGTACGAGTGTCCCGGCTTCCTCTAGTAATTGTGATAATATAGAATACCAGTGGCAGGAAAAAACAGATGCGGTAAACGGAACTTGGGATGATATATCCGGGGCAACCGGGGAGTTCTACAATCCTCCCTTGATTACTTCTTCAATCTGGTATAGAAGAGGAGCTAGGTGTGTAGACTGTGAGGATTGGGTCTATACTGGATTCGTAGATGTACACATCTTGAACCCCGGCACAGATGGTGGGCAGATAGGCTCTGATCAAACCGAATGTGGGCCTTACGACCCGGATTTGATTACCAATATATCAGACCCGGCCGGTTGGGATGGAGTTTATGAAAGCTTCATATACTGGAGATACCAATATATGCCACCGGGATCTACAACTTGGATTGATTTGAATCCGGTTTATCAGTATAATGATTTCAGCCCGGCTTTGGATCCCCTACCGATTACCGGTACGACAAAATATAGAAGAATCGTTTGGGCGGATGGTGATAGCTGTCCCGGACCGGTTGCTTCAAATACAGTGACTAAAACCGTTGTTGATGCACCTACTGCTACTAATGGAGGTCTTTGGCATTGCCCGCAAACAGGCCCTATCGATTATGATATAACAGGACTTGTATCGAATTTGTCAAACCCGACATACAGTATAATTACACAACCTACCGTAGGTTCTGCTGTCATAAGTGCTAGCGGTGTGATTACTTATACACCGGGGACCATCGAATGTTCAAACATATCGGTCGTTTTCCAGGTATGCAATGAAGGAATGACTGATTGCTGTGCTTCAGCAACATTTATATTTGACATGGTGGATGATACCTACCCTGAATTGTTCGGGGTGCCTGGCGATATTACCTTGGCTTGTGGAGATCCTTTACCCTCTCCTCCGAATGTTACGGCAACGGATAATTGTACGAGTCCAATTACTGTAACATATAACCAAACGGGAGATCCTTTGGGTGAATGTTCAAATGGAACTTATGTAAGAACATGGACGGCTACGGATGAATGTGGTAATTCTACAACAGCTACCCAGAATATCTTCATGGATTGTACCGCTCCTAATGCTGTCAATGACGGTTTGTGGCATTGCCCTCAAACAACTGTTATTTCATATGATGTTTCAGCTAATGATACGGATTTGGTAAATCCGACATATAGTATAGTTACACAACCTTCAATCGGTTCAGCTACTATAGATGCTAATGGTGTGGTTCATTATACACCCGGTACGATCCACTGTGGAAATGTTCAGATCGTTTATCAGGTATGTAATGGTGGACTATCCAATTGTTGCTCTCAGGCAACATATACGGTAGACATGGCGGATGGTACCTACCCTGAATTGTTCGGGGTGCCTGGCGATATTACCTTGACTTGTGGAGATCCTTTACCCTCTCCTCCGAATGTCACGGCTACGGATAATTGTACGAGTCCAATTACTGTAACATATAACCAAACGGGAGATCCTT
>JAHDFN010000018.1:0-146 GCA_020628145.1 Saprospiraceae bacterium | reverse complement strand
CAAATGGAACTTATGTAAGAACATGGACGGCTACGGATGAATGTGGTAATTCTACTACCCATACACAAATAATAACAGTTTCGGATACTTTGGAACCGGTCATTCAAACACCGGCTCAAGACGAGGCGGTACAATGCGATGGTGCT
>JAHDFN010000257.1:4357-5722 GCA_020628145.1 Saprospiraceae bacterium | reverse complement strand
TTTGGAATCGGGATAAGTAAATTGGGAATAATCTTCTACAGCGGACTTATCCAACAACTTAATTCTCTTACGCACATACTCTGTTTCCTTGAGATTGGATCTTTGATCTTCATACATGAATTTGAATTCGGCATAAAGTACCACTGCGGATTCATTCTTCCATTTATCCGGCACTTCGGTATCGTTGATAGCCGGAGCTTCTTCGCCCCACATCATTTCCCTTACTTTTTCTTCTGTTTGGGCAAAAGAAAAATAAGGGGCAATAAACATCAGTGAATAAAAGCAGATTTTAAAAATGGGATTTGTCATGAGTTTTATTTTTTGATAAATACGATTTGGTTCTGATAATTCTCATCCAGTTTCTTAATGGCATTATTCCATTTATCAAAATCGGATGTTTTAACAACTGCATTATCCACAGTTATTTTTTTAGAATAAAGTATCTTATTCCCGGATAATCTATAATCAACGACAAAAGAAAAATCATCGAATTTCTCATTCATTCCTTCCGGCAATTCACCTGCTTTATATCCTTGAGGAATTTCCAGTTCTACTTCCTGTTCTAAGAGTAATTTATGAGAGAATTGGTAATCCTGTTTCCTTTCTTTGAAAACAGATTTCGAATATTCTTTATAATAATCCAAATCGACATAAATTTCATCCCCGAAAACCGTTGCCGCATTTTTCAGTTCGAAATCATATGATATTCCGAAAGGTTTATCCCGATCATTAAAATCGGTTGTTTTCAGATTTTCCAATTTGAAATTCTTATTATCTTTTGAAATATGATAAGTCAGGGCTTCATCCAATTTATCCGAATCCGTATAATTGATATTATATAATAAGTATGCCCTACTCTCTCCATGATAATCCCAATTTGAATTTCCTTTCAGAATTTCCCCATCCAGCCGGAGTTTGGTTTTTTTCTTTTGTCGGTTATCCTTATTGGACATAATCGGAATTTTTTCGAGGATATAATTATCGCCATCTTCAATCAAAACCTGCTGTCCTTGTATGCGTTCTGCATATTCACCGAAAGTATTATATTTTTCAGTGGGGTCAAGAAAATATTTTTTCCCATTATGGATAACCGTACAGATCATGTGGTTGTCAACAGAAAGAGACGGATGTTCATTATAATTATAAGCAATTCTTTTCGTACCCAACCAAGTGAGCCTTGCATCAAACCCCGCTTCATTCAACATGTGTTTAGTTAGATTGGCCATCCCTTTACAGTCACCATATTTATTCTTATAAACATCCTGACAGTTTTCAGGTTGGAAACCGGCGATACCATCTTCAAAAGCAATGTATCTGATTTTATCCTGAACCCAATAATATATGGATTTAATTTTATCTACTCCC
>JAHDFN010000257.1:0-4347 GCA_020628145.1 Saprospiraceae bacterium | reverse complement strand
CACTTCGCCCTTGACCAATTCATCTACTTTCCCCTTGATAGGTGATACATCATTGTCCATGTCTTTGACCAAATCCTTGTACCATCCATATAAATCATCACAGGAATTAAAAAGTTGTACCTTATTGCCTGCTCTTTCAAAAGAACGGGCTAGGATAAGCAAATGAGGTTGGGTATATGACGGTCCGGGAGCATAAGATTCATTGGGCATAGCATCCAAATCATTGATTTCATATGTAATGACCGTTTTCCCGCCTACTTTAGATGATTTTTTCTTGATGTCATATCCTTCAAAATTCATTTCCTTGATTTCCAAATCCAAACCGGCAGGAATGGTAAAACTGATTTTTTTCTTCACCAAAGGAAATTTTTCATGTAGGTATAAATTGGTAAAATATTTCACATCAGAAAATTTCTTTTCGAATCCTATATTCCGAACAGAACCCTGGTAGGGATAATCAACCGCAGTATAAACCACTCTGGCATCAGAATAGAAAAATCCATCAATACTCATATAATTATCCAGGAATTCGACTCCTTTCAGGGGTTTGTTATTTTCATACTTGACTTCCTTTTCCAAAATTTCGGTAGTCGCATCATAAGACTTATAATGCGAGACTGTGGCATTCGATCCTATACATATATACTGCTCTTTGTTTTTTTCATGAACCGTCACCTTTTTTGTCGATGGATTAAATCCGAATTCGTAATCCTCCCCTATCGACAAAGCTACGAGCCGGGCATCTTCATATTTTTTCTTGAGCGATTTGGCTAACATCAGGTTTTCTTCTGAAGGGGCGTTTTTCTGGGCCATGACAACCAAGGGGATGAAGCTACATAACATCACCCATAAGAATTTTGAGTACATCTTAATTCTATTTATAGAATGAATAAATGGAAAAGGTAGGATTCCGTTTTGAAAAAATTGTTTTTTGGCAATATATATGTCCATTTGCATTGATAACAAATATAAACAATATAAGTTTATTGTCATAAAACGAATCAAATTACTCATTCGCTTACAATACCATAGGTTAATAATATCCAATTCTTACTACCTTGCATTTCAAATATAGCATTTGATGAAAGGTAGAAAATTATTGATGATTCCGGGACCGATTGAATTCGATCCTGCCGTTTTACAAGCCATGTCTATTCCGACCACCAGCCATGTGGCTCCGAATTTCATTGCTTCCTTCGGTCATGCATTGGATATGATGAAGGAAGTATGGCTTTGTCCTTCGGGGCAGGCATTTGTCGTTGCCGGGTCAGGAACGCTGGCTATGGATATAGCTGCCGCCAATCTTATTGAGCCGGGCGACAAGGCCCTTGTTGTTTCTACGGGATATTTTGGGGAGAGGTATGCGGATATCTTAGGACGATATGGTGCAGAAATAGACATATTAAGAGCGGACGTAGGGGAAATCGTTCCTTTAGAAACAATTGAAGCAAAACTTCAACAGAAAAATTATAAGCTGCTCACCTTTACCCATGTAGATACATCTACCGGAGTTCTGAATGATCCTCGACCTTTTGGTGAATTGGGCAAAAAATATGATGTATTGACCATTCTCGATGGGGTTTGTTCTGTGGCGGGTGAAGAAATAAGACAAGAAGAATGGAATATAGACGTAGCATTGACCGCTTCCCAAAAAGCCGTCGGAGTACCTCCGGGATTGGCTTTGCTTGTTGCTTCCCCCAAAGCGATGGACACTTGGAAAAATCGAAAATATCCGGTGCCGAATTATTATGCCGACTTCAAGAACTGGCTTCCAATTATGGAAGCATACCAATCCAGAAAGCCGTCGTATTTCGGAACGCCACCTGTCAATCTTATTTTAGCTTTGGAAACCAGTCTCCAACTCATTTTGAATGATGGGATGGAATTCCGGTTCGCCAAACATAGGAAATTAGCCAAGGCTTTCAGGGAATCCATGCAGGCCATGGGACTAGAATTGTTCCCTCAAAGAAATGAAATCGCAGCCAATACCCTATCAGCGGTTTATTATCCTAAAGGAATTGATGGGAATTCATTTAGAAAAGAGATTAATCGGCAGGGAGTAATTGTTGCGGGTGGTTTGTTGAAAGAGAAAAAAACCGAATATTTCAGAGTGGGCCATATGGGAGAAATCAATCAAAATGACTTGGTCTCAACAGTTTCTGCCATAGAAAATGCATTGAAATCATGTGGGCATTCATTTGAATTTGGAATAGGAATAAAAACCGCATTGGAATTATTATCTTAATGATTCAATACAGACTATTTTAGCACACCCTACCCTTACAAATGGAGAATCTGGATCAGATAAGTATTAATTTCAATGCGGATAATTTATTCTGGATAAACACCATTTTGTCCATTGTCATGTTTTCTGTGGCACTTGAAATCAAATGGTCGGATTTCAAAGTCGTCTTTCAGAAACCTAAGATGATCCTAGCAGGTGTTCTTTCCCAATATTTATTATTACCACTTATTACAATCATTTTAATTTATTTAATTCCTCTTCATCCCAGTATCGCTTTGGGATTAATTATGGTATCGGTATGTCCGGGAGGAAATGTTTCTAACTTCTTTACATTATTAGCCAAGGGGAATACCGCATTATCCATTTGTCTGACTTCGATTGCCACAGTGGTTTCCGGATTTATGATTCCTTTCGGGTTTTATTTTGGGGGGCATTTATCCAATAAAACGGCTCCTTTGATGAACGAGGTAAGTGTAGATTATTTCGGTATATTGAAACTGGCATTTTTCCTTCTGGTTGTCCCATTGATTTCCGGAATGCTCATGTCAAAATACCTACCCGGCTTTTCTAAGAGGATTTCAGGTTTCCTACAGAAATTTTCCATAGGTATTTTTGCTTTATTAATCCTTGGAGCATTTTTCACTAATATTGATACTTTCCTTCAATTATTCCATATTATTTTCTGGACGGTTTTAATACACAACGGTTTGGCTTTATTAGGCGGTTATAATCTAGCTCGGATTTTCGGATTAGGACAAAAAGAAAGGAGAACGATAGCCATCGAAACCGGTATCCAGAATTCAGGGATAGGTTTGGTGATTATATTTAATTTCTTTCCACATTTGGGAGGTATGGCCATCATTGTGGCCTGGTGGGGTATCTGGCATTTGATTTCGGGTTTATCCATGGGTTTTATTTTTAATAAACTGGATCAAAAAGGCCATCCGAAAAGCTCAGAAGTTTAGAATATTCCCAAAGGAAATCATCTCCACTTATATCCTTACTTTTCAGACAGCCCTTTCCAAAAAAAATTGGAACTTATACAAATAACAAAACGCTACAATTTTAATTTCTTAATACGACGCAAACCGTCTTGTAATTCAATTGTTCTATATTCATTGAAAAATAATAAATACCCGGAGGAAGTGAATTAGTATCTACCCTTAGATAGTTCATCTTATTATCCAAATAAAAACTACCTTGTCTGACTACAACTCCTTGTATATTGGTTAATTGATATTGGACTTTGCCTCCCTCAAACTTATCTTGTGTGATGGTCAAGTCAACATTCAAAGACGTAACTGCCGGATTAGGATATACCTTGACATCCAAACCGGTTATATCCTCTTCTCCGATTTCTTCTTCAATGTCACCGGAATCAAATCTTTCTTCGGCCGGGCAGATATGGCTCCATTGACATTCATCGAATCTTTCATTGATAGCCGTAAGTGCCGGTGTCAGATTTACATCAAAAGTCGTTTCTGCTTCCAGTAATAAATCCGATACGGTTACAATATAATCAGGTAAATTATTCATGGCATCTTCATATTGGACTCCCCAACATACATCATCAATTTCCAAATCCAATAAATGATATCCATCAGTAGCATAACCCTCATTAAAATACAATTGGGCCAAATATACCGATATCAAATGCCTCAATAATGAAGTATTGTTCTTGTAATTCACACCACAATGAACTTGATTTCTTTTGAACTTGGGCCGGCCCGGCAATATGTAATCCAAGCAATTCAAACTCAAGATGTATCCCCCAACGATCAAATTATCATTTTCATCAACAATATTCGGATCTGCATCTTCCGAGGACAATAAAACTCCTACCAAATCGATATGATTCCCCCAATACCCCGGCGTAAATGTGCAATAAGTCCTACATTCTTCATAAGTCAGATTGACATATATCGTACTATCACAACCCTGTTGATTTGGAATCACAAACGATCCCGTGGGATTCTCCTCATCAAACGTATAATGGCCATAGGTAATCGACGCTCCACTGCCTATACAGAAGGTATCTTCTATACTTCCTTCCGTATTAGGCAAGTAAGTCAGATTGACATAAACCGTACTATCACAACCCA
>JAHDFN010000256.1 GCA_020628145.1 Saprospiraceae bacterium | reverse complement strand
TCTCTTTACCGATCCACATATACGATTGATGAAATCGGAACGTTCAGCACCAGATATGACGGGCGTTATTCTTCTAGTTTGATGTGTGGCAAGGAATTCACTTTGAAAAAAAACAATGCCCTTACCTTTAGTTTCAGGAACCTTTACAATGGAGGACTAAGATATACTCCCGGCAATCCGGAAGCCTCTGCCGAAATCAGGGATTTGGTAGAAGATGAAGATCGGGCCTTCGAAGAAAAAATGAAAGATTATTGGAGGATAGATATTCAAGTTGCATATAGAAAAGATAAACCGAAGTATGCTTGGTCTTTAATTCTGGATACGCAGAATATTTTGAATTATAACAATCAAAGGGAATTGATTTATGATTATAATCTCAATGATTTTATTTTCAAAAAACAATCGGGTTTCATTCCTGTTTTGAGTTTCCAAGTTGATTTTTAGAAAAAATCAATCCACTGCACCGAACACCATAAACGATAAAAATAAATTATCATTAATGGTTTTATTTTCCAATAGCTTTATTTTAGTCTGTTGCAAGGCAATGTCAGATGGATTTTCATTATTTAATTCATAGTAGGTTACAAATAATTTCCGCGTTGACTTATCATATACAGGATTGGAAGCTGCAATAACTTTTCTTGCACCCGCATACACGAATGCCCGTGCAAGGCTATTGACTCCTTCTCCTTCCTGTTGTTGACCGGCAGAAGTTTCACAAGCGCTCAATACTACTTCATCCAATTGTTCCAATTCGATTTTATAAATTTCACCTATCATGAGGGAATCATCATAAAAATATATCCTAGGATTATTCCCTCCTAATGCATGGGTCGCCAAATGCAAATTGGAAACTTCATCTATTTTATCCAGAAAAGTATTTTTATCGGCTTTTTTCAGTTCATATACATCTCCATCCCTCCTTTCATTCAGTCGAGCAACTTCCTTTCCACTCTCTAACAAATCATCTAATCCATTCTTCAAATTAGAAAATTCAATCGGTGCGAAATATGTAATTTTATTTTTATTCGATTTTTGTTCCTTGAACAACATTGCAGCAGAATAATTATAACTGAATGCTATTTCATTTAGCAAATATTCTTCATCATTCTTCATAAGAATGTCAAATGACAAATCTTCCAGTTCGCCATCACCTACAATCACAAACCTATCTGCACCGGAAAAATCTTCATGAATGGACTTGAAAATCCCTTCATATATTTTCAAGCCTAAAGATTTAGCATTCTCTTTCTGTTCCCTAAATTCTTTTTTTATTCGTTTGACATCATCAAGATAACGGACATCAAAGGAATACATCTTTTCATTTCCTTTGGAAATAGCTAGGGCATATATTCTTTCCAGACCTACAAAATATTCTACCAACACCTGATTATCCTCCAACTCTTTTTTCACTTCTTCTACACTTGAAATATTTTCAGTATTCACTTGCTTGGAATCGTTCTTTGAAAAATACCCTATCCTATCCCTTAGGATAACGGATTTGCTTTTCTCAAAAAACGAAAAAGCCCGTCCCACATCATTCAATTCGAAAGTCACCTCGATTATATCTTCATACATTTTTCTAAACCCTGCATTCCAAAATACCTTATTGAGGTTTAATTGATCTTCCCGGGTCAAAAACAATTCCCTTGTTTTATCCCAAGCATCAATAGTAGAAATCAATTCATTAAATTTTGTAGAATCCTTTTCATAAATTTCGAATTGTGCGAGGGTTTTGGATTTCATATATTCCAATACAGGTTCTAAATTCCGCAATTTGGACAATTGTTTTTCAGAAGGATTTTTCCCCTGATTAATTTCTTTATAATCCTCAATGTATAATTCCAACGAATGGTGTGCATAATATAAAGCAGAATCCAATTGCCCCATCCCCCTAAATGCATCCGATAAGTTATTATAGGCATCCGCCATACCTTCCTCATCATCCAATACCTTGTAATCATCATGACTCTTCCTTGCAGAGTCGGCGGCTTTTCGATATTTACCTAATTTCAGATACGGAAGGCATATATTCAAAAAAGATTTAGCTCTGAATTGATTTACTGCTTCATATTCATTTATCAGTCCATTAAAAATTTCAATGGATTTTTTATAATTTCCAATTTCATGGTAATATAATCCATTCAAAACTTTGTTCCTTTCTTCACTTGAATCTTGTAAGACGTTGACATGTTTTTCAGCCTTATCAAATTCGTTTAAATTACGGTATGTATTGGCCGCCTGACGATGATATTTATCCCATTCTTTTATTGATAGGATATCCGGGTTGTAATTATTTTCTTTTATCCAAGCCTCTACCTCATTTATCAGATCTAAAGAATTAAAATAGGCACCTAAATTATTTTCCATTTCCATCCATAAGGAAAAACTTTCTAAAATGTATTTAGCCGGAATAGAATCAAGGTTTTCGTGGGTAGCTTCCCTAAATTTAATTCTGGCATCTTCATATTCTCCGATTTCCCTATAACATACAGCCATATTAAATGCAAGACTATTTTTTCTTTCGGAGATACTAGGACAATTTTTATTGGATGGAAAGTCATTTTGTTCATATCTTTCAAAGTCCGTAATCGCACCTTGACAATCTCCATTTTTCTTTTTTTTACTTCCGTCAATATAAGATGGATCATCTAATAAGGCATCACAATCTATTGAGGCATCATCCGAAAAACATGAAACAAACAAACAAATAAATAGAAGAAAAAACTGTATTTTATATAGAGGCAATGACATATTATTTTTTTCTAAGTACAGGACAAAACTTATTCAACCGCTTATCTATACACAGGAAAAACGATTATAATTTTCTTTAGAACCAATCCTAAAAAACAAAAAGGGGATTGGTTTTTCTTCCCACCCCCTAATATAATCAGGTCTTTATGATTCCCATATTATTTCTTCATTAATTTCAAACATTTACCTTCAACTCCATCATTTATTTTCAGGAAGTAAATACCCGTTTCCCATTTTTGAGTATTCCATGACAACACTTCGTTTCCTGCACCCAAAGCTTTCTTTTCATTTATGACTTCATCACCAAGCACATTCAGGATCACAATCTCATATACACTTTCTTTTTCGGATTTCAATCGAACATTAAGCCGTTCGGAAAATGGGTTTGGGAATGATGTGGTTTCTAATTCCTGCATTCTCGGCAGTATATTTATAAAGGTATATGTATCAGAAAATGGGCCATAGTTATTCTCACAAAATGCCCGAATTTTATATTCATAAGCCTCTCCGGGAATCAAATTATTCAATACTCGGAAATTCATTCCCGGCTCATAGGTTGTTTTACGCAACCACGATTCCTCTCCTACTATTCTGTACCAAATTTGATATTTTTCATTCCCTATGGACAAATCCCACTCGATTCTCCTTTTATTCGTTCCAAATGGTGAATCACTGATATTCATGGGAGGCTCACAGATATCCGTTCGAGAATATATAATCGGACTGAAATCAGACCACTTCATAATATCACATTGGGTTCTGATTTTAATCGCATAAACCCTGTTCGGGGATAAACCGGTTATAAACCTCGATGGATTATCCGTCGATATAATTTGCCAGTCTTCATTTACATTCGCCAATTTGTATCGGATCTGATAACGAATATGTGGGCATGCTACATCATCCCAAGACACCTCTGCAATATTCGGGTCCGAAGATGTATCCACCGATATGTTTTCGGGATATTGGCAAAGGAATAACACCCTACCATTTTCGACCTTATCTGTAAGCTCAGGCAACTCCGTCGTTGTCCGATATAATTTAATCATTATTTCAGCAAAACTATCATCTGGATAGACCGCTTGTAAATGCAATATCTGACCAAAGACAACCGCACTTGACACGGATGTACCGGAACCGGCATTGATGTTTTCCCCAACCGTTGCAATATCAACCGAAGAGCCGTAATTGGAAAATGGCATCCAATCACCTCCGAAACTGACGGAACCGACACTAAAGACATTCGGGTTTTCTAATTGAGAGGGAAAAATTGTAAACTCCGAATTATCCAAATCTTCTCCTTCATTACCGGCAGCCACAACCAATATGGCCTGTTGTTCTTGCAACAAGGAAACGAAGGTTTCCATAATCCTGTTATCTTCAATTACGCTCCTATAACCAAGAGAAAGATTAATGGCTTTAATTACATCTTTTTGAGAATGATATGGATCGGAAAGTAATTCATTATTGTAATTATAAATATTGGCTAAAGCACATAAAAGCCCGAACTTGTCTCCCGTACCATTTTCATCCAATATTTTAGAAATCCTATATCTGCCCGCACCCTTTGATGCTTTTTGGGCGATGTCGTGTATTAAACTACCATGACCATTCAAATCATCCAGTACACCCTCTATAAATTTATAATTGATTTGTTCAAAATAATCATAGCCATTTGTTGAACCGCCCCCAACATTATCAGAATAGGATATGCATTCGTTCGCCGTTATCAAGTCCCCCCGAATCAAGTCGTCCATAGTATCCACACCCGTATCAATTATCGCTCCTGAAGCATAAAATACGTCAGACAAAGGCAGATTCCCTGTACTCCAATTCGAATTGTTAGAATAAATAGTATATGAATTCGATAAATTATGGTCAAATTCGGTTCTTGTACTTACTTCTTCTTTCACTAGGCCACCTCTTCCGTAAATCGATAAGGGGGAAGCTGCCAACTGATCCGGATCGAATCGAACCCTCACCAAACATCCGCAATAGCTGGTATCGATTTCATACCCTATCGGATAGAATATCGAACTCCCCATCAATGTGGTCAGATCATTCATTCTAACCGCACAATCAATTTCGGATGACAGCCTAGCTCCGGCAGGGGGAGCCGTCAAATCTATAATGAGATGATTGGGAATAATAGGATATCCTTGTAAGACATTAATCGTTGTAAAACTTTCATAATAACAACCGAAATCATCGATCACTACGACTTTGAAAGTTTTACCATTATCTGTCGGATTCGGATAATAATTGAATTGAGCATCATATGATACGATATTACCTATTTCATCTTCCCAATAAAAAGTATAAAACGGGATATTCGTTGCAAAATCCAAACTTATCGGCTGCCCGGGATACGCAGGACCAGAATTTTGAGCAGAAACGATATTATTTGGATCGGGACAAGGTTCCGTTATTATGCAAGTAACAGGAGCCATAAATGCAGCCGAACTTGTAAAGGTACATCCCGTACTTACCGACATGAATGCTGTTAAATCTACCGGAAGGCCATCGGCATATAAACCACTCAGGGTAATCGTTGTGGTTTGTGCCGTCAACATAAACATCTGTCCGTTTACCCTGATTTCCGTTGCATCAATCGGGGAACCACCGGTTGGAGGCATATTGGCAACGGTTACATCCATTGTCACCGAATAGGTATCAGTAAACGGATCACATGGACTCACCATTATATTAGAAAAACCGGTAATTTCGGTACAGCCGTATGCCACAGGAACATTACCCTGTACGTCGTCGTTCCCTCCTCCACCCGTTCCATCGGATGTATAAGTATAACATAGTGTTGCAGGTAATGTAGGATCGAATGAACCCGGATCACCCGGTGTCGTACCAACTGTCAGATTGTTGTCGAATTCAGGTACTTCATATACATTCGTATTACTCGGCACCAAAGCCACACAGACTCCACCCACATCCTGATAAATCGTCGTATTAAAGGTCAACGCTCCCGTATTTCCAAAGTCTCCTGACCCATCGTTCT
>JAHDFN010000255.1 GCA_020628145.1 Saprospiraceae bacterium | reverse complement strand
GAAATAAATTCGACATTACTATTCCATCAATGGGACATGTATATCGATGCTACAAATGGGGAAATCATACATGCATTGGACAAGTGCCATCATTCAAATCCGAATAATGACGTACTGGGAAGCGGTGTGAGTAATTATCATGGAACAGTGGAATTCACCACCCGGAAACAAGGATTCATTTATCAATTGGAAAATGATATCGGCGGGGGTATTTCGACGATGAACAACAACAATAATGCATTCCATTCCATATTCCCCTTTTTTGATGAAGACAATTTCTGGGATGATGATCCCACCGCAGTCGATGTACACTGGGGAATTGAACAAACCTACCGATATTTTGAAGAAAATTTCAATTGGTTGAGTTTCGATAATCAAAATTCTCCCATACAGGGTTATGTTCATTATGGCAACCAATTCAATAATGCTACTTATAACAATGGAGCATTGATTTTCGGTGATGGGGATAACATCCTATACAACTCCCTCACTTCCTTAGATATCGTTGCACATGAATATACGCATGGGATCACCCAACATACGGCCGATTTGGTTTATAATTTCGAACCGGGGGCCTTGAATGAATCCTTCAGTGATATTTTCGCTACTGTCATCGAGCAACATTATCTTCCTCCTCCCTACGATTGGATCATCGGTGAAGATGTCATCGCCGCCCCTCAGAATAAAAACGGAATCAGGAATCTGGCCTTTCCCGGCGACCCGCAAATGCTGACCCAACAACCCGATACCTATCAGGGGAATCATTGGCAATTCGGTGGAGGAGATAACGGAGGGGTACACGTCAATAGCGGTGTGCAGAATTATTGGTTTTATCTGTTGGCAGAAGGAGGAAGCGGAACGAATGATCAGGGTACGAGTTATAATATCAGCCCTATCGGGATTGAAAATGCAGCGAGAATTGCATTTCACAACCTGAGATTCTACCTCACCCCCTTGTCCAATTATGTTGATGCGAGGAATGGAAGCATCCTTGCGGCCCAGGATTTATTTGCAGCCGAACCGAATGGGGCATTCATCATAGAACAAGTCATCAATGCATGGTGTGCCGTCGGACTAGGATGCAATTCAGGAAATAATGCCCTGACCCTTACTTCACTCAATAATAATGAACAATTGAACCCTGGAAATGGTGTTTCTATTACGTGGAACTCCATAGGAAGCATCCCTCAGGTAAAACTGGAATATTCTGTTGACAACGGCGTACAGTGGGAACTTATCAATGACAATATCACCAACAACGGGACTTATTCCTGGATTGTACCCGATAAACCCACCAATACAGCTTTAGTCAGAATAACGGATTCCAATGATATTCTGGTCGGAGATATAACGGACAATACCTTTTCTATCCTTCCCTGCCCCGTTGTTGCCGGTTTCACCCCCAATCCGAATACCGTATGCCTCGGTGAAACCGTCACCTTCAATTCCAATTCCATATCCGCATCAAGATTTGATTGGTTGGTCAATGGAGTGGTCTTGGCCAACAATATTACAAGCTTCGATTATACATTCAATCAAATCGGAAATTTCAATATCAGCCTGACGGCGAGTAATGGTGCCTGCTCGGATACCTATCAGGATAATATCGAAGTCATCGGATTACCCCAAGATACTTTTTCCTATTCTATCGCTTTCGCCAATGTATATCTGAATGCTTCATCCAATAATGAGAATACAACATACTCATGGGATTTCGGAGATGGAAATACGGATAGTGGATGGAATGTAGTCCATACTTATGACAATACCGGTTCCTACAATGTTTGCCTGACAGCGGTTCACCCCTGTGAAACCCGTCAGGAATGCAAAACGATTGTCATCGACAATAGCAACTCGCCCGGTTTGTTTTCAAGAGTCATGCCCAACACTTACGATATTGAAACCAGTGCCGACGGAAATTTTTTCTATTTCATTACCGAAAAAACCACCGGACCCTTAAATGATACGATTAGACGAGACGCCATTCTAAAAACGGATTTAATCGGAAGTCCACTTTGGGAAAATTCCTATCGGTTAAATAATCTGCCTATTAATATTAACCGGATAATAGGAACCCAGGATTTAGGCGCCATCCTTTTGGTCACACCGGACGATCAAAGCATCGTCAATAATGTCAATCTCATTAAAATAGATTTCAATGGAAATCCACAATGGAGTAGATCATTAAATGTCGGTGTGGATATTGATTCGACCATAGATTTGATACAGACCGATGACGGAGGTTTTCTTGTCGGATTTTCCGCTACGACCGGAGATTGTTATCTGGCAAAATTCGCATCCAACGGTAGTCTGCCCTGGGCTTACGATTACGGTTTTGATTTTGATCACATCCAACCCGTTTTCGTTGATTCCAATGGTGACTATTGCTTCATTGCCTACGACTTTAATGCCAATACTTTTACGAGTATCATTGTCGATAATTCCGGAGGAGGATTTGTCGTAGGAAAACGCTTCAATATTCCTGCGGATGTTTTCCTAAAGGATGTGGTCAATTTAAATGATGAATTATATTATTTCATCAGTCCCAACAGCATGCCCGACAATAGTACATTAATTATAGAAGATAGTCCGGGTTCCGTATTGCCCACCCCCTTAATGCCCAATTGGCAACGAAGTATAAATACCGGTTTAAGGGATGTTGACGTCCTACCCGATTATTTATATATTAAATCCTCGGAATCTACCGAATTATTGAAATACGATTATAATCTTCATGAAATCACCTGGGTCAACAAACCTGTTTTCCCTCAATCGGTCAGCAATTTTCATGACAATCATAAAATCCTATTTCCCAACGAATCGCAATTAATTACGAATTACGATGATGGTATTTTATTTAAATCCGATGATATAAATGGAAATATTTCATGTAATAATAATCTGATAAATAATTATTCGGTTAGTTCGAATACGGTTTCATTTACAATAGATGAAATTACCGGATCGGCTTTAAATTTCTTTTTTCTTTCTGTTTCCAATAATATAAATACAGGCAACGATTTCACATCCGTACCTATTTTCAATGTTTTCGATGACCCCTGCATGATAGGTGTCGAAGATTCTTCAGAACCTACCTGCACGAATGAAAATAATACCCTGGCCGTTACCATTCCCGAAAATAATATCGTCAGTTACCAATGGTATATCAATGGTGAATTCTATTCGGATCTGGCCAACCCCGTTTTTGATTTTCCCGAACCCGGAGATTATGAAATCACATTGATAGCCGACGGAGGAATCACATCCGAAACCACAACGTTTATTAAAACCGTTTATCCCAATGCCAACGATGCTTTTCTTCCGGACACCTCCTACATTTGCGAACAAGGAGAAGCAGCCATCCTAGATGCCGGAGTTCTTGGTTTGCAAGAATATTCATGGTCGGATGCTTCGGACTCTCTTCTTTCAAATGCTTCGTCGGTTTTGGTTTATGAAGAAGGATATTATTATTTTTCTGCTACGGATTTTTGTAACAATACGATTAACGATACCGTATGGGTGGATATAGAAACCTGTGTTTGGCCGGGAGATTATAATTATGATAATATAGTTGACAATAGTGATTGGCTTATCGCCGGATTACAATTCGGCAACACCGGAGAAGTCAGACCTAATGCCACTACGGATTGGTATGGTCAAGGTTGTCCGGATTGGGATACGGATAGTGAATATACGGCCGTAAATGATAAGCATACGGATGGCACTGGAGACGGTGTCATTGCCTTGGATGATTTTGATGTCATCGATCAGAATTACGGACTTACCCATGGCACGCCGCCGCCGCCTAATCAGAATTTATTCAGTCCTTATGTAATTAATACCCGTATCAATAATGCTACTTTTAATAATAACCTGATCGAGGTGGATTTGTACCTCAACAACAATGATGGAGGAATCGTAAATTCATATGGTACGGCATTTACATTTAATTATTTTGTTCCCACAGCTAATTTCGGCATATCTACCGATTTCAGTCAAAGTACTTACGGAGTTGAAGATGACGAATTACAAACACTTTCAAAATTAAATACGCAGGAAAGTAAAATTGATATCGGCCTTGTCCGAACCGATAAAAAAAATATTGTCACTAACGGAGGCCCGATAGGAACGGTTTTATTTACCATTAAGGAAGATCTACCTACGGGGGATTCGTTAACCACCTTAATATTTACAACAGGTGATAGCGAATTAGTGAACAGCGAGGGAGAACAAATACCCGTAGGATCAAATGCCATCAACCTGACTTATAACGAATCATATGATTTTCTTTTGGTTACTATTACTCCGGCCGTCTGCAATACATACGGCACCGTCACAGCATCTTCTTTTCCGGATTTCACGGAAATGACTTATGTTTGGAGCAATGGACAAACCGGAGACACGATAACGGATTTATCTCCGGGCATTTATGGCGTGACGGCAACGGATATTTTCGGTACCGTTTTAATCAATGACAGTATTATTGTAGAAGGAATAAACCCCATTGAATTAACTGTAGATGTCACTCCTTCATCCGGTTGCGGCATTCCCGACGGAACGGCAACGGTAAACGCAAGTGGAGGAAATGGAAATATGAATTATATCTGGAGTGACGGACAAACGGGACTTACAGCTACGGGATTGACCGGAGGGATCCATATGGTTACTGCGGAGGATGAGCTGGGATGTCTTTTTACTGTTCCCTTTAGGATCGAAGAATTCCTATCGCCTCCGGACACTACATTTGTCAATACTCAATTGTGTGTCAATGATACACTTTATATTAATAATACCGGCATCATTTCTTCCGGGGAATATATCTTCAACCTGACTGATGGACAAGGTTGTGATAGTATTGTATTTTACAATATTATTTCAACGCAAATTGACAGTTCATTTTATGCTTTACAATTTTGTGAAGGAGATACATTAACTATTGAAAACACGAATATATTCGAAGAGGGAACATACGAATTCTTCAAACCTAACAATAACGGGTGTGACAGTCTCTTAATTTACAACATTACCTCCTTACCAACAGACACAACTTTCATTAATAATTTTTCCTTATGTCCAGGGGATACTTTATTTATTGAAAACCAGAATATTTCCAACCCGGGAATTTTCGAATTCAACTACTCTAACATTTCGGGCTGTGACAGTATCGCAATTTATGATATTACTGCCTTGCAAAACGACACTATTTTTATTAATAATTTTATTTTATGTCTAGGGGATACTTTATTTATTGAAAATCAGAATATTTCCAACCCGGGAATTTTCGAATTCAACTACTCTAACATTTCGGGCTGTGACAGTATCTTAATTTATGATATTGTTGCATCACAAAACGACACCACTATTTTCAATAATTTTTCCTTATGCCAGGGAGACACATTACTTATTGAAAACCAAAACATTTTCAACGCTGGAATTCATGAATTCATTTATCCAAACATTGAAGGATGCGACAGCATTGTAATTTATGATATTCATCCATTATTCAACGATACAATTATTTTCAATAATTTTTCCTTGTGCCAGGGAGACACATTATTCATTGAGAACCAAAACATTTTCAACGCTGGAATTCATGAATTCATTTATCCGAACATGATAGGATGCGACAGTATTTTGATTTACGATATTTATACAACAATTGAAGACACTACCTTCATCAATACTCTTTCTTTGTGTCAAGGAGATACATTATTCATTGAAAACCAAAACATTTTCAACGCTGGAATTCATGAATTCATTTATCCGAACATCACAGGCTGCGACAGTATCGTAATTTATGATATTCATCCATTATTCAACGACACCACCACATTCAATAATTTTTCTTTGTGCCAGGGAGATACGATTTCTATCGAAAATCAGAATATTTCTAATCCCGGCATTTATG
>JAHDFN010000254.1 GCA_020628145.1 Saprospiraceae bacterium | reverse complement strand
TTACAAACCTTTTCCTTCGGAGAGGAAACCAAGGAGGGCATCGATTTCCAATTCAATGATAAGGTGACGAATATCTCCGAGCTTTTCAGTGAAATATACGACCGTTATACGGGACAGAACCTGGGAGCGGTTATTCTTGCAACGGATGGCGTTTACAATGAAGGGAGCAATCCGGTTTATACGGGAGCGAAATTGGCGGCACCGGTTTTTCCTATTGCTTTGGGAGATACCGTTCCCGATAAGGATCTGGTATTGAAAAGGGTATTCCATAATAAGATTGCCTACCTCGGAGATAAATTCAGTTTACAGGTAGATGTTACGGCAAGGAACTGTACCAATGCACCGACCAATTTGGTGGTGAGCCGTATCGTGGATGGCAAGGCTGAAAAAATCAAGACGGAACAGATTGTCATCGATAAGAATCAATTCTTTACCACCAAGGAAATCATTTTGGATGCGGATAGGGCCGGAGTACAACGGTATCGTATTTCCGTTACACCGGTCAAGGATGAGGTGACCCGTGTTAATAATTCCAAGGATATTTTCATAGATATCCTTGATGCCCGCCAGAAGATATTGATTTTGGCCAATTCCCCTCATCCGGATATATCTGCCATTAAGACAAGTGTTTTAAAAAATAAGAATTATCAGGTAGATGTGGCTTATGCTAATGATAATGTAGGCTTGGCAGCCTATGATTTTGTTATTCTCCATCAATTGCCGAGTAAGACGAATGATGCTGCCGCCAAACTGCAAACTTTGTATGATAGGAATATTCCGAGGTTATATATATTGGGTGCCCAATCCGATATGGGGCGTATAGGAAAAGTCCAACCCCTGGTCAATGTCAAAGGTGGGACGGCTTCTACGAATAATGTCCAAGCTATTGTTGATCCTTCTTTCAATCTTTTCACCTTGGATGAAAAAATCAAAAACGAATTACCCAAATTCAATCCGATGACTTCCCCTTTCGGGGATTATTCCGCTTCGACGGATGCGGAAGTATTGTTGTATCAGAAAATCGGCTCGGTGGAAACGAAATATCCCTTATTGGCTTTTGGAGAGGTGAATCGGATCAAGGTAGGGGTATTGACGGCGGAAGGAATCTGGCGTTGGAAGTTATTCAATTATCTGCAATTCCAAAACCATGATATTTTCGATGAGTTGTTAGGTAAGACGATGACTTATCTGACCTTGAAGGAAGATAAAAGAAAATTCAGGGTGAGTATCGCTAAGAATATTTTCAATGAAAACGAACCGGTCATCCTTGATGCGGAGTTATATAATGATAGCTACGAATTAATTAATGATCCGGATGCAGCATTAACGATTGTCAATGAGGAAGGAAAGGATTTTAATTATACTTTTAATAAAGTGGATCGTTCTTATTCCTTGAATGCCGGTTTTTTCCCTCCGGGAAATTATTCCTACAAAGGGACGATAAATTATAACGGACAACAATTGACTGCTTCGGGGAGGTTTTCCGTCCGACCGGTACAATTGGAAAAATTCGAAACGACTGCCGATCATGGCATGCTAAAAGTATTGGCCGAACAGTTCGGCGGTTCTTTGGTCTATCCGTCACAATTGGATTCCCTACCTTCCATTATTGCCGCTAAGGATGAAGTGAAACCGGTGTTGTATTCTACCCTCAAAACCCGTTCGGTGATCAACCTGAAATGGATTTTCTGGTTGATTCTCGCCTTGTTGGGGATAGAGTGGTTCGCCCGCCGTTTTTATGGAGGGTATTAAATATTAGATGTTATTGCGAAATATTAATTATAGCCAAATGGATGTTTTGTAAAAATACTTCGTTATTCCTCTCAACCATAGCTACGGCTATGCTCTTCGAGTGATGCCTCGTCTTTTTACAAAACCTCTTATTCGTCTTACATAAAAAACTTTTCGCAATAGCATCTATTGATACGAATTAAATTCTAAATAAGAAGTTACCTCACTTAATTTTATTACAAATGATAAAATACATTTCCTCAATAATTTTTACGGTATCATTTTTGATGCAAGGATTTGCCCAAGATATTAATTTCAATCTTGCCGACCCTCAGCCCTTAATACAAGAAGTATATAGCGGATCAATATTGAGTGGGGATTTGGATAATGATGGTGATATTGATCTGATACAGTCCGGTCTCGGAGAAAACTTGATGGGGCAAAGTGCAGAACCTTCCGTTTTTCTCAATGATGGTAGTGGAAATTTTATATTGGAAGAACAGAACTTTAATAATTTTTTCACGACAGAACGAATGGTGTTGGGTGATTTGGACAATGATGAGGATTTGGATATCATTATCACGTCTTACAATCGAACGGACTTTTATAGGAATGATGGACAGGCACAATTTATTTATGATGACAGCACACCTTTTCTGCCATCTGATGCGGGGGAATTGATTATTGGAGATGTGGATGGGGATGGAGATAATGATGTGCTTCAATATGGTGAATTGGATGCTTCCAATCCCTTTGCTTTATTATTTTTCAATGATGGTTCAGGAGGCTTTACCCAAGCACAAAATGTGAATCTCACATCATTTTTATCAGCTAAGATTGAATTTATTGATTTGGAAAGTGACGGAGATTTAGATATTCTAAGTTTTGGCAAAAACGAAAACGATGAAGCACAGGTTGGCCTTTATGAAAATGATGGTTCTGGGAATTATTCCGTTTTCTCAAACAGCAATATAACGCCACACTTTGCAGAAGAAATCAGTGTTGGAGATATTGACAATGATGGAGATGAAGATGTATTGATTTCTGGAGGATCTGATGATTCTACACCTAAAACCATTTTGTACATCAACAATGGAAATGGAAATTTTATTGAATTAATGACTACTCCTTTCCCGGATATTTTTGCCAGTAGCAATGCGTTTGCAGATTTTGACAATGACAATGATTTGGATATTCTACTCATTGGGTCGATGGATGGTGGAATTCCTAATATCTTTTCCATTGTTTTTGAAAATCTGGGAAATAATAATTTTATAGCCGCAGACAGTCTTGGTGGGGAGTATATTCCTGCTAATACTATTGCGGATTTAAATGGAGATGGCAAAAAGGATATTGTCATTCAAGGCTTTGTTGATGATACTAATGTTTATTGGAATGAATCCGTTATTTCAGGTATAAAAGAAATTTCCAACATTCCCTTCTCTGTATTTCCAAACCCAACAAATGGGCAATTCCAAATTGAATGGAAAGAAGTTGATGTCAATAAAATTGAGATTATGGATCAATATGGCAGATTAATATATAGAGAATCAATTGAGGGGGAACAGGTATCAAAAAGTCTGGAAATTGATGTGCCGTCAGGACTGTATCTTTTAAAAATATCCGGAGAGACCGGCAATTCAGTTGAGCGAATTTTACTGATAAATTAAACGGACGGAATAAAGAATAACCGAACCGAGAACATTGGGCCGGATGATTAATTCAAGGGTATAATCGGTTTTATTTTCGTTCACTATTCCTTTCCCGTATGAGAAGGTGCCATCCCATTCCAATTATCTTTTCCTTATCCGTTTCCGCATAATTATTTTCCTGTATGATCCATCTGATTTTTTTTCATTGCTGAAAATGCGTTTTATTTCGGGAATACTTTTTTAAATCCTTTTCCGAATTTCTTTTCCAAATCCCCTATGGAAGTGAAAATCCAA
Organism: Saprospiraceae bacterium; assembly: GCA_020628145.1. Lineage (GTDB taxonomy): Bacteria > Bacteroidota > Bacteroidia > Chitinophagales > Saprospiraceae > JAHDCE01. The sequence goes on along the minus strand of JAHDFN010000254.1, from coordinate 2,232 downwards.
ATTCCGGCATGTCCTGTTCCCATAGGGGCCATTTCTATTTCGCCGATGAGAAAACCGGTTTCCATTTCCAAGATAATTCTTTGTCCTATTTCGGAATAGGAATTTATTTCATCTGTTTCAATGAATTTGTAAATTCCTGTTATTTTTTTGTTTTGAATGTTTTTGATATTCCTTCGGATGACTTTTATGTTGAGCCCCTGTGTGTTGAAGAGTCGGGAAATGAATCCGGGTAAAATGAAAATACTTGTTCCCTTGTAGTTTGGATTATTAATCGGTTCCACTTCGTCAGAAAAACGGAATGGCAAACTGAAAACAAATCCGTTTTCCAGTTCGATGACACCTTCGGAAATTCGTAAAGGAATGCTCCCTTCATATTCATATGGAGAAGTCTTTATCCTGATGTCCCTGATTTTTTGGCCGACGAGTTCTTCCGTTTTCATACTCCTAAAACCTAAAGTTATCGATTAGAGTTCCTGCGGATAAAGTTGAAATAAAAATACTTGCCGGAAAAACTCCCGGCAAGTATTGAAAAAGATGAAATTCGTTTTTTATTCCTCTTCTTTTCTGAAATCGGTATTATAGGTGAATCCTACTTGGAAATATCCCTTGCCGAAATCATTGACCCTCTGGTTCAGATATCCTACCTGCAATTGCATGTTTTTATTGATCTGATAACCCAATGCACCATACAAACGATTCCGGTCGAAGAAGGTTTGTTTCGTGTTCAGGAAAATCTCATCATACAATCCGATAAAAACCGTTCCCTTGACGATTTCTTTTTTATTCAATGGGATAAATGCCATCAGACGGTACCGTACCCGGCTTCTGAAATCCTTATTGACCCAACGTTGTTCCAAACGGTAACGGTGTTCGAAAACCAGCCTGCTGAGTTTGTTCTTTAAAATAAGTTGTTGGAAAATCCGATGTTCTTTGGACTCGGGCGGCCTGGGATCGCTTTTGTAATCATAAGAGCCGATATATCCGTAACCCAGCGTAACCAATGCGTTTTTCTTGATGTGGTAATTGGCTCCTGTCCTGATTAATAATTGTTCTACATTAATGGGGGCGAATGTGTGATTTCGATATTGTAATTCAGAATGGATGCTCCATTTGTCAGTGATTCGGTTGGTTCCGAAATACATGAGCCAGTTTCCGAATTCATCCTGCTGTGCGGATAGGGAATTGGAAAAAAAAGTGGTACAGATGAAAGTCAGGATTAAAAATGAAAATTTGAATCCGAGTAATGGATGATTCAATAAATTCTTGTTCATGGTTGTAGGTGAATTTTAATTTTATCTAGTTTAAAATAACTCTAGGAATCCGAGCCAGAATCCGTATTCCATAAAAGTAACAATCCGTAGCATTTCTTGTTTAATCAAACTCATCTTCCATGTGTTAAATTTATCCAAGAAACACATTAAGGGGCTTGGTAATTTATTTTCGATTGAATAATAATCAACCCACAGTCGTTTATGCTTTCAAAACCGAAAACCATGAATCGAATCACCTTTTTATTGACCCTGTTTGCTTTTTTTTATTCTTGTGAAGAACCATCGAATACTAATGAACCCGATCCCGAATTCAATCGGGATGATGTTCGTTTATTGTATTCCCGGAATCCGAATGGTCATAATGAATTGTACAAGTTGGAAAATGGAAAAGATACGGAAATCCTAAGTGAGCCATGTCGAAACGAAAATGATTTCTACGGTTTTGGATGCGGCAGAAAATGATGTGGAATTCTATCATCCCGAATCATTTTAAAATACCTCATTTGTTAAAATGCATTTTCATTCCTTCATGTGAAGCGGTAAATCCGAGGTTTTCATAAAAACGGATAGCATCGGGCCTTTTTTTATCTGTGGTGAGTTGTAAAAGGTGAGCTCCTTTATCCCTGCTTTTTTCAATGGCCCATTCGAACATTTTCTGTCCGATGCCTTTGCCCCTCTGATCTTTTCTAACCCTTACCGCTTCAATTTGTGCCCGGATACCTCCCTGGTAAGTGAGATAGGGGATGAATGTCAATTGTAAGGTTCCGATGATTTCCTTTTCATCATTTTCCAGAACGGTTAATTCCTGATTCGGATCGAGATCTATTTTATCAAATGCCTCATAATATAAGTCGGGTAGGGGAACGCGGAAATCCTCCCTTTTTTTACCTAGTTCATCGTCGGCTAACATTTGTATGATTTGGATCAAATCTTCTCTGACAGCTTTTCGAAATTTCATAAT
>JAHDFN010000253.1 GCA_020628145.1 Saprospiraceae bacterium | reverse complement strand
TAAGCAATAAATTGATGTTTCTCGACATAAAGACCAAATTTTAAACATACTCTGAAAAGCCTACTTGTCTTTAATATTATTTTTAATTTTCACTATCATTTTCCGGGTATGGTTTATGGCGGCATCTAAATCTTCATAAACGGCAAGAAAACCTGTATTATGTCGATAGGTTTGTTTATAAATTCCCTCATCTACTTTTTCGATAGGATATTTTTCCGAATCCCTACTGATGATTTGGTAGCCTCCCCTTAGGTTGGGCGTTATCAGAAAGATAATTTCTTGTCCGGCGGCTAAATCCTGCCATCCTACGATTTTTTCAGTAGTTTGCTGAACGGCATAACCTTCTGCAAATTCGAGGCCGGACCATAATTTTCTTCCTTCAATAATTTTGTTTGCTCCGGCGACAAAGGCATTAAGAATACTCGTTGCAAGTTCTAAAGCTTTTTCGAAACCATTTTGCTCCATATGGTTCATATTTCTTATGATGGAACTAAATGAGGGCATAAGGAATTCAGCCTTATCATTCCCTTCTATAATCAATCCCCTATCCACATGGGAAACATATTGATACAGGTTTTTAAGAAGGATGGATCTAATATCCGGATTGGTACAAAAATAATCCAAAACCATTATATTGGTTGCCTGTAACCCTTCTGATTGATGATGATCGAAATTTCCCTTTCCCGGTTCGTATTTACGGCCGATGTCCAATACCAATACTTCAGGATCTTCCAAATAATTTTCGAAATCATAAGTCCGTTCTACCGGAAGTTTTTTATAGAATAAAAAAACCGTGACAATGGCCAATATTTCATCAGCATGGAATGCTCCCGAATGGGTTATTATTTTCTTATATTTCATTTATTAATACGAAAATATTTTGAAGCGGCAATTTACCAAAATATATTTACTACAAATAAGACATTTACTATTAGATGTTATCCCGAAAGATTGATTATAGCCAAGCGGTTCTTTTGAAAATATCCCTCATTTGTCTTACATAATAAACATTTCGGGATAACATCTATTGATTGGGAGGTAGTAATATGGATTATCTATCTTTCACATGTCAATCAAATAGTAAGAAAAAACAGGGATTAGTCAATACAGACTAATCCCTTAAATAATCAAACACTTTCTCATATACTACAAAGCTGATTCTTCTCAAAACCCTAACCCTCCGATACCGCCATTACATTTTTTTTCAAACAAAACAAATAATTCCGGTAAGGCAGAAATCGGAAAGGGCTACAGGCCGCCATAGTTGCCTATGGCATTTATCCGGTCAACTATTTCAGAAACTTCATCCTTCATCTTAAATTTCCGGATCCGTACTTCGAGTACCATAGGAGGATTCTGCCTCCTGCCTTTAAGTACAATTATCGAATGTGAAGGGTATCACTCCCCTATTCCACCATTCTTTTCCACCATTCCGCAAAACGGAACAAGTCATTATCCGGAGATGCGTTCTCTTTTGAAAACCGGAATTAATTTTCACAAAAATATATCGGGAAATCATCCGAAACGAATTGATTTTTTTCGAAAAATCGAGAAAAACAGTGTGTATTCATTTCTCTCTTCTTACCTAAGAATTATCTTTGTAGGACAAGGCGTCCTTATTTTATGAAGAACTATCTCGTTTCATTGGTTTCCCGACAAACTTCTCCCAACATCCTCTGCATAAGGGAAATGGGAAAGGTTGACAAATATGTATTCATCTATACCGAGCAGGTGAAATCCCAACTGAATCAGATTCTTAAGACTTTGGAATTGTCGGAAAATGAAATCCTGGCCATCCCCGTACATGCCGTTTCCATCCAGAATATCAATGACAAATTAAAAACACAGGGGTTTTCCCATTCCGATAAATATATTGTCAATCTGACCTGCGGAACGAAAGTAATGGCTTTGGCTTCCTTCCAGTTCTTTCATTCGTTTCCGAATGCCCGTATGTTGTATTTCGGTTCGGAAGACAAAACCTACCAGTTCATCCATCCGGCAATAGAACCGTTCCAATCCATCCGGCATCAGATGGATATACGTGAATTCCTGACGGCCTACGGTGTTGAAATCATATCCGGCAATAAAAAACCGACCCGGCCGGCCGCCTACACCAATGATTTATTCCAAAAATTCATGGATAATAATATTCCCGGATATGATCACATCAAATCATTAAGAAAAAAGAAGACTGATAAAAACGGGTTCATTGCTCTGGATGAAAAACAAATCGAAGTATTATCCAATATCGGATTCATCAATAAAGATCAAAACAAGATAAGCATCCGTGAAAGCGAATATATCCGAGGAAAATGGTTTGAAGAATACATTTATGATCTGGTTAGGAAAAAAAGCGGATTGGGGACCGAATCCCTAACACATGGCTTAGTAATAAATGCAGGAGGATTATATGATTTGGATGTGTTTTTCATGTACAATAACAGACCCTATCTTATCGAATGTAAATTATCATTTAAAAAGGAAGAAGGATTATCGAAGTTCATTTATAAATTATCCGCCACACGGAATACCCTGGGCTTGGATCTGAAACCGGTTATCATCCTGTTGACCTCTTGGAGTAAAAGACTCGACAAGTATTTCAACGATTCGGTTTCCAGAGCAGAAAAGCATGATGTGACGATACTGGATCGTAAAGTTGTAGCACAGGGGAAATTGGAATCATTTTTCGATTCGATATTTCAAAATAAAATCCCATCGGATTTATGAAAAGGAATAAGCTCAAAGAATGGTTGGGTGTACTCTCCCAAAAGGAATGGAAACAGGTACATGAATTATGTGATACCAGCCTTTACTATCTTCCTCCTTTGTCGATGAAGGCATTAAAAAAATTATGTGACAACCATAGGCATCTTATCAATTGGTTGGAAGATGATGAGTCACCTAAGGTATTCGATGAAAATTCATTCGGCACCTTAATCAAGATGAGGATTAAGAAAACGGATTGGAGCTACATCAACAGTGAAATTTCGATGGCATGTTCATTTTATAAAAAATGTATGTTGTCCGCAGACAACCATATACCGACCGAATTATCCCTGCAATCCTATTTTATGGAAAATAAAATGGAAAAGAATCTTGATTCGATCATCAGAACCAATTCGGTTTTGGTTTATGAAAATAAAATAAGGGATAATTATTCGAATGTATGGAAAGCCCGGATGAAGGAAATGGAAATTGAATACATTGACAATAAGGATATCCGGAAAAAGCTGCCCGATTTGAAAATCATGCAGGAAGCCATCGAATTGTATTATCATGAAAACAAACTACGGGTATTATGTGAGCGGATCAACCGTAACAGTTTTGAAAAAGATGCAGGTCTGACCGATGAGGAATGGAATTGGAATAAAAGAATACCCGAAACGTTTTTAGACTTTCCACAAATCAGGATTTATTCGACTATTTTCGAAATGTTGAAAGACAGCAGTGAGGATAATTTTCTAAAACTGGAAGAACTGGCGACATCATCCGACATATACGAGCAGGTAGCCCCACATTTCCTGAGTGATGTTTTCGGATACCTGATTGTTTTCTGTCGGAAAAAAATCAATAATGGTGATCTCGATTATGCCCATAAATACAAATCCTTTATTGATACAATGAAGGATACGGGGATTCTATTGGAACAGGGAAAGATCCCTATCTGGAGATTGAAAAACGTAATAAAGGTCGCTGCAAAAATCAATGAGTGGCAATGGGCTTCGGATTTTATCGAAGAGCAGAAAATAAATATAGATCCTAAACACAGACTGGGAATTGTCAATTATTGCCATGCCCTATTGGCTTATGAGCAAGGTTACTTTGACAAGGCATATGAGGAATTGGATTTCCGATATTTATCGAAAGATATTTATATCAAAGTGGATACCTTAATCCTTGAACTTTTTCTATTATTGAGAAGAAAAGATATTAGATTTCAAAATCAGAAAGACAACCTTAGAGGGCTTGTCAATACGAAAAAAGACGTAGCCGATAATTATATAAAAAAATGGAGAAAAACCATCAATAATATCGGATATGTTTATAAAACCGTAGAAATCGAAAAGTACAAGGAATTGAAAATTAAAATCCAAAACGATGGTTTTTTTCCCGGAAAGAAATGGCTGTTGGATTATCTGGATGAATTGATTGAAAAAAATAAAAAAGTACCGGAGCAGTAATATAATACTGCCCGGCACTTAGAGTTAAGTTGGGAATTTGAAGACCCGGGTTTTATTTACAACCGTACTCCAATTCTACTCCCCTTGTCGTGTCGATTACAATTTCATAACATCCTTTGGCTACATGCCGGACATCGTATTCGCAACGATTATCACCACAACCGGGAAAGGTGTAAACCATCCGGTTATCGCCTACCATCGTCACTCTGAGAATATCAGCATCCGCAGGGATGGAAACTCGCATGACGTCTCCGTTGATAATCAATCCGAAGTATTGATTTGTAAAGGAACACAAAGTTCCGATCATTAAACAGGCGGCCATAAAAGACCTCAAAAAAAGACTCTTCTTTTTCATTTGAATCAGCTTTAAAAAATTAAGAAATGGTTGAACCGATTCAGTAAGAAGAGTGGCCACAATTCCACATCAATTCATGTGCAAATTGACCTGTTTTATTTTCACATCATACCTTTGATGACTAAATGGACGTTTTGAATGCTTAACTGCATAATTAGGTATTTTTAAGTTCTTTGATCGGGATGAAAATCCCGTTGAATAATCTTTTCTTCACTTCTTTTTTATATTGTCTTCCGACTTCAACCCTCATTGGATTTTCCAATTTATCATGACCGAGGAAAACAGCATTTAAATTGATCTCGGTATGAACCAGGAAATCAACATTGATTATTTCCCTTCTTTCAATCCGTAGGAAAGTTCCCGGAAGGACTTTCAATAAATCCTTTAGTGTACCGGGTGTTTCATGCGTACCGCTCCTTGTATAAATCACCAAGGTATTAGGTACTCCGTTATCCGAGGATATCCTCATGATTTCTTCGTATTTCAAAAATGCCCCTTGCACTGCACTGCTATTTTTATGTATGGTTTTAGAATGGTTGAGATATATTCCTTTGTTTTCGATATATTTATTTACCGTTATGTCGGAATTTTCCGAATCGAAGGAAATCCAAATACTGTTACCGATTGTATTGGACGGCAAAGCCATTACCCTCGACAATGAGAGATAATCCCGGTTATTCATCAATGAATTATAAATGAAATGATGTAGTTCTCCGGCAAGAGATTCACCCAATCCGGCCGCATCGATATAGATATGGGCGGGGGGTGTGGACCTCAAGCGGTTGACCACCAAAAGGAAAGCCTTATGCGGATGTCGTTCCATTTTAAATTCCGTGTCGTTCATGGGTATTTCGGAAGAATATGAATTCCCGAAAAAAAGGAAACGAACCTATTACGGAGCAAAATGGAATGTCTCTTACGACAAACGTTATGTAGAATCAGATTGGTAATTTATGACATTTGAACATTAAAGTCAATATTCTTACCCATCTACACCATTCCAACTTCCCTTATTGGAAAAAAGTTCCAATCAAAGTTAGAATAAGTCGGCTTTGGCTGCGAATTGAATTTTTACCGTTTTTCTAGAAACCCGTATGGTCCTTAGACAATTTGGATTATATTGACTTGGGTATTTTTACTTCATCATATAAAAAAAGCCCACAGCCTTCCGGCTGCGGGCTTTGTCAAATGGCTATATGAAGCCATGACGCATTTCCAGTTACAATTTGGACAAACAAAGTCAAAATTCCAATAAATGGTTCGATTAAAAGTCCGGCGGCGACGGAATTACCCTGAACCCGACCGGGTTTCAATTCCAATAAATGGTTCGATTAAAAGTCAATGTTGTAATGTTTTCCTTTATGGAATAGGAGGTTTCAATTCCAATAAATGGTTCGATTAAAAGAGGTGTTTA
>JAHDFN010000252.1:4776-5950 GCA_020628145.1 Saprospiraceae bacterium | reverse complement strand
AGGACGCCAGGTTTTCATCCTGGTAACACGGGTTCGATTCCCGTACGGACTACAATTCTTTTTCGATTAAGCCATTCCAGTTTTCTGGAATGGCTTTTTTCATGGGGTAATGTGGATAAATTTAGTTAGGGATTTGATTGCAAAGGTTGCGAAGAGCACAAAACGCCTTCCTCCTTCTTAAAAGTTTGTAGTCGATAAAATGAATATCCCTATTGTAAAAAAGAAATGAGGCTGTCTAATTTTTCTTCCTAGACAGCCTCAAATCAACACAACAATCTTATCGACCTATCTTTACAAATTTCTTAGTGATTACATCTTTTCCATTGTTGATATGAAGAATGTAGTAACCATTTTCCAATTCACTAACGGGAAGGATATGTTTATTGATACCTTTTCCATAAGTTTCATTTTGTATGGCTACTGTGCGTCCCATCATATCTGTAATTGAGAATGTCACATCAGATTTTTCTGCTAAAGAGAAATCAATATTCAATTCATTCATTACCGGATTAGGATATAAGCCATTGATAGCAAAATCTTCATTGGCCAACCTGGTTGAATTATTCGTGAAATAATTCAGATCCGTCCAAGGGCCGTATGATACTTCACAGTACGAACGTACTTTCCATTCATAAGTAGCTCCCGGAATCAAATTATTCAAAACTCTAAAGTTCTGTCCAATATCCCAAGTAACTCTACTTGCCCACGGATCACTACTTCCTGCCAATCTAAACCAAACCTGATATTTGTCAGCATAAGTATAATGAGACCATTCTACCCTTACCTTATTATTAGATAATTGGATATGGGATAACCCTGTAGGAGCCAAGCACTGTTTGGTTCTGAACTTGTCTATCGGACTCATCGGAGACCAGGATGTACCATCACAAGAAGTTCTTACACGATAGTCATATACTTTGTTCTGTACAAGAACCTGAAGAACCTGCGAAGTATTGGTCGTAATTACATTAGTCCAAGTAGTCGTCAAGGCTCTTCTGTACCTTACCTGATACTTCACTGCTCCCGGATATGGATCCCAGGAAACAACCACTCTATTCGGATCATTACCGATATTAACTGATATATTACTCGGATAATCACACTGAGTTTGACATGGCAGACAATACGTCCCTCCACAATCGACACCTTCCTCATCCCCGTTCATCATCCCATC
>JAHDFN010000252.1:0-4676 GCA_020628145.1 Saprospiraceae bacterium | reverse complement strand
TATCATTATAGTCCACATATCATCACTCGTGTCATGGGTTCCCATCCCTTCACAGGTTTCTATGATTTCCAAGAGGGTCAGATTGCAAGTACCCTGGCAAGGAGGACAATACGTCCCTCCACAATCGACACCTTCCTCATCCCCGTTCATCATCCCATCCATACAGGTGGGGGAACAGGAATCATAAATATATTGGGAGCTGTACATCATACTACAATTCGGATCCAAGTCATCCTGTATGAAATAAGTATGCATTCCTCCATCCGCAGGCATCGTAAAGGTAGCTGGGACACCATAGCCAAACGGCCCGTGCATACCACCCAGATCATCCGTAATCGTATAACTACCCGTTCCGCCGAAGCCGCCGTCATCAACAGTTATCATTATAGTCCACATATCATCACTCGTGTCATGGGTTCCCATCCCTTCACAGAGTTCCGTGAATTCCAATATGGTCAGATTGCAATTCCCCTGACAAGGCGGACAAGTTGTTCCTCCACAATCAACACCTTCCTCATCACCGTTCATCATCCCATCCATACAGGTGGGGGAACAGGGGTCATAAGGAATTTGGGAAAAGAAATTCGTAGTACAGTTCGGATCCAAATCGTCAATTATCGTAAAGGTGTGAATCAGACCATCTGCGGGAGTTGTAAATGTTTCGGTCATATTGTAATTAAAAGGACCGTAGAAATTTCCAGTTCCATCATCAATGGTATAGGTTCCGGCTCCTGTAGGATTGTCCACATATACATCGACTATCCATAGGTCATCGGAAGTATCATGGGTACCCATGCCATCACAGGATTCTGTAAAATCAAATACGGAGATATCACAGCCCAATGGACAGGGGTTACACCAGAATCCCCCACAATCAACCCCTTCTTCATCTCCATTCTGAATACCGTCGTCACAGGTGGGTGAGCAAGGCATCAATAGCATGGTATAATGAAAGGTTTGACAACTGGGATCATCGAAATCCGCAATAGTCAGATTGTGGGACATCCCATCTGCGGGAATAAATAATGAAGATGGCGTAAAAGAATCATATGGAAAAGGTCCCCAGTTCATCGTTCCATCAAAGACTACGTACTGAAAGTTCGGTCCGGGAGAAGCATTATCTACAAGTAGAAATACCTCATACAAGTCATCAGAAGTATCATGGGTATCATTTCCATAGCAGACTTCATATCCTTGTAATAGTTCAATTGCACAATTGCCGCCAAATTGGGCTTGTAATTGGGAATTAAATGTGAATAGAAAAGCTGTTGTAAATAGGATTGAAAAAAAACGGGAATAAAAACTTTTTTTCATAATTCATGTGGTTTAGGTGAAAAATTCAATTACATATGAGAAGTTGTGGCATATAGTAATCCTTACAAAAATGTTAAAAAAATCAGATATAGACAATAATATCAACATTTATTACTACCTAATATTCAATTATTTATACTTATTTGTGATTATTTTATCCTCTCCTTAGTTCTTCAACGGGTCTTTTTGTTACCCATGTCTAATAGGATTATTCAGTAATTGTCGGATAAATTTAAGATGAGTGAAGCACACAAAATCATATTGGGGAAAAACAACAGAAGAGCCAATAATTCAGCTTATTGACTCTTCTGCGGCGATAATCATGCCATTCCAAGGATAACTTTGCCATTCAGGCCAACCTTATAACTTATTTGAGATTACCATATATATCAATAGGGATAGCTTTCCCTTTACCCAATTGGTTTACCTTCTCCAGTTGTGTTTCCGCATCGCCAACGATGACATACACCATTTCCTGTTCCTTCAGATACTTCCCGATAATGGATTTGAAATCATCCAAGTCCATCTTCATCAGGATATTCTGTTCATCTTCCAGATAAGACAATGATTTTCCATACTTGGAGATATTCCGTAAGATACCGAGTTTGGAATCCAAACTTTCAAATGCACGGGTATTCCTCTTCAAAATCTTATTTTTTGTGGTCTTGGCATCTTCCTCGGTAAAATCCTTCGAATAATCGGCGATCATTTCTTCGATGATTTCCAAGGAAGGTAGGGTCGCATTGGCCCTTACACTCGTATAGGCAATAAAGGGGACTGTTTCTTTGGCATCCCTTAAAAAAGACCTAGCACCATAGGTATATCCTTTTTCAATCCTAAGGGTCTGCATTAGCTTCCCACTTGATCCCCCTCCGAGTATTTCATTGGCAAATTGAATTTTACGATAATCGGGATGGGATGCAGGGACGGTCAATTTCCCTACGAAAATGGTTGATTGTTTTGAGCCGGGTACATCGATGAAATAGATTTTACCGGCATGGCTGTTTTCGGTCGGTTTTTCATATTCGGGTAAATTTATTGTTGCTGTTCCTTGCCACTTTTTCTGTAGGGAAGTAAGTGCCTTTACCACCCTTGCCTTATCAATCGATCCAACGATATGGAAATTCGCATTTCTAGGAGAGAGCCTATTATACATAGCTTTTAAATCTTCCATCTTAATATTATCAATCGTTTTCAAATCCCCTAACCCGGAAGAACTAAGAATATGATCTTTTCCATAAACCAATTTATTCATATTAAGGAATGCAACCGAGGTAGGTCGTGCCTCCCTACCTTTTAAGGTCGTTTTCTTTTCCGAGATTAATTTATCCAAATCGGATTGATTCCATCTCGGTTCGAGAAGGATTTCTTCCATAAGGGACAAAGTCTTTTCAAAATTCCTAGTCAGGCACCTACCCCTGATGGTCACTTCTTCACTACCACTGGAAGTATTAATCGAGGCTCCCAGTAATCCGATGGCTTCTTCTAATTCCGCAGCATTTTTAGACGCCGTTCCTTCCATCAGCATATCCATCAATAAACCGGAAACACCAGGCTTATCCATTGGATCTAGAAAATGACCACCATCGATGGTAATGTTGAAATTCACAATAGGAATTTCATAATTACCCGTTCCGTAAACTCCCATACCGTTATCCATTTCATGCTTCCAGACCTTAGGCATTTTAAATAATGGCGCTTCTCCGAAAGGAGGTTCCGAACGGTCGAATTTCGTTGGGGTTTTTTCATAAACGGCTTCCTCTCCCTGAGAAACCTCCTCTTCTGATTTACCATCTTTGATTTCTTCTTTCCACACTTCGGCTTCTTTGGAACCTTCCACTATCAAATCCATTTTCCCTTTGGGAACGACACTCGTCATCAGATAATTCCTCCCTTGGATATATTTCTTATACACCCTCATTACATCATCACGGGTCACTGCCAATGTTTTTTTAGCATCTTCAATAATCTGTATAGGATTCCCTGCAAATTCATTATCCTGCACCAAACGATATGCCTTATCTAAAACAGTTTCTATTCCCGAATACAAATCCGTTTCCAATTCGGCTTTGATACGAACCAATTCCTGTTCGGAAAATCCGTTTTCTTCAAAATCGGACATTCCTTTTTGAAGGGCGGCAACTACTTGGTCCAAATCCACACCTTCATTCGCCCGGACTCGAATAACAAAAGTACCGGCCAATTCCGAACTGCTCTGATAACTACTCACTCCCGGAGCCAATTTTTCTTGTTCGACAATTATATTATACAATGAGGATTTCCGACTCCCACTCAACACCTGTCCGAGGACATTCAAAGCATAGGTGTCTTCATGATAATCCTCAACAGTGGGAAACACCATGCGTAGTTCCGGCAGTTTGGCAAAATCATCTTCGAAATACAATTTCTTAGTCGTTTCAAGAACTGCCGGGCGAGGTTCCATAGGGGCTACTTTCGGCCCTTTCCGAATCTCTCCAAACCATTGTTCGACTTTCTTTTTGGTTTCAGCAATATCGATATCTCCTGCTATCACCAAAGAGGCATTATCCGCACCATAGAATTGATTATAGAATTCGGTTACATCTTCCAAAGTCGCTGCTTGTAAATCAGGTAATTGTCCGATAGTTGTCCAGTTATATGGATGGTTCGAAGGATAAAGATTGGAACGGATGATTTCATCCGTATATCCATATGCCTGATTATCCACCCGTTGTCGTTTTTCATTTTTCACGACCTGTTTCTCACGTCCCAATGCCGCATCAGTAACCGTTTTAATCATATATCCTAAACGGTCGGAATCTATCCAAAGGATTTTATCGAAGGCATCTTTTGGGACTACTTCATAATAAATGGTACCGTCGGACCAAGTACCTCCATTTCTTTCTCCTCCCCATTCGGGAATGAGTTTACGATTCGCACCTACCGGGACGTTTTCCGAATCATTGAATGCCATATGCTCAAAGAAGTGGGCAAAGCCGGTCTTACCCGGTTTTTCACGATTCGAACCGACATGTAATATCGTGGCTAATGCAACAATGGGGTCGGAATGATCTTCATGGAGGATAACTTCCAATCCATTATCCAAGGTGAATTTTTCATAAGGGATATCGAAATTATTTTCCTTTTGGTTTTGTGTTGCTTCAACTACTTCGGTAATTATTTCTTCTGCTTTTTCCTTGGCAGAATCGGTAGTTGTTTTCTGTGTTGTTTTACAGGACAAAGCAAAATTTAAAAAGAAGGACAGTATTAAAAAGAATTTAATGTTGCGGGACATAATAAGTGGTATTTATGGTTATGTTATTGATTTCTATTTAGAAAATTAAGCTATAATCAATAGACCATTTTTCTTTTGGGTAGTTGTC
>JAHDFN010000017.1 GCA_020628145.1 Saprospiraceae bacterium | reverse complement strand
AGTATTTTTTTCTTTTCATCAAAATAAGATCGTACTCCTTTGATTTTTTGAAGGCCCTGGAGTTTTACATCATCCACTTTTATTCCGTAAGATTTATTCAGGATTTTCTTGAGTTCTTTTTCCGAATATTTGAATTTATCTTTTATTCTATTTTCCTCTTTAAAAGATTTGGCCCTGGCTTCCAATTCAGGAAAATAATTATCATACATATCCTGATAAGAACGTAATGCCGTTTTATGGAAAGCATCACTTTTCATCTGGTATTTTCTCGTAATATTGAAAAGGGTACTGATAAAAGCATTCACCTTGTCCGGTGTATTGGAAAAAAGCTCGAATAATTTATGCGTATCAATCCCGAACATCTCCAAAGGAAAAATCTTCAGAAAATCGGAAGTCAATAAATCAATAATCGGCTGTAATTTCTTATCTGCCTTAGTCGAGACCATTTGGTCATAGGAAGCACCCAAGGCTCCTGCCAATAAATTGATCTTATCGGGTTTAGGATATTTCTTACCTTTTTCCACCTCATGGATATATGACAAAGACATACCCGCCTTCTCAGCCAATTGCTGATAAGTCAGTCCCTTTTTCTGCCGCAGGTACTTCACCTTGAAGCCGAAAATCATCTTTAATATCTCATTATCTGTAATCATACAACTATGAAGCACAACTTAACCATGCGTAAAGTTAACAAAAAATGAAAATTATTTTTTTAGCGGAAATTTCGCTTTTAGTGGAAAACATGTATATTGCATGACCAAACCTAATCTTACCTATTGTTTTTTTATTAACCACAACCGAGTTTTAACAATGTTGGATACCTTAACCATTGTAGAAGGTGTCGAAGTCCGAGGTGATTTGAAAGAAGGATTCGACACGATTCTCACCAAGGAAGCATTGCTCTTCCTAAAAGAATTACATCTGAATTTCGCACACCATAGATCATCTTTGTTGGAAAAAAGAGCCAACAAACAAGATGCCATCGACAGAGGAAACATGCCCGATTTCCTTCCCGAAACAGAACATATCCGTAAAGGAGATTGGAAAGTTGCCCCTCTCCCACCCGATCTGTTGGATAGACGGGTTGAAATAACCGGCCCCGTAGATCGTAAAATGATTATCAATGCCTTGAATTCAGGAGCGAAAGTTTTCATGGCTGATTTTGAAGATAGCAATACCCCTAATTGGGATAATGCCATCCAAGGTCAAATCAACCTGAGGGATGCAATTAACCGGAACATCTCTTTTGAAAATCCGGCCAAAGGCAAAACTTATCAATTGAATGAAAAAACGGCCACCTTGATGGTACGCCCCAGAGGTTGGCATCTACCCGAAAAACATATCCTATGCAATGGCGAACCCATGTCGGGTGGCTTAGTGGATTTCGGACTTTTCTTCTTCCACAATGCCAAAAACCTGATAGCCAATGGCAGTGGCCCTTATTTCTATCTACCCAAATTGGAAGGCCACGAAGAAGCACGGCTTTGGAATGACGCATTCGTTTTCGCCCAAGGATATTTGGGCATTCCCCAGGGTACAATCAAAGCTACCGTATTGATAGAAACCATACTCGCTTCCTTTGAAATGCATGAAATATTATACGAATTGAAGGAACACTCCGCAGGATTAAATTGCGGTCGTTGGGACTACATCTTTTCCTATATCAAGAAATTCAGGAACATCCCGACTTTCCTCGTTCCCGACAGAGGAGATGTGACCATGAATTCCCCATTCATGAGTGCCTATTCGCAACTTGTCATTCAGACCTGCCACAAACGAGGTGTTCATGCAATGGGAGGAATGGCCGCATTCATCCCTGTAAAGAACGATCCCGAAGCCAACGAAAAAGCAATTGCCAAAGTAACGGCAGACAAACTCCTTGAGGTTCGTAATGGACATGACGGCACATGGGTTGCCCATCCGGGGCTGGTCAAAATAGCAATGGATATTTTTGACGAGCATATGCCTACCGCCAACCAAATTACAAATAAACGCAATGATGTAAATGTTTCCGCCAAGGATCTCGTAGAAGTTCCTACCGGAAAAATCACCGAAAAGGGTCTCAGAAAGAATATCAATGTAGGTATTCTTTACATCGAAAGTTGGTTGAGAGGCAACGGAGCCGCCGCCATTTACAACCTCATGGAGGATGCCGCTACTGCGGAAATTTCAAGGACACAAGTCTGGCAATGGTTGAAACGGGAAGCAAGTCTTGACGATGGCCGCAAAGTCACCTTGGAATTATACGAAAAACTCAAGGAAGAAGAATTACAAAACATCCGCCAAATGGTAGGAGAAGAACGGTTTAATAATGGAAGGTTTGAAGAAGCCTGGAAATTATTTGATCGATTGGTCAAGCAGGAAGAATTCATCGAATTCCTAACCTTACCGGCATATGATTTGATTTGAGTCAGAAGATAAAAGCAAACCTGAAAACACAGCAATCGATTTAGTCATTTATTAAAAATAAAATATAAAATGAGCAAGGAAATCAGAATCCAGCAACTGAAAAACGAATGGGAAAACAATCCTAGATGGAAAGGAGTAGAAAGACCCTATTCTGCAGAAGATGTAATGAAATTGAGAGGTAGTGTGGATATAGAATACACATTGGCTAAAATGGGTGCTAAGAAGTTATGGCACAAACTCAACACACAGGATTATGTCGCAGGCTTGGGTGCATTGACAGGAAACCAAGCGATACAGGAAGTAATGGCCGGTTTGGAAGCCATATACTTGAGTGGATGGCAGGTAGCCGCAGATGCAAATCTGGCCGGACATATGTATCCGGATCAATCCCTTTATCCTGCGGATTCAGTACCTAGTGTGGTCAAAAGAATCAATAACGCCTTATTGAGAAGGGATCAGATCCAGTCCGTTTCAGGAGAAGGGGATATCGATTATCTCGTACCTATCGTTGCCGATGCAGAAGCAGGATTCGGAGGTAATCTGAATGCCTTCGAATTGATGAAAGGAATGATCGAAGCGGGTGCTTCGGGTGTACACTGGGAAGATCAACTATCTTCCGCAAAGAAATGCGGTCATTTGGGCGGAAAGGTATTGGTTCCTACACAAGAGGCCATTAATAAATTGGTAGCCGCTCGTTTGGCTTCGGATGTAATGGGCGTACCTACGGTCATCATTGCCAGAACGGATGCCGATGCCGCAGATCTTCTTACTTCGGACATTGATGAAAGAGACAGGAGATTCGTAACGGGAGACAGAACCTCCGAAGGATTCTATAGAGTGACCAATGGTGTTCCCCAGGCAATAGACAGAGGACTTTCCTATGCACCTTATTGTGATTTGTTGTGGATGGAGACTTCTCATCCCGATTTGGATGAAGCACGCCAATTCGCAGAAGCGATCCATGCAAAATATCCCGGAAAGATGTTGGCTTACAATTGTTCTCCTTCTTTCAACTGGGCGGCTAAATTGAGCCGTGAGGAAATGTTGGTCTTCAGGGAGGAACTGGCTAAGATGGGCTTCAAATTCCAATTCATCACATTGGCCGGATTCCACGCTTTGAACACTTCCATGTTCGAAATATCCAAAGCATACAAGGAAAGAGGAATGGCCGGTTATTCCGAATTGCAAGAGCGTGAGTTCGCTTTGGCCAAAGATGGGTTCGCTGCCGTGAAACACCAATCTTTTGTTGGAACACAATATTTCGATTTCGTTCAGAATACGGTACAACAAGGGAATTCTTCTACGACGGCTATGGCCGGAAGTACCGAAGAGGAACAGTTCGCCCACTAATCGAATGTATCATCTCCTACAATAAGAACGGATGTGATAAATATTAGATGTTATCACGAGATGTTTTTTATGTAAGACAACTGAGGAATTTTGGAAATAGGCAAGGCATTCGTCGAAAAGCGTAGCCATAGCTACGGTTGAGAGGAATAACGCAGGCATATTTTCAAAAGAACCGGTTGGCTATAATCAATTTTTCGTGATAACATCTATTAAACTCGGTTAAGGTTTGATTTGGTTGGACTCCGCTGATAAAGCGGAGTCCATTTTATTTATACGGACTGTAATGCTTCAAAAACAGCATAACCTTTTTTCACCCTTTCGACGGTTTTCTCCCTTCCCAATAAGGAAAGGATTTCGAAAAGCGAAGGACCTCCGCCGACACCTGAAACAGCTATTCTCAAAGGAGCCATCACATCGCCGAATCCCAGTCCTTCCGATTCGATATAGCCCTTGATGATTTTTTCCAGATTTTCAGGAGAGAAATCGGAAGTGGTATCCAAAACATCGATTAAGGCATAATTCTTTTCGGCATGTTGGGACTTCCATTTTTTACGGGCATTCTTTTCATCATAATCGAAATCATCACTAAAAAAGAATGTTGCCTTTTCGGGAATCTGATTCAGGAAATCCACCCGCTCCTTAAATAAACCTGCTACTTTTACAATTTCTCCATCACCCACGTCCCATCCTTTGGACGCAAACATCGGACGGAGTACCTCAGCCATTTCCTCGTCGTTTCCATTGATAAGATATTGCTGGTTGAACCACTTGGCTTTGCCATAATCGAACCTCGCACCCGACTTCCCAATTCTTTCCAATGAAAAGGCATCAATCAATTCATCCATGTTGAATATTTCCTGATCAGTACCCGGATTCCAGCCTAGGAAAACCAGAAAATTCAATAATGCATCAGGATTGAATCCGACTTCTCGGAATCCTGTAAAAGAATCATCGGAATTTGCTCCGTTCCACTCTAAAGGAAAAACGGGAAAGCCCAAACGATCCCCGTCCCTTTTACTTAGTTTCCCGAAAAGGGTACTTTTCAAAAATTCCTTGATAATGATTTTATCCTCCTTGTCTTTCGGTTTGATTTGTAAACGGTTCGATAATTCATTCACATCCAAAAGGAAACCCCGTATGCTTTGTCGTACCTGATCTTTATTCTTAAATGTATAATCGGGATGCTTTTTGAAAAATTCCGATGTGAATTTATCAGTCATTACATCCACATTCTTCTTATTGATATAAGATGACGGAGCAGGTTTTAAAATCAGGGGCAAGTGGGCAAACTGGGGCATCTTATCCTCCCAGCCCAAAGCCCTGTATAATAAAACATGATGTGCCGTACTCGGCAACCATTCTTCTCCCCGGATGACATGTGTTATTTTCATATGATAATCATCCACGACATTCGCCAAATGATAGGTAGGCATCCCATCACTTTTCAACATGACCTTATCATCCAATAAATCCGATTGGAATTCCACCCTACCCCTGATAATATCTTCAACATATACGATTTCATCAGCTGGGCATTTCAAACGGATGGTGAATTCCGCTCCCGAATCCAACAAATCCCTCACTTCGGCATCAGATAAGGTAAGGCTATTCCTCAGACTGCTCCTTGTCTTTACATTATAAGAAAATGTCCCTCCGCTCGCTTCGATTTCATTCCGTTTGGCCTCCAATTCTTCTTCGGTATCAAAAGCATAATACGCCCAACCGTTTTCTACCAAACGGTGTCCGAATTGTCCATACATTTCTTTCCGTTCCGATTGACGGTAAGGGCCACAATCCCCACCGACATTAGGACTTTCATCCAATGTCAAACCAGTCCATTCCAAAGCTTCCAATATATAGTCTTCCGCCCCCGGAACATAACGGGTTTGATCTGTATCTTCAATTCTCAAGATAAAAGCACCTCCTGTTTTCCTCGCAAACAGATAATTATATAGTGCAGTACGTAATCCACCAATATGTAATGCACCTGTTGGGCTAGGAGCAAATCGCACTCTGGGTTTTGACATTTTCAAATTTTATATCTGATAATTGGGATTTCGATTTCTCGTCCCTTTCCATTCAAAAATGCAAAGATATTAAAATTGGTTCGATGAGCGACTTTATTTCCCAAGTGGAAACATTTGGAATATTGCCCCGTAAATATTGAAGTTGTTTAAAAAGTGGTTGGTAATAGCGATTGTAATCGCTTGATTTCTAAGTCGAAGCTGATTTTGAGTTTCGTAGCCAAAGCTACGGGACGAAAAATAGCTGAAGAATTTAGGAGTCAATGGTTTGCAATCGAATTATTGAATCATTTTTAAACAACTTCATTAGTTAAGTACATACTTTTCTTCATTGAAAAGCAGCGTTTTGCATAGAAATCTCGTCTAGTAATTACCTGTTTGGAAATTGGAGCATAATGAATTTCAAATATCCAACTCAACTAAGGACTTTAAAATATATTTGAGAATCAAGAATAGATACTGCAATGTACCTAGTCAGAACACCACAATTTGTCCAAAAACTATTTCCGAATTTTGTTTGGAAAATGCCGGCTAACGAAAAGGTAATTTACCTTACATTCGATGATGGCCCTATTCCCGAAGTGACTCCTTGGGTGATGGAAACCTTGAATCAATTCAATGCCAAAGGGACTTTTTTCTGTGTAGGGGAAAACGTCAAACAATTCCCTGAGCTTCTACTTCGATTAAGGGAAGAAGGACACTCTATCGGCAACCATACCTTCAACCATTTGAATGGCTGGCAGACAGAGAACATCACTTATCTAAGAAACGTAAGGAAAGGGGCACATGCCGTCCGTTCCGAATTGTTCCGTCCTCCATACGGTAGGGTAAAACCCAGTCAGGCCAAATTCCTGAACCGTCATTACAGGGTAGTGATGTGGGATGTACTGAGTGGGGATTTCGATCCGAATATAAGTCAGGAGCAGTGTTTGGATAACGTATTGAAAAATGCAACGGAAGGTTCTATCATTGTATTCCATGACAGTTTGAAAGCTAATGATAAGCTACATTACGTATTACCTCGTGTTTTGGAATATTTTTCAGAAAAGGGATTTGTTTTCAATGCTTTACATGAACAAATATTTTCCCAAAACAAAAAACAACCGGCTTAAACTTAAAAGCAATGTTCAGTTATTAATAGTAGAGCCACTGCAGCCGAACGAGGCCACAGCGGCTCTTTTTTTATTCCCTGTTTTCTTGATGTGCAATATAATGCACCTTTAATCTCTCAGCCTTCCGCATTTCAAGTTTAACATCGGTTACGACGCCCATCGTTACTCCCTTATCGACCTGTAAGGCAACTGTTTCACCCTTATCTTTGGCTATAGAAGCCGCCACCCTTTCCTTTTTCACGAACTTATCATTTATCTGAATGACGGCTGCGGCATTCTGTTGCCGGGTATTCCGAGGAGGCCCGATATAGATGTGGTCCGTTTTCCGAGGGTCTTCCAATTTCGTTACTTCAGTCGCTTGAGGCAAATGGATTTTGACCATGATTTCCTTTTGCCGGATGACCGTTACGACCATGAAGAAGAACAGCAACATGAATACGATGTCCGGTAAACTCGCCGTACTGATCCGTACTTCGTCCTTTTTCTTTTTTCTTTTGAATTTAGACATGTTTGTAAGATTTTTATTCAATAAAAATTCCAATCGGATAATGGAAGGGATAGGCGAGCATCTCCGATTGGAAGAATTCCTGATTAATACTCCGTAGGCTCCGCCTCGGAAATGACCAAGGGAATCTGATCTTGGATTTTCTGTTTCATATCTTTGGGAAGTGTTTCATACTCATGACCATATTTTTCCCGGGCCATTTCATCCCACAATTCATTATATGCTCCCTTGATCTCATTATATGCTTGGATATAAACTTCATAGGATGTCGCCCTATCATTTTGAATGGAAACGATGGCACTCGTGGGCTGAGAAGGCATATCCTGCCTGTTATCAGGATTCATGATGAACTCCTTAGTCATTTCACGGAGAGCCATTACATTGGAAGACTTCCCTTCTACCAACACCTGATTCAACTTGTTGATTTTAATAGAAAGCACATTGCGATCATTAATATCTTCAGAAACAGGTTCGGGAACGAATGGCGGCAGTTTGACCCGAATGCCTTTTTCCGCATTAATGGTAGTGGTAACAAGAAAGAAAATGAGTAAGAGGAAAGCGATATCCGCCATTGAACCGGCATTGATTTCCTTGCTTTCCCGTTGTTTTTTCTGTTTAAACATGATGAACGTGTTTTAAATGTGAACAAATTCATCGGGAGCGTTTCGACTATTGGGATAGATGCAGGATAAATAGAAAGGGTTGGTTCAGATATTCATCGGAATTCCATCATTTCTGATCAAACTCAAGGACACCTTAGGTTCAAAGACTTGTTATTAGAACGATTTTTTTACGAAATTTGTATAAATAGTTGAATTTTAAATCAAAAAATGAAATGAGTAAGAAGGGAAGGGTTCTAGTTGCCATGAGTGGAGGTATCGATAGTACCATGACCGCCGTGTTGTTGCATGAACAAGGATATGAAATAGTAGGCATTACCATGAAAACCTGGGATTATGCCAATTCGGGAGGCAGTAAGAAGGAAACAGGTTGCTGCTCCCTTGACTCTATCAATGACGCCAGGGAAGTTGCCGTAGGTCTGGGATTCCATCATTTTATTGTGGACATCCGTGAAGATTTCGGAGATTATGTCATTGATAACTTTGTTGATGAATATCTGGCGGGTAGGACACCTAATCCATGTGTTTTATGCAATACACATATCAAATGGAGTTCCCTGCTCAAAAGAGCGGATCAATTGGGTTGTGAATACATCGCCACAGGCCATTATGCCATTATGAATGAATTAGACGGTCGCAAATACATCACCAAGGCGAAGGATTTGAAAAAAGATCAATCTTATGTTCTTTGGGGGCTGAGTCAGGAATGTATGCATAGGACATTGTTCCCTTTAGGAAACTTCACCAAACCCGAAGTCAGAAAAATGGCATACGATAGAGGTTATACCGAATTATCCAAGAGAGAGTTATGAAATCTGTTTTGTTCCAGATAATGATTATAGAGGCTTTCTGAAAAGAAGGGTCGAAGGACTGGAAGAAAGGGTCGATGGTGGTAATTTCGTAAATCCTCTAGGAGACGTCATAGGACAACACAAAGGCTATCCTTTTTATACGATAGGACAAAGGAAGGGTTTGAACGTAGCATTCGGGACACCTAAATATGTAACCGAAATCCAACCGGAAACCAATACTGTCGTATTAGGAGATGTTGAGGACTTATTGAGGAATGGTTTGATTGCCGGAAAGATCAATTCCATGAAATACCCCGAAATTCCAACAGGGATTGAAACCGTTACCCAAATCCGATATAATGATCCTGGAACGCTAGCCAGATTGACCAATCTTGG
The DNA here is from genome assembly GCA_020628145.1 of Saprospiraceae bacterium. GTDB lineage: Bacteria > Bacteroidota > Bacteroidia > Chitinophagales > Saprospiraceae > JAHDCE01. The sequence continues at coordinate 24,627 of JAHDFN010000017.1, read as the reverse complement.
CAAAGAAGTTCAAGTAGAATTCATGGCCAATGTTAAGGGAGTAGCTCCCGGCCAATCGGTAGTTTTCTATGAAGGAGATGACGTTATTGGAGGGGGTATTATCATGAAGAGTTTAAAATAACACCTCACCCAAACAAGGATAAAGACCTGTCATCTTACTAATGGCAGGTCTTTTTTGTTTCAGCATAGGTCATAATTCAACAATTTGGCATTCTTTTCGTATTAAACGAATCATGAATATCAATATATTTGATGCTGAAACGTTTCCTAATAAAAAATCGGACATGAAGAATCCAATTTACTTGCTATCCATTATCCTCTTTTCATTCCTCCTATTATCCTCGTCTTGTCGAGAAGGTTCGACATTGGATGATTTCAATTTGGATATGGGTTTTGATTACTTTCCTCTGGAAGTAGGGAAATATATGGTTTATCAGGTAGATTCGACCGTATATGATTTTGACGGAAGTACTCCCATCATTATCGAAAGTACTACATATGTCAAAGAAGAATTGGTAGATACTGCAATAGACAATGAAGGAGATACCATTTATGTTTTGGAAAGATTCGAGCGTAAAGCCCCATCTGAACCGTGGATCATCAAGGATGTATGGTCTGCTAAAATAACCGATAACCGGGCAGAACGCTTCGAGGAAAATGTAAGGTTGGTATCTATGGTATTCCCTGTCAAAGAAGGGGCTGATTTCGATGCGACCTTATTCATCGATGAAAACTTCACCATTTCCGTAGAAGGTGAAATCATCGAAGCGTATAAGAATTGGTCTTCGGAAATCCAAGAAGTCGGAACAATGGAATCCATCGGCTCTCTCGACTTTGACAATATCGTTACCATTATACATGCTGATGATGAAAACCTGATAGAAAAAAGATATTCACAATCCAAATATGCAAAAGGTGTGGGATTGGTTCATCGGGAAGAATGGATATTGGACACCCAGAACCTTACAGAGACACAACCCTGGGAAGAAAAAGCCGAAATCGGTTATATCCTTACCCAAACCATCCTGGAGTTCAATTAATCATAATTTCCTATCCAGTTTTTCCACCATCATATTTTTCCAAGATAGGTAATCTCCTATCCGGATATGTTTCCTGGCTTCACCAACCAACCAAAGGTAGAAACTCAGATTGTGCAATGTTGCAATTTGTAAAGCCAGGAATTCCTTACATTTGAAAAGGTGGTGTAGATATGCTTTTGTATGTTCCCTGCTCGTAACCGTAGGAGAATTTTCATCAATAGCAGAAAAATCATCTTTCCATTTCGCATTCTTCATATTCATATATCCCTCTGCGGTATAAAGCAATCCATGCCGGGCATTCCTGCTCGGCAAAACACAATCCATCATATCGATGCCTAAGGCTATACTTTCCAAAATATTGGATGGCGTACCTACCCCCATTAGATAACGGGGTTTTTCCTTAGGGAGAATTTCACAAACGATTCCTGTCATCTCATACATTTCAGGAGCCGGCTCTCCGACCGACAAACCACCGATGGCATTGGCTTCCCTATCGAAATCACGGATAACCTTTGCTGATTCCACCCTCAAATCCTTGTAAGTCCCTCCTTGTACAATAGGCAACAACACCTGCTCATACCCATACAATCCATTTCCGGCATCAAAATGCTCACAACACCTTTTCAACCAACGATGGGTAAGACCGATTGATTTTTTCACATAAGAATATTCGCAAGGATAAGGCGTACATTCGTCGAAAGCCATGATCAAATCCCCGCCGATAGAACGTTGTATATCCATTGCATTTTCAGGGGAAAAGAAATGTTTAGAGCCATCTATATGGGAGCTGAAGGTTACTCCCTCCTCTTTGATTTTCCTCCTTTGGCTCAAGGAATACACCTGATATCCTCCACTATCCGTCAGAATAGGTTTCTCCCATCCATTGAACCGGTGCAGGCCACCTGCCTTTTCCAAAATCGCCGTACCCGGTCTTAGATAAAGATGATAAGTATTCCCCAAAATGATTTGGGCCTTTATCACTTCTTCCAATTCCCTTATATGTACGGCTTTCACTGTTGCCAATGTGCCTACAGGCATAAAGATGGGCGTTTCAATCTTACCGTGAGGCGTTTCCATCACCCCGGCCCGAGCTTCGGACAAGGTATCATTATCGGTTATAGTGAATTTCATATTGCAAAGATATATTTTGTCATGAAATCAAATTCCCGTTATTCCCTTAGATTTGCAATATGGAAAAAATCATCTACTTCGTCCGACACGGCCAAACCCTTTTCAATAAGATGCATATCGTGCAAGGGAGTGGAGTGGATTCGGATTTGAATGAAGAAGGGATAAAACAGGGGGCGTCACTTCATAGGCAATACCGTCATTTGGATTTCGAACTCATTATGACTTCCGGATTAAAAAGAACGTGGCAGACCGTCCAACCTTTTATAGACGATGGAATTCCTTGGGAAAAATTCCCCGAACTGAATGAAATCAGTTGGGGGATACATGAAGGAGCCAAAGGAACTCCCGAAATGAGACAGAACTATCTGGACTTGGTCGGTAATTGGAACAGGGAAAACTACGACGCCAAAATCGAAGGAGGAGAAAGTGCCACCCAACTCGGTGAAAGGGTTGGTAAATTCATGGAATATCTCAAAAGCCGCAAAGAGCGACGCATACTCGTTTGTTCACATGGGAGAACAATGACCTGTATCAGTTGTTTCCTTGAAGAACGACCATTAAAGGATATGGTCTTATTCAAATATAATAATACAGGAGTCACTAAAACCATTTACAATGGCAACCGTTTTGTTATAGAATGCTTAAACGACGTCAGCCATCTGCAACCAAAAGACGATTGAGGAGTCTAATTATATGGCTGAAGGTCTTGTATCCATAGCCAGAAGGCTTAAGTTATCCGGTCTTATGCAATACATTTTCATTTTGATTACTTTTGCCCCGGTTTAGCCATAGCCTAAAATTCTTAATACAATTACAATAAGATGAAATTAACGAAATTGAAATTTATTTTTTTAGCTGTTTTCGCCTTTAGTTTGAATTTAGCCTCAGGGCAGGCTCCCGAAGACTGGTTCAATAAGGATTATGCTTCGGATGGAGTCAGAGGAGTGAGTGCCAATAAGGTTTATAAGGAATTGGCAAACGGCAAAAAATCACATACTGTCATTGTAGCAGTCATCGATTCCGGTGTGGATATAGAGCATGAGGATTTACAAGGGAAGATATGGACCAATCCCAAAGAAAGACCTGATAATGGAATAGATGATGATAACAATGGCTATGTAGATGACATGCATGGATGGAATTTCCTTGGCGGTAAGGACGGTAGGAATGTGAATGCGGAAACCTTGGAAGTTACTCGTCTTTATGCCCATTATCGAAAAAAATTCGAAAACGTAAATAGCTCTTCCGGACTTTCCAAACAAGAGAAGAAAGAATATGAATTGTATAAGGAATGTAAGGATGTCGTAGAAAAGGAAATCAATAATTCCAAGGCTCAATCTGCACAATTTGAAATGACCGAAATGCTTTACAAAGGAGCTTTGGAAGCTGCCAGAGGATTGGCCGGTGATCAACCCATCACCCAAGAGTTGATAGATGGAATAGATCCGGGAATGGATCAGAATAAGGCCATCGCTGTGAGGTTATTGACCGGTGCATTGGAAGAGGGCTTGACATTGGACGAAGTAGAAGAACAATTGGATGTCCAATTGGCCGAAGCAAAAAAATATTTTGCCGGTCAAAACCACATGTATAATCCTGATTGGAATCCAAGAGCGGATATCGTTAAGGACGACTATGATAATTCCTACGAAAAAGGATATGGCAACAACGATGTAGAAGGCCCCGATGCCGGACACGGCACTCACGTCGCCGGAATCATAGCTGCCAATAGAAATAATGACATCGGTATGAATGGGGTTGCTGAAAATGTACAAATCATGTCATTGAGAGCTGTTCCTGATGGTGATGAGCATGACAAGGATATTGCCAATGCCATCATTTATGCTGTTGACAATGGTGCATCCATTATCAATATGAGTTTTGGAAAAGGATACAGTTGGGATAAGGCTGCCGTCGATGCCGCCGTCAGATATGCTATGAAAAATGATGTACTAATGGTTCATGCTGCCGGAAATTCGGCACAAGACAATGAGAATTCCAATAATTATCCGAATGACGGATATGTAAAGAAGCGGCTTTTGAAGAAAAAGAACACTGCACACAATTGGATAACGGTTGGTGCTCTTTCATGGCAAAAGGGAGAGGACATGACCGCCCGGTTTTCAAATTATGGCAAGACCAAAGTAGATGTATTCTCTCCCGGAGTGGATATTTATTCTACAGTACCACAGGAAGATGCTTACGCTTCCTACAGTGGAACTTCGATGGCCAGTCCGGTATGTGCAGGTGTAGCAGCATTACTTCGTTCATACTACCCTGAATTAACGGCGGGGCAAGTCAAGAAAATCATTTTGGAGTCAGTGGCTCCGATTTCGGAAAAAGTGAAGATTCCGGGCAAATCGGAAACCGTAAAATTATCAGAACTTTGTAGAACCGGTGGTGTGGTCAATGCATATAATGCATTTAAACTGGCATCAAAAACCAAAGGGAAAAAGAAATTGGTTAAACCGAAGGCATAACAAAACTCCAAGCAGTAAAAACACAGTTCATCCCGAATTTTGGAAAACCAGAATTCGGGATTTTTCAATACGTATCTCAACTACCTTTCGATTCACCCCGGCGGTTCTCTTGTCCGAATTCCCCTCGGCATTCATTTTGCAAACGAACATCATTCGTCATACCTACCAATTTGATGTCACCGATAACCGAATATAAATACATGAAAATGAAACTTTAATTTTCCATTATTTAACTTTTCCTCTTAAAAACACCCTCCATATTTGTGACTGGCACAGTATTCGCCGGTCTCAAAAACAACCCACCCTTACAAATCAGACATTATTTTCATATTATTTGTAAACCATTTTTAATTACGTAAAACCATGCTTAAGGAATTTAAGGATTTCATCATGACCGGTAACGTTGTCGATTTTGCAGTTGCCGTAATTCTTGCCGGTGCCATTGGAGCTGTTGTCAACGGTTTCGTTGGAGATATCGTTATGCCGGTTGTAGGACATTTCACAGGAGGAATGGATTTCGCCAATTTGAAGTATGTTCTTTCACCTGCAAGCGGTGTTGAAGGAGCAGCAGATTATGTTGCAGAAAATGCCATTCGTTATGGTGCTTGGCTGAATACCATTTTCAGTCTGATTACCGTAGGTTTCGTTTTGTTTCTGATTGTAAAAGCATACAACAAAGCCAACCCACCTGCACCTGCCGAGCCGGAAGGTCCGACGGATATCGACCTCTTAGGTGAAATCAGGGATTTGTTGAAAAAATAATCCCTTTTGAAGATTTGAATCCTAGCCCATCGGCAATATTGTCGTTGGGCTTTTTCTTTCCCCCGGGTCTCTTCATCCAATGAATCATATCTTTAAGCGGAAAAAAGAATCTGTTTTGAAAAAAATTATAATCTTTGAAACATAAAGCACTTTAGGAAAATAAAGTGTGTAATGTTTTTTCTAAATAAAAAACCTTTATTCAAAATGGAAAAATCTGCATTCGACAGCCCAGACTATCAAGTACAAAAAGTAAGTGTCTGGCCTATTGCCGTTAAGTATGGTATTTTAGGAGCCTTGGCCACCATTGCCATTACGATGACTTCATATTTCACAGGAGGTATGGATCCTGCTGCACAAATGGAAAATGGATTCAGCATGGGGAATATTATGAAAGGCATGGGTATCGCCGTTGTCGGTTATATCCTCTACACCCTTGTTTACTACCTTGCCGTAAAAGCCTATCGTGACGGTTTGGGAGGGTTCATCACTTTCGGGCAAGGATTCAAAGTTGCTTTTTTCTCTGTTTTGATAAAAGCCATCTTAGTTGCCATTTTCCTTTTCATTTTCTATCAATTCATCGCTCCCGATTTTCTGACCAACATGTTGGATGTCATGGAAGAAATGTTGGTAGATTCAGGGCAGAATGATGATCAGGTTGATATGATGATGGGTATCTATGGCGTAATGTACACTCCCCTTTCATTTTCATTAATAACAGGATTCGCCACTTTGATAGGTGGAGCCATATTAAGTATCGTGGCTGCCGCTATTGGACAGAAAGAACCTTCCGTCTAAATGTATATTAGGATTTTAACACTGAAGTTGTTTAAAAATGATTCAATAATTCGATTGCAAACCACTTTTCAAACAACTTCACTTTCTGAAAACAGTCAACAAAAAAATGAAAAATAAGAATGCCATTATTTACGGCATTGTTTCCGGGGTGGTAATATTGATTTACCACCTCGGATTCTATTTTGTCAACAAGGAACTCATTATACATCCTGCGTTTTTTTTCGGAGTCTATGCAATCCATCTTCCTTTTATGATTTTAGCTGCATTGAAAGACAGGAGTATCAATGAAGGATTATTGGATTTCAAATCATCACTCCGCACCGTTTTCCTAAGCTTCATTATCGGAATGGTTTTTTATTACCTGATTTATTATATTCTTTTCAATGTAGATACGGAGTTGATTAGTATGATGAAGCAGGCCGCCCATGAAGGGTTGGAATGGCAAAAGGAGCAAGGTTTCCTAGATGAAGACGAGTTTGATTCACACGTGGAAGCTTGGGGAAAAAGTGATTTTTCCGTGACCATATGGTCAGTCATCACCGGTATTCCTTTTCGGATTATCGGCGGATTCCTGCTCAGTTTATTAGTCGCAGCGATTACCAAACGATAATATTTGAAAAAATCTTCATAAGTCCCTCAAACATCGAGCATACTTTGTAGCAAATCCTTACTTTTGAAGCATGGCTGAAAATTTAGACATCAGTGTTGTCATTCCATTACTCAATGAAGAAGAATCCCTGCCCGAATTGGAACAATGGATCAGACGGGTAATGGAAGATAATCATTTCAGCTATGAAATCATTATGGTCGATGATGGCAGTACGGATAATTCATGGGAAATCATCCGAAGCCTGCAAAAACGGAATCCACAAGTCAAAGGAATCCGATTCAGGAGGAATTATGGGAAGTCAGGTGCATTGAACACGGGTTTTGCAGCTACGAACGGTAAAGTCGTTGTCACGATGGATGCTGATTTGCAGGATAATCCGGAGGAAATCCCTGAACTCTACCGAATGATTGTACAGGAACGTTATGACTTGGTATCGGGTTGGAAAAGGAAGCGTTATGATCCTTTGAGTAAAACCATCCCTACAAAACTCTTCAATTGGGCGACAAGGAAAGTCAGTGGCATAGACAACCTTCATGATTTTAATTGCGGATTGAAAGCCTATCGTTCTAACGTGGTAAAAAGCATCGAAGTATATGGGGAAATGCACCGTTATATTCCTGTAATTGCCAAAGCTGCCGGTTTTGGGAAAATAGGGGAAAAAGTCGTTCAACACCAAGCTCGCAAATACGGAACCACCAAATTCGGCGGATGGGAAAGATTCGTGAATGGCTTATTGGATTTGATGTCCATTTATTTCATGAGTAAATTTGGGAAACGACCGATGCACTTCTTTGGTCTATGGGGCATCGTCATGTTTTTTATCGGATTCGGAATCCTGTCCTATTTCGTCATTGACAAATTATTTCTTGAAGGACATAGTGCTACCCAACGCCCCTTGTTTTTCCTCGGCATCCTTACACTTATCGTAGGAACACAATTATTCCTTGCCGGCTTCCTCGGAGAATTGATTACCCGGAACGCACCGGATAGGAATCATTATTTAATCGACGAGGAGATTTGAATAATCTTTCCGAAAAAATTAGGGTGTCAGCAATAAAAAGGATGTCGTATAAACAGGCAATCCTTTTGGATTAGTAATTATCAATCGATAAAGACCACTCTTGGCATTTTCAACATGTAATTCTTCCTGAAATGTATTTTCGAATTTGCCTGTTTCCACCAAGTTATTTTCAGTATCATAAATTTCATACCCGTATCCATCCTTAATGAAAATTTCCGATTCCAATCGGATGGTTCCATCCAATGAAGGATTAGGAAAAACACTTATCGGATTATCCTTGTCAACAATTGAAACATCAAAAACCATCCTGGGGTTTTCTGCTATGTTGCTCCCATCCACAATTTCCAAATCCATTGCTTTCGGATTTAAATAAATAACATCTTCCAAAAAATGGAAGCCTTTTTTCACCTTGAATTTCAATTCTATTATTTCGGAATTATTTCCTTCCTGGGATTTTTCTCCCATCCATAAATATTTCAGATTATTTTTCTCTGTAAAATCGAAAAAAGGTAAAATATTTTCATTCAGGTTTCGATGTTGCCGGGTGCTGATTAATTCCAAATGCGCATCATCATACCCCAAGCCCAATTGGAAGGCGGAAAGGGATTTTATATTTTCTACTCCGACATTGACTGTTAATTCTACGCCTGCATTCATTCCCCCACTTGGATAAATGTAAGTTGGTGATTCGGACAACTCGACCACACCACCGGGAAGGAGTCCCTGAAAAGATGAATTCACATCTCCGGACTTTACCGCTTCGAATGAAAATGTATTATGCAAGAGGACTTCCTCTAATTCATTGTTGAATTTCACCGGCACCATATAGTCGCTTACACCATTATAATCATGCAAGGTTCCTGTCCAATCCCACACTGCTTCAAAGGGATTGGCCGTAAATAATTCCAAAAATGCGACATCTTCATAAGCCAACTTAGGAATCAAACGCCATACCGGGACACTTTCGAATGCTTCATTTTCACCAGACAAAACCCAAGCGACCATCTGGGCATCATACTTCGTAACCTTACCATCATTATCAACATCGGCAGCAACCAAGGCATAAGAATGCGGCAAATTATAAAATTCCCATGCATGAAAAGCAATGAGATAGACATCCATAATTGTTAGTCCGGTAGCTGCATCGAAATCATCATTCCATTCGGAGTCCATGATGCCCTGTTCGATAATAATGGAACCGTTGCCGATGACATTTTCCCCTTCCGGCAAATCCAAAGGGAAAAAACCATTGACCAGACAAGTTACCGGGTCATCATTGACCAGCAATCTGAAATCATGGAAAGGCTCGGATTCTATGACCTGATTATTCCAAAAAATCTTCTCAACAGTTCCATATTCCGAAACCAGGATATTCTCAGGTAGGTTTCCAAAACATTCAGGCAGATTTTCATCCCTTAGGAAATCATAGGTGCTGAAATTTTCGAAAACATGGATCATCCTTTCCTTCTGATCTTCGGAAAATCGGATTTTAGTATTCGTCCAATAAGACATTATATTATAAATCGGGGGGGTATATAAAATCTCTTCTCCTTCGATTTCAATCCAACACTCCTCCTCCGTAGCAGTACAATCCGAGGCTCCATTTCCCGGATCAACAGGCGTATCTTCAATCATATCCCCCTTGCATTGTCCAATAGAAAGGCCGGCACAATCTTCTTCATCCAAACAAAAATCTATGTTCAATATATTCATCGCCACACAACTTTCTATACAGGAATGATCAGGATAGAGTGCCAGGCAATATCCTTCATCAGGAATATAGCCCGCAGTATTATCATGTGTATGAATCAAACCGAAATAATGACCTAATTCATGTGCCAATAATGAGGCAGAAGTGTACTCCGGTAATTTAATACCACTCGGTGCACCTCCCTGTCCCGCAATTCCATAATTAATATAAACAGGAATGGCATTATCATCCACCAATTCGGGATCGGCCTGAACGTAATCATGCATTGCTCCGATTACCAAACTACCATAGACCAAATCCTGTTCTTCGCTTATGACAATTTCTTCTCCATCTTCAATTATTATTTCATCCGGGGCATATTCCGTTATCGTATCGATTTGACAGACGTATAAATTACTTAAAACCTCGGGCATCATCTGTCTTGTCGTTTCCAATTTCTGATAGAATCTTTCGATTACATTTTCAGTCCCTTCCGGAGTTTCTCCGGAACCGGGATAAAACAAATAGATATGAAGGGGAAGGTCATAAGGTTCTTCAGATCTCTTCACACTTGGATTTTCAGCGATTAAATGCCTTAAAATCCTGACCTGTTCATGGGATGGAGGAGGAGTTCCACAGTAAGATTCATGTGTGGGTTGTGCCTGAATATCCAATGAGATAAAAAGGATTAATATAATCAATCCGGCCATGCCTACGGGGCATAAATTCACAATTGCTCTCATAATGATTGTAATTTAAGCGCATTGAATTACAGCTATACATTTGGTAAAAGAGGAAAGGAGGAATGGGCTAGAAGCTTAATTTAAGCTATCGTTAAATATAATCAAAGAATAGAAGGAATAATTAATTCAATGCTGCATTAACAAACATTCAATTTTTCAGGAGGTAATTCACAAAGGTTCATTCAGGATAAATCCGCTAACATTTCCTTGAAAATGGAAATGATATTGTCGAAACCATTGCCCTGGTTTTTCCTGGCAATATTTCCTGAAAAATCTACTGTAGGTTTCAATTTAAAATATCGTTTTATCCCTTGCACAACCGCATCCTTATCAGGAGTATCAACCAAAATTCCCGTTTGGCCATCGTCAACGAATTCGGGTAGTCCGCCAACGGCCGTAATGATCACCGGTTTTTCATATGCAGAAGCAATACTCAGAATTCCACTTTGTGTTGCACTTCTATAGGGAAGCACAACCACTTCGGACAAGGTAAAGTATTGGGCGACTTCTTCATTGGGTACATACTGATTGACGATTTTCACTTTACTTGACAAACCGTTTTTACGAATAATATTTTCATAGGGTGCTACAGGATCGTAAAATTCACCCGCAATGAGCAAACGGTAGTCAGGATGTATTTTGCTTAATTCGGCGAAAGCTTCCAAAAGAATATCCAAGCCCTTATACTTCCTTACATATCCGAAAAACAGCAGTACGATATCATCCTTAGCGAAACCCAATTCCTCTTTGGCTTTTCCCTTATCGAAATCTTCATCCAATGTGTACCAACCGTAATTGGGTAATTCAGAACGATAGACCTTACGCCCCTGGGTACGGGAAGCCAATTCCTTTTCTACCTTTCCGGATAAGGCCAAGAATGCCTTAGCGTGTTTCAAGCCCCAATTGGTCAGGAATTTGTCAATGGCTCTGCTTTCATGTGAAATGACATTTTCGGTAATGAAAACGATTTTGGATTTCAATACCTTTGTCAAGCCTCCTGAAATGCCCCGGTAGCAAGGGCCGAAATAGGGTTGCCACCAATCAAAGACGACCAAATCCGGATTTAACCGATTAATAGCCGCTGCTGTTTTCCTCCAACTAATCGGATTCATGGAATTGATAATCCGTTGGCTGGGCACCTGTTCGAAATGTTCACCACTTTCATCCAATTGGGTTTTCCCCGGAAACAACAGGGAAGGATACATCAAATTGAAATTGAGGAAAGTCACCTTGAATTCCTTCACCAACATTCCATACAAATGAGACATGAAAAGCGAGTTCCCTCCCCTATAGGGAAAAGTGGGGCCTATGAGTATGATATGTGGTTTCATTCGTTTAAATTTGTGGCCGCAAGATCAAATCTTTTTGATTATCATCCAACAGCATATCGGAAATAATTGCATTTTGCCAATAAACAGGTTTCTTAGACACAATCCGTTCGAATGACCATATATATTACCGGAGCAGGAGGCATGGTTGGCTCCCATCTTATCGATTACTATGCCCATAAAGGATTCGGTCCGGAACAAATCATAGGTACTTACTACAAACCGACCACCGATATCAATGAGGTGAGGGATAAGGCAATACTGAGCGAGTGCGATGTCAGGTACTTCCAAGGCGTACTCAAGGTCATCCTACAATACCGACCGGATAAGATCTACCATCTGGCAGCACAAAGCTACCCTACGGTTTCGTGGGAACGCCCTCAGGAAACGATGGATATCAATGTGAATGGAACCGTCAATGTTTTTGAAGCCATCAAGATAGTAAGGGCCACTCATCCCGACTATGATCCGGTTGTGGTTGTGGCCTGTTCCAGTGCGGAATATGGTGCGTCCCTTACTCCTGAAAATACCCCGGTCAAGGAAAAAACGGAGTTATTGCCCCTTCATCCTTATGGTGTATCCAAAGTATCTCAGGACTTATTGGCTTACCAATATTTCTACAATGATAAAATCAGAACCATCCGTGCCAGGATATTCAATACGACCGGGCCGAGAAAGGTAAATGACGTTCTTTCCGACTTTACAGGACGAGCAGTTGACATTGAAGCCGGAAGGGAAGAAAAACTCAGGGTCGGTAATATCGAAACCCGCCGTTCGCTAACCGATGTGAGGGACTTGATCATTGCCTTACATCTTCTATCCGAAAAAGGCCGTTGGGGGGAAGAATACAATATTTGTGGTCAGAAAGTCTATAAAATTGCCGACCTCATCCCCATCATCAAAAATGAAATCGGAAAGGATTTCGGCTTATTCGTCGATCCTATACTGATGCGGCCATCAGACGAACCCATCATTTATGGTGATTCGGGGAAATTAATCAGGGATACGGGATGGGAGCAGAAATATGATATAGAAACTACGATTGTGGATATGATCAGTTATTTCAGGGCAAAAAAGGGAGGAAAAATCTAAAACCAGCCAAAGGTCTTCATCCTTAACAACTTACATCTTAAATTTTAAAAAAGAAGAGAATTTATTACTACCTTTGCAGCCGCAAAATAACAAGTAATATGAAATTTCTACAGACTCTACTTCTATTCATTACCCCATTTTTCCTACAAGCACAAATCACATTCGACTCCTTGGATGTAGCTATTCCGGGAGAGACTTACTCATTCATCACAGATACGATGCCCGAGGTTACCCCCGGAGCAGGCGGAGCTGATATGATGTGGTCTTTTACGGAATTGAATGTCCACACTTTTTCCGACATCGTCTATGCCCTTCCCGGAAATACGCCAAATGGTGGAGATTTCCCTAATTCCGAATTGGCCTTGGATATTTTCGGAGACGGTTCTACTTATTTATTCTTTGATGTCACTTCCGCCCATATGGAGTTGGAAGGGATTGCATCGGATATTCTAGGTACGGGAGCACCTTTATCCTTGCCCTATTCAAACAATCAACGATTTTATGAATTCCCGGTCACTTATAATACGACTATTTCAGATGATTATGGTTTCTCCGCAACGGTTCCAGCATCGTTAATCGGTATTCCATTGGCTGATTCGGTTCGAATCACCCGTACAGGAACAATAACCGTAACCACTGACGGATATGGAACCTTACAAACGACATTCGGAGATTTCCAAACACTAAGAAACCATATCGTTGATGATTATACTGATGAGATAGAAGCCCTGGCTTTCGGAATATGGACTCCCGTTCCGCCGGATGTGGCGGGTTTTGGCGGTCCGGCTATTGAAGAATCATATGAGTGGTTGGCAGAAGAAACCAAAGGCCCTATCATGACAATGAATGTGGAACCCGGTACGACGAATGTTACCAGCATCGACTATGCGAACCTCAATACAACAGTTGTAGCACCTGTTGCTTCATTCACCTATATGGACAATGGCTCTGACGGCATAGACTTTACAGACCAGTCCACCAACATGCCGAGCAGTCATGCTTGGGATTTCGGTGACGGCACGACTTCTAACGAGGCCAACCCTACACATATCTATACTCAAACCGGTACTTATGAAGTCTGCATGACCGTAACCAATCTAGGTGGTACGGATACCTACTGTGAAACGATAATGGTGGTCGTGGCTCCAATGGCGTCTTTCAGCAATATGGATGGAGCGAATGATGGAGATGTGAGTTTTACCGATTTATCTACAAACGAACCTACATCCTGGTCTTGGGATTTTGGTGATGGCATTACTTCCACAGAGCAGAATCCTATGCATACCTATGCCAGTGAGGATACTTATACCGTTTGTCTTACGGCAAGTAATTCCAGTGGTTCCGATACGTATTGTGCGGATGTGACTGTTACTTTCACCACTTCTATTTTCACACCTAAGAATGAAGTTGCATTGGAAATCTTCCCTAACCCTGCTGATGATTTCGTACAAATCAAAATAGAAGAAAACACCGGCCATTATGAATTGGTCATCTTCGATGCCATAGGTCGTGAAGTGAGTAGCTTGGATCATTTAAGATCCGGAGACAATACGGTTTTCCTTCAGGATTTAAGTCAGGGGAATTATTATTTCAAAATAATCAACATAGAGGATAATAAATCTACGGTTAAGAAAATCATGATTAAATAAAACCCTTTGGATTTTGATTTAACAATCCCGGATTCAGTATTGAATCCGGGATTGTTTTTATTATGACAAACATGTTCGGAAAAATAAAGTATATCCATAGGGCTTTCCGTTATCGTCGTTCCGTTGATCCTGCGGAGATAGAATACCTTATTCTGAATTTGAAGAAAGGAGCGACGGCAGTGGATATTGGTTGCCATAAGGGGGCGTATCTGTATTGGATGAAAAAAAGTGTTGGAGAAACGGGAAGGGTTTTTGCCTTCGAGCCACAGGCTTCACTTTATGATTATTTAAAAAAAATATATTCAGGTCATCAAAACATCATCATAGAAAAAAAAGGGGTTTCGAATCTAAGGGGAGATGCGTTTTTCCATATCCCCGGAAAAAACAAAACCACATCTCCGGGAGCCAGAATTGATAGTTTGACAACGGATGAGGAATTCACAAAAACCAAAATAGAAACCACAACACTAGATGATTACTTTTTCGAAAAGAATATTTTCCCGGATTTCATAAAAATAGATGTGGAGGGACATGAAAAAAAAGTACTGGAAGGAGGATTCGGAATTTTAAAAAAATCACATCCTAAAATTCTAATGGAATGTGAAAACCGACACTTGAACGAAGGGGATATTCATGGTATTTTCGAATGGTTATTTTCCCTCGGATATCAAGGATATTTTTTCTTTGACAAAACCAAAACGGATTTAAAAAAATTCGATTTAAAAAAACATCAAAAAACAGGGAACGGGGAATTTTGGAAAGGAGAGGGCTATGTAAATAATTTCATTTTCGAATGATATTATTCCCTGGCTTCAATCACCTTATACATTTTCATCATCCCTTTATTTTTCACATGGAATTCTCCCCGATATTCGCATTCGAAATCATCCTTTATCAATTGATAGGTTTCTTCTGAGACATTAATCGAATTGACTTCGGCATTGGATTCCATACGGCTGGCAACATTCACCGCATTCCCCCAAATATCATAAGCAAATTTATTTTTACCTACGACACCTGCCACAACGATTCCCGTATGGATACCAATTCTAGTCCCCCAATAATCCTGTTCGGCTTTTTCCTTATCGACCAATCTTTTTTTCATAAATTCCTGCATTTCCAAAGCTGCCCGAACCACATCGGAAGGAGGAACGGAAAGCGGAATCGGAACACCACCTGCACACATGTAGGAATCACCGATGGTTTTTATTTTTTCCATGCCGTATTTTTCTACGATTTCGTCGAATGCTACAAAACATGTATTTAAATCATCGATGAGTTCATCCGCAGACATTTCATAAGACACTTTGGTAAAACCGGCAAAATCGGTAAATAAAATACTGACCTGTTCATACACCTGTGGTGTTGCCATGCCGACTTCCTTTAATTCGGCGGCAATGGGTGCAGGAAGAATATTCAATAATAATTTCTCTGATTTTTCCTGTTCTTCCACAATCAAATCCCTGGATTCTTCCAGTTCGATTTTTTGTTTTTCTATTTTTTCATTCTTATTGGCCAGTTCTTTATTTTTCCTATTCGACAATCTTAAAAACCAAAGCACCAAACCTATAATCAACAAGGAAAGTGAGCCGACAACGAAGGCTACGATTCGGTTCAGGTTGGAAACGGCCTGTTGTTTTTCCAATAGTTTTTGTTTATTCCTTTCTTTTTCTTCGGCAGCCAACAATTTCTGTTCCTTCAATAAAATACTATCCTGAGAAGCTTTTATTTCAAGACGTTGCAATGCCTGTTGCCGTTTACTTTCTTCTAATTCCCTTGCTTTTTTTTCCGCATCCAATCGCTGTTGGGCCAAAACCAATTCTTGTTCCTTTTGTTTTCTGAGTGCTTCGGTTTCCAGTTCTTTATTTTTCAATTCCGCCGCCTGTGTAGCCAACTCCGCTTCTTGTGCTTTCCTTTTTTGTTCAAGCAAGGCATTTTCTTTTTCCTTCCTTGCTTTTTCAAGTGCGATATTCCGTTTTTCCAATTCGAGCGTAGCCTTTTCGAAAGCAAGTCTTTCCTTTTCGCCTTTCAACCTATTGGCTTCGATCTCCCTTGAAGCTAATTCCAATCGGGTTTCCTTTTCGGATTGTTCGAGTTGTGTTTTGATTTCCAACAACCTTTGCGTTTCCTTTTCTTCTTCCAAAAGAAACACCCGAGCCAATTTCAAATGTTCCTTGTACATATTGAAAGCTCCCTCGAAATTATACAATCTTTTTTCTATTTCGGCTCCGGTTTCAAGGACATTGCTCAACACCTCTCCCCCCTTCACTTTTGATGCGGAATAAATTGCATCCTTGATTCTCCGTTCTGCATTATACAAATCATTATCCCCAAGATAAATCTTTGCTACCTTGTGATCCAAATCTGCTTTAAGGATACTGTTCTTTGTATATTCTTTTGCCTTATCCAAATAGATGATCGCTTTTTTATTATCTCCGATATTATTATAAGCGATCCCTATATTCGAAAACAACACGGATAAATCCACCCAATCTTTCCCATCACAAAAATCCTCCGCTCTTTTAAAATACTCCAAAGCTATTTGATAGTTTTTTTTCTTCGTATAAGCAATGCCGATATTATTTTCAGCGGTTACCATATTCACCGAATCCAAATTATTCTCAGCGATATCATATATTTTCAAATATTCCGATACGACCTTGTCGTGATTATTTTGTGCAGACCATCCATCTGCCATTTTCTGTCGATGATACATTTCATTTTCCACCCCTCCCCTTTTCCGATAATGCTCCACAATAACAGCTCGCATTCTACGTGAAGCCGGAAATCTTTCATCCAGAAAATAAACATCACACAATTTTTCCTTAATATAAATTTCTTCTTCCTCCTCCTCAGCATATTTAATTGCAGACAGATATGATGCAGCAGATTTATCATATAATTTTTGTTTCTGATACAAAGCGGCTAATTCAAGATGGGAATTATAAACACCTTCCTTGTTATTATTTTTTTCATACCAATCCAATATTTCCAGTTCCACTCGGAGTTCCTTGTCCAAACGCCCCCGCCTCTGATTTATTTCAGACATCAAATTCAATGCTCGGAGAACACCTCCCTTATCATCATCCGAATAACCCAAGGTCAAGGCTTCTTCACATTTCAAATAAGCCCCTTCGAAAATATTCTGTGCAATGGAATCCTCAGCAGCCAACAACAAATCATTTATTGTTACATTTTGTGCAAATGAAATTCGGAAAAAAAATAATAATATGACCGTTAATAAAAACCTCATTCAATCCGATAGCTCAAGCCAAAAGTTATGGTTCTTAAAGATTGTGGATTATAAATCAAATCATCAATCGTACCCGTCGCATCTATCCCTGCATATTTTTTATTAAATACGTTTTTTATTTTCACGTATCCCTGAAAATTATTCGACACTTTATATCTCGAAATAAAATCCAAAGTATAATATGCATCGTTCGTAAACATATCCGTTAATGATTCATATGCATTTTGAGAATATACATTTGTAGAAATATGTGAGGACACATAGTTATTTACAAAATTAACATATATGCTTTCCTTCCACAATCTGAAAGACAACGAAAACTGCCCCATGAACTTCGGCTGTCCCCTCACTACATCCAATGCTCCTTTGCCGGTAGGCAATTGTTCTTTCCCCAAATTATAATTCAATCTCAATTGCATTTTAGGTTTGATTTCATACCGATTGAGGCTATACTCGAAATCTGCCTGAATCCCATATAATTCGGTACGTGCATTACCCTCATTAAAATAACCGACAATGAATTCAACTTCATCTTCGCCGATTTCATTTTCATTATCGAAATTAAAAGAAATAAAATTCTTTGTACGGGTATAATAAATCGCAACATCGGAACTGAAGACCGACCGACCTTTTTTCACGACTTTATATCTCAATCCCAATTCTGCCCCATCCGTAATTTCGGGAAACAAATCATTATTGGATTTTTCAATTTCTTTTATTTCATCCAAATTTATTTTAAATGTATTGCCTCGATAAAAGGGAGCGGGAAATCTTTCCGCTCTTCCATAATTAGCACGTATGTTCAATGCATTGTTGAATTTATACAATAATGCTATCTGGGGCAAGTGAATGGAATAAGGCAGGTTGGAAAATTGATAGCCCAATGTAGCTCGGAATTTTTCGAAATTGAATTGTGCTTGTAAAAAACCATACCACTCCGCCCGACCAAAAGGTTCCGGATAAAACAGACTTTCAGAATCCAAACTGTTGAGATAAGTCCTAATTCCATTATAATTTTCAGGCAGATAATCCAATGGCAATGTCCCGAATGAAATGGCAGCATTACCTCCGACGGTCAGGTTTAAAAATTTAAAAGGTTGTATATAGAACAACTGTTCCATCCGCATATCTATGGAACCTCCATAATGGTATCTGACATCGGAAAAATAAGTTTCATAAGCCAATTGACGAATGGAATCCCTCATTGCAGGTGAAGGAATATTACGGATAAGATTATTGATGGCCCTTCCCAATTTATTTTCTACATAAACGGTTGAAGAATTGACATCCGTTCCGAATTGGATATAATTCAGGTTGGTTCTAAAACCCCATTTTTTATAATTATTGGCAATATTCAGGTTCACCTTGCCTATTGTTTCTCCATAATACTGATTAGGATTCGCATAGGAAACCGCTAGGGGATTCAAGCCTACGGCACTATGATCCCGTCTATACATCAAATGCCCCGACAAGGTGATTATCTTATAATTAAGATCGATTCCGAAAAGTCGGCTTAGGTGTGGTGTCTGACCCAGTGTCGGATTGAATGCCGTTCCGGAATAATTCGGGTTAGCCACATAAGCCGTATCCACATTGGGATTATTGATATAAAGGGAAGGATTATACAATTCGTCTTCTTCATAGAAAATCCGACGGGTGTTCATTACGGTATTACTTCCGTAAAGGCTGTATTTTAGGATATGGTTCTTCTGCCCTAATTTACCTCCGAACATCACATCAATACTGCTATAACCTTGCGTCCCGACACTCAAATCCGCCTTAACATAAATAGGCCGTTCCGATTTTTTCGTAATGATATTGATGACACCGGCCGAGGCGTCCGCTCCATATAATGCACCTGAAGGGCCATAAATAACTTCAATCCTTTCTGCCTGCCGAATGGGTAATTGTGCACCGATAGGCATCCCCCGTACCATAGTCGGTTTCAGCGGCACGTCGTCCAACAGGATTTTCATATAAGTATTACCCACCAAGCCCCGAACCATGAATGTTTCTCCTTCCTGAGGCGAGCCGGGTTGGGATACTCTGAAACCGGGTAGGGACTTGACCACATCAGCAAGTGTGATATATCCGTTATCGAGTATTTCTTCTTTGGTAATAATAAAGGCCGTCACAGGCAAGTCATCCCGGTTCTGGAGGAATCGTCCACCTGAGATCATTTTCTGACCAGATTCATCTTCATCAAATTCCCTGATATCATCCAAACCCAGTTCACCCAATTCCAATTCTATGGAATCGACTTGTGAAAAAACGGCACTATAGAATAGACATCCTATAAAAATGGGAAAAATTTGCCTTAGTCTCATACTCCTCCTAGCTTGAACAATCCTAAATCTACTCTTTTACTTCCGGATTTCAGAAAACGGAGAAGGAAAATATTGAAAGCATCAGACATTACTCTATGTTATCCAATAAATCCATAATGACTGATTTTTTCCTTACGGCAACAGGAATGTGATCTCCGTTTTTCATTTTCAGATAGCCCCCTTCCTTCCTTACATATTCCTGAATGTGTTGAATATTGATAAGGTGGGATTGGTGAGTCCGCACAAAAGAATGTTCGGAAAACATCTGATCGAACTGTTTAAGGGTTTTGGTCACGAATACCTTTTTTCCGGATTGAAGGATGAACAAGGTGTTGTTTCCGTCCGATTCACATCGGATAATATCATCTATTTCGACTACGGCGATTTTTTCCTGGGTATGAAGGGATATCCGCTTAGGCAGGGAATCCGGATATTTAATGGTTTCCTTCAGGATATCGATACTTTCATTATTACTATCGGACAATTGCCCCTTAGCCCTATCCACTGCTTTTTTCAAATCTTCCGGATTAATGGGTTTTAATAAATAATCGATGGCAGCAAAACGGAATGCCTTGATAGCATGTTCCTCGTAAGCCGTAACGAAAATCACCTTAGAACGGAGATTCGGGAATATCTCAAGCAAATCGAAACCCGTACCATCTCCAAGCATAATGTCCAAAAACAACAAATCGGGTTCTTCCTGCCTCAATAACTTAGCAGCACTTACCACACTATCCGCAGTACCTAATATTTCTACATCAGGGCTGGTTTCTTCCAAATCGGCCCTTAATACCTGAAGGGCTTGTGGCATATCATCGACTAAAATGGCAGTAGGCATAAATGTTCATTTAATGAATATTCTATTTCCTAAAACTAGGTAAATGTAAAATTATGATTTATTCATCGGAATAGCGACTTGAATGTGGATGTGAAAAAAAAAATTAAAAAAATCCGACAAGGAATAGGGGGAAAATGAAATTGGGATGTCCAGTATATGAAAGCGGCCAAAAACAACCGCAAGCATATTCAATCACAATAAAATAATTAAGTCATGTTGAATGTAAAAAAGCAATTGAGTTCCATCTTCATTCTGGTATTATCGGCATTATATTTCACTTCCTGTGAACCCTTTCTCGAAAATATGATTGAAGAAAGTTATCAGGGTGTCAGTCCGGAAGTAGCCCGTGTTCTTGCCGCAAAAGCCTATGTGGATGCCTACGGTGATGATTGTGGATGTTATGATGATTTCGCAGAAGTGGATTTGGAAGCAACGGATTTGGACATCAATATTTCCATACATGGAATCCTTTGTACCTACACCCCCGAACAAATGGATGATCTATTCAAGGCCGTCTGTACTGAAGAAGGGAGGGTGTTTCCAAGTGCCTGTGTTGCCCGATGCCAGATTCAGACATTGCCTGTTCTTGAAGGCTGTACACTTAATCTCCCTACCGATTATCTATGGGAAGGTGTGGATTGTCCTCCTTCCGCAGAGTTCCCCTTGGATCTTATTTTCGATAACGGAACGACGGCAACCGTCGGTTCTTATGAGGAGATGTATTATGTGATGCTGGAGGAATTCGAAAAGGATGCCGGGACATTCAATGAAAATAATCTGAACATCAATGGGATGACCTGCTTCGAATTCAATTTCCCACTTCATGTTCAATATAACAACGGAAACAGTCTGGTTATCCATAACCACAGTCATTTTATCCGGATTTTAGAAGAATGGCAGGCCACCGGATATGCCCCGCAGCAATGCCCCGATTTGGTTTTCCCTTATTCGATTACCTATGATGACGGGACGAAGCAAACCATCAATTCGGATGCAATGGAAGATGCTGCACTGGAAAGATGCTCCGATGCACATGAAGGGAACATTGGAGGCAACCTCAATCTGACCCCAATCCAATCCCTGTTTAAAAGATAATAGAGACCATCACATTATAAAGTCACATGAGAACAAAAATGTCCGGGATGGAGCCTCCATCCCGGAATATTGAAAAATAAGGTTTGGAATGGTTTTCATTGTAATAGGGGAATTCCGATTCGCCCCGTCTTGAAAAAGGCGGGGTTTTTATTTTTTAAGGCTTTTAATCTTACTCAAAAATTCGGGAGTAATACCCAGATAGGATGCGATCATATACTGGGGAATCCTTCGAGCCATATCCGGATATTGGGAACAGAATAACAGATATTTTTCCTTACCGCTCAAATTGATATTATTGAGGATTCTTTTTTGGGAAGCGGCAAAAGCCCTTTGTACAATCAATCTGAAAAAGCGTTCCAGAACGGGTATTTTCCGATAAAGCATCTCAAAATCCGTATGGGAAAAACGAATGAGCATACAATCTTCCAAACAACGGATATCATATTCCCCGATACTCCTTTCGGTAAAACTGACAAAATCGGAAGCCCACCAGGTTTCCGTTGAAAACTGGAGGATATGTTCTTTCCCGTTCCAATCCGTATAGGAAGTTTTCAAACATCCCTTCACTACAAAATGGGCGTTATCACATACTGTTCCTTTTCTGACAAGAAAATTCCCTTTGGGAACCTGTATCACTTCGGTGAGATTCATGATACATTGTTCATCTTCAATTGTTATATCTACCAAATTTCGGATATAATCGAATAGCAAGGAATAGATGCCGTACTCATCCCGAAAAGAACTTCCTTCTATTTGACTATGTTTTTGTTTCATTACAATACCGACTATTCCAAAAGGAAATCTTTTTCAATTGGTTGGAAATTGGAATTGGAGTATGGAAGTGATTTAAACTTGTGAGATTGCCATAAAGATAATACGAATCCTAAACAATTCCATAATTAGGGAAATTCATCTACGGGTTTTGATTTCCTGATTATTATAAAGTCAAAATATCCTAGATTTTGAAAACTCCTGCTTCTTCTAATTCGAATGCCAATTCCAATAATGTTTTTTCATCGCCTATTTTTGCGGCGAACTGCGGCCCAACCGGCAAGCCGTTGGAGCAATATCCCATAGGCAGTGAAATCGCCGGTGCTCCCACTGCATTCTGCACAATGGTATAGGCTACATAATTGCTCAACCGCATTACTGCGGAGATGATGGGGACATCCGTACCGAAGAAGCCTATTTCCGGTACCGGAGAAGCCAAAGTGGGACTCAACAACACATCAAATTTTTCCATTAAGCCCTCATACTCCTGTACCAGGTTTTTCTTCAATCGTTTCATGGCTCCGGGAGCGAGGAACATTAATTTGGAAAAATAAGCGCCCAGTTCACGGGTGAATAATTCAGCTTTTTTCTTTTTGAACCCCATATCATAGGTCACCTTCCCGAAAGAATTAATCCCTCTCGCCAACATCGAATAATATGTCAGGAAATCCAAGACCAACATATCCGTATAAGGATTATCCAAGTATTCTATTTCATGTCCAAGATTTTCACAGATTTTTCCGGTTTCCAAAACGACGGCTTTCACATCAGAATGACTTTCGATGCCTGTGGGGGACTGATAGAACATTCCGATTTTCAATCTGCGTTTTGAGGGAGAAGTCACCCGACCTATTTCGGGCAAATTCTTGTTTTTCGCATATTGTTCGATGGCATGGTAATAATTGGCCGTATCCCTGACCGACCGACTTACAATACCGTGAGTGACAATATCAATGGGTAATTGCTTCGTCGGTGATTCACAATGTCTTCCCCTTGAAGGCTTCAAGCCTATCAGGCCGCAACATGAAGCGGGAATACGGGTAGAACCACCACCATCCATCGTGTGGGCGATAGGGGTAACACCTGCAGCGACCAAGGACCCCGCCCCTCCGGAAGAACCTCCCGTGGAATATCCGAAACGATGGGGATTCTGGGTATCCCCATTCACATAGGTTTCACAAGAAGGCAATAAGCCGAATTCTGAAGTAGCACTTTTTCCGATGACATGACACCCCGTAGATACAATTTGTGGAACGACCTTATCATCTTTCTTTTTTATTTTGGGGGGAATAGCCGAAGAACCCATCCTGTTCGGAAAATCCTTGACATCAATCAGGTCTTTGATAAAAATGGGAACTCCTGCAAATACACCTTCCGTTTGGGGAGGATTGGTTTCAAAACCGGTAGCAACGATGGCTTTGAGGGCAGGGTTGGCCTTCTCCGTTCTTTCCCTTACACAATCATTTACTTCCTTAGCGGAAATTTCCTTGGATTTTATCTTGGCGGCGATTTCCGTCGCATCCCAATCTTCAAGGATACCCACATCGAATACGGAGAATTCTTTCTTCATATTGCAATAATAAGCGTTTCTCAGGAATTCTAAAAAGTGGTCTTTTATATCCTAGGAAACGAGGGGTTCAATCTCTAGCAGCCCTCAAGAAACAAATGAACTATGCGATGTCAACATCGAAGGTAAAAACGAACATGCCTTTGGCGTATTTAAGAACATCAGAATTTGCCGATTATGTGAGAGCATGTTCTGAAGAGTTTTTTTGCATACGCATTTAACATGATTCAATTTTCATCTTTATTACCATTATGACACAAGACGGATTTTCTAAAATCAATGCACTACCCCACTTTCATATTTTCTTTTTTTCTTATTTCTGTCTTTTAAATCCTTTCCTTCTTTAAATGTATATGAAAAAGCCAAATGAGCAACTCTTGACGCCGGCTTATAACGGGATTCCTGTTCAAAATCCTCTCCCAGTACAACACCTTC
>JAHDFN010000016.1 GCA_020628145.1 Saprospiraceae bacterium | reverse complement strand
TGAAAGTGCTATTACCGTAACATAGTGCCGGCAGGCCGGCTAAGACCGGAATTCACAGTATTGACCAATGCCTATCCTAAGAAATATGTCTTAAGGTTGGAAGGTGTCGTAAAGTGATAACGAGTTCATCAACAGCATGGGCGTTGTTTGAATCGGGTTTGGAATTCTTGTTTCCAAACCCGATTTTTATGAATGGAATTTTTGTTTAAGTAGCATATTTGTAAATAGTTGCATATTTTGTAGAGAAACTCTTTTCGTGATAACATCTAATGTTTAATAGGAGGAATATTAATATGGTAATACTGCTCCTTAACATATTGGAATGGTTTATGATGAAAGAAAAATAACTGGGTTGATAAAAAAAAGAAACAACCTGGAAACTTCATCGTAAAAAATAATGACGATTATCCCTACTAACCTTCGTGTGACGCATATGCCTGAATACAATAGGACGGCCATACAGGAATTGAATAACGCAGAATCTTCTTTGAACCAAAGGAGGTTTGTGGATTCTATGGAGTCCGCTCATTCTGCCCTGGAAATAACCTCGGCTTCTGGGGATATGGCAGTCAAAGCCCAGATACTCAGATTCATATCACGAGTCAATAATATCAAAGGCCGCTATAATAACGATCATACGCTTTATGAAGAATCCCTCAGCCATTTGGATGCGGCCCTTACCCTTTTCCCTTATCAGGAAGGAGAATATTGGGATACGCTCTTGGAAAAAGGTCGGACTTTTCTATTGAAAAACGATTTTGCAAGTGCAGCCAATGTCTTTGAAAAATGTGCAGATGATGAATCCGCACTGTTTGAAAGACCCGTCCGGGATGTCAACCTCCGTCTAGCCATTAGCGAATTTCATTATCTTAAAAACGAATATGACGAAGCAGTAGATAAAGCTGAAGAAGCATTGTCTATCGTTATGGATAATGATTTGGATGGGAAACTTCTACTGGAAGTCTATAGTCAATTGGTAAGGGTATATCTGAGACGCCATGAATATGGGAAAATCCTTGAGTATGGTAATAAGACATTGGAGCTAAGCCGCAAATATGAAGACAAGGAAAAGGAATTCGTAGGTTTGAATGCCATCGCTGTTTATCATGGAACCAAATACGACTTCAAAATGGCCATGCTCAATTTCAGGAATGCACTGGACAAGAGCAAAGAAATCAATTATCGTTATGGGACGGCTTATTGTCTGATCAATATAGGTACCATTTACGCCAATCTTTTCAATTATAATGAAGCATTGGTGAGATATACGACCGTTTTGGAGGAATACGAGGATGTCTTGGATGAAAGTACGGGATTGATCATCATGAACAATGTCGGTAACATTTATTTTACCGTTGGTAATCTGGATGAAGCATTGGATTATTTCCAAAGGGCCCTCACAATGGCCGAATCCATGAATTATACCGAAATGTTGGCCCATACGATGGCTCAGGTCAGCCGAACACTCGTCTCCCAGAAAAAATATGATGAAGCGTTGGAATATGCCTTTAAGTCCGAAGCCCTCATCGAAGATTCCGACTCTATTGAAGGAAAACAAATCAATTATATTACTCTCGGAAATATCTATTACAAATTAGGGGATTTCGATTTGGCTATGAAATACGTTGGGAAAGGTATTGTCAGTTCCAAGCATATGAAGGATACCGTAAGTGAAATCCGTGGTTATCGGCTGATGTCGAATATCTTCAAGGAAAAAGGGAATTATAAAAAAGCATTGGATTATCAATTGATTTACTCCCAAGCACAGGAACGATATGCAATGGATCAGCGTAACCGCCAAATCATGGATATCGAAATCAGGTATGACATCCAGAAAAAAGAACAGGAAATAGAACTCCTGACCAAGTTCAAGGATATGCTTATCAGCCAACGGAATAAAATCGCCGAGCAGAATGCCGATTTGATGGAAATCAATCAAGAGCTTAAACAATTCGCCTATGTGGTTTCCCATGATTTGAAAGAACCACTAAGGATGATAGGTAGTTATTCATCCTTGATTCAAAAACGTTATTCGGATGCATTGGATGAATCGTCAGGGGAGTTTTTCGGATACGTCAATGAAGGTGTCGAAAGAATGACCAAACTTCTGAATGACCTTCTAAAATATGCTACTGTTGGGCGTCGTGAGGAAATGGAATGGGAAGAAGTGGACCTGAATGAAGTACTTGATGCAACGGAATTCAATCTGAGTCTGAATATCAGTGAAACGGCAGCGACTATCAATAAGGTGCCTTTGCCCGAAATCATTTCAAGCCGCTCCCTGGTTTCCCAATTGTTTCAGAACCTGATAGGCAATGCATTGAAATTCAGTAAGCCGGATGTCCCTCCCGTGATAGACATAGGGTATGAACTCAAGGACAATATGCATATGATTAGTTTCAGGGATAATGGAATCGGCATACCTAAAGAATCCCAAGAACGTATTTTTGTTATTTTCCAAAGACTCCATAAACGTTCCGAATACCAAGGAACCGGCCTAGGACTCTCTATTTGTATGAAAATCATTAGAAAACTGAAAGGCATTATTGCCGTAGAATCAGAAGAAGGAAATGGTGCCGTATTCACCATTGGCTTGCCTGTAGATCCTCCATTACCCAAAAACGAGAAGGAAGAACCCTTCGTCTCACTTGACACTTGATCTCATATTTTGTAATTTTGATGTAACAAAATCGACTTTCCTGCGTATATCCCTAGCATTGGAAAGTCTGCTTCAGCCAAACGGAAAACGAATTAAAACATGATGGAAAACCTTTTGGGGGAGTTTCCGGGTTATAGTAATGATGATATTGTCAAGAGAGTTCCGGAAAAACTAGGCACATAATAAAATGGCAAAAGCTAATAGCAATTACGATCTCCTGATTTCCAAATTAGATCGATTTATCCGAAAATTCTATTTCAATAAATTCATAAGGGGAACCCTTTATGCCGTAGGCATCATAATCGCCTTATTCGTCATCTTTAACGTATTGGAATATTATTATTATTTTGATAAACCCGTCAGGAAAGGTTTCTTCTATACTTTTATCGGTATCAGTGGAGTCGCTTTGGCCACATTGGTCCTTTGGCCCTTAATGCAGATTATGCGTTTGGGAAAGGTTATTTCCCACGAACAGGCCGCATCCATTATCGGTGATCATTTTGGAAATGTAAAAGATAAAATGCTCAATATCCTCCAACTCAAACAACAGGCGGATAAAGCAGGTGGGAATAACGGTCTTTTGCTCGCAGGCATCGATCAGAAATCCGAAGATATCAAACTGACTCCTTTCCGCAAGGCCATCGATTTGGGTAAAAACAGGAAATACCTCAAATACGCCATGCCTCCACTATTGGCACTCTTCTTCATCCTTTTTGTCAATGCAAGCATCATCAAGGATGGAACGACTCGTATCATCAATAATGATAAGGAATTCGAAAGGGAAGCCCCATTCTCCTTCAGTGTGGAAAATGACGATTTCGAAGTTATTCAATATGAGGATTACCTATTGAAAGTATCAACCGAAGGGGAAGTCATCCCCAGTGAGGTTTTCATAGATGTGGAAGGTTATCAATATAAACTGACCCAAGCTTCTAAAAATACTTTTACCTATAAATTCAAAAATGTACAGAAGGATACGGATTTCAAATTGACATCCGGTGGTTTCTTTTCCGAAAAATATAATTTGGATGTGTTGAAAAAACCGGACATTTCCGGTTTCGAAATCAGATTGGATTATCCATCTTATACCGGCCGTAAGGATGAAGCCTTAAAAGATATTGGAGATATGGTTGTTCCTTTGGGAACCCGTTTGGATTGGATGTTCGATACCCGACATACGGATAAAATCGACATGAAATTCTCAGGCAATAAAAAAGCGATTGAAGCCAAACGGAGTGGGGAAAAATATTTTGCCTATCAACGAAGGGCAATGAAAGATGAAACCTATAAGGTTTATGTTTCCAATGAAAGGTTGGCGAATGCCGATTCCATCGGATATACGATCTCGGTAATACCGGATTTGAATCCGAGTATTTCCTTGGAGAGATTCATTGATAGTACGGACAACAAGCTGATCTATTTTGCCGGTGATGCTTCTGATGATTACGGATTGACCCGCCTGAATTTTAATTATCGTATCAAAAAGGAAAATGGTGCTGAAGGAACGCTTAATGCGATCCCTATCCAACAGCCGACTAATAACCGAGTACAATATGAATATACCTGGGATATCAGAAATCTCAATTTACAGCCCGGAGACAATGCAACTTACTACTTCGAGGTCTTTGATAATGATGGTATCAATGGCAGCAAATCGGCAAGGACACAATTGATGACCTATAAGATGCCTTCCATTGATGAAATCAAGGAAATCGAAGATGAAAACAATGAGGAAATCAAAGAAGACTTGGAACAGGCCTTGGAAGAAACCAAGGAAATCCAAGAGAAGATGAAGGAAATGAGGGAAAAGATGTTACAGGAAAAAGAATTGGACTGGCAGGATAGGAAAGAGATCGAAAAGTTGATGGAGCAGCAGAAGGAATTGCAGGAACGTATCCAGAATGCCCAAGAGAATTTCGAGGAGAATATGAAGAACCAAGAGGAGTTCGACCAATCCAAGGAAGAATTGATGGATAAGCAGGAGAAAGTCCAGAAGCTTTTCCAAGAGCTGATGAGTGAGGAAATGAAGGAACTTATGCAGCAGATGGAAGAACTCTTGGAAAAAATGGATCGGGAAGATGCGATGGAGAATCTTGAAGATATGGAGATGAATGACGAGGAGTTGGAAATGGAGTTGGATAGGATGTTGGAACTCTTCAAGCAATTGGAAATGGAGAGCGAGATGATGGATCAGATAGAAGACTTGGAAGAATTGGCTGAAGAAACGGAACAGTTGAGTGAAGACACACAGGAAAACCGTAAGAGCCAAAACGAATTGGAAAAGAAACAGGAGGAAATCCAAGAAAAATTCGATGAGATCCAAGAGAAGATGGAGGAGTTGGAAGAAAAGAATGAAGAGTTGGAGAATCCTATGGATATGGATGGAATGCAAGAAGCATTGGAAGATATTCAAGAGGATTTGGATCAGGGACAACAGGAGTTGCAGAAAGGTCAAAAAAGCAAGGCTTCCGAATCCCAGAAGAGTGCTTCTGAAAAAATGAAACAGGCTGCCGGAAATATGCAGATGCAGATGCAGGCCGGTGAGCAGGAACAGATGGAAGAAGACATGGATGCTTTACGTCAGTTGTTGGAAAACCTAGTGACACTTTCCTTCGAACAGGAGGAAGTCATGGAAAATATCAATAAAACGGCCATCAACACCCCCCGATATGTTGAATTAGTTCAGGATCAGTATAAGATCAAGGACGATTTCAAGATTGTTGAAGATAGTCTTCATGCCTTGAGTAAGCGAGTTTATCAGATTGAGTCTTTTGTTACCGAAAAAGTAACCGAAGTCAAGGATAATCTTGAAGAATCATTAAAGCATCTTGAAGAAAGAAGGAAGCAACAGGCTGCAGTAAATGAAAATGCTTCCATGAAAGGGCTGAATGACTTGGCATTGATGTTGAGTGAGGTCTTGAATCAGATGCAACAACAGATGGCATCCGAGATGCAAGGAAATCAGAACTGCCAGAAGCCGGGTGGAAAAGGCAAGGGGAAAGGAAAGAACGGCCGTACTCCCGGGGATATGAAAGGTATGCAGGAACAATTGAATAAGGATCTCCAACAAATGAAGGAAGGCATGAAAGGAAAGGGTGGGAAAGGCATGAGTAAGCGTTTTGCCGAAATGGCCAAAAGACAGGCTGCCATCCGTGATGCTATGGAAAAACTGCAAAGGGAAAAACAGCAATCCGGAGAAGGAGGAGATCCCCAACTGCAGGAGTTGATAGAACAAATGAATAAAACGGAAACAGACTTGGTCAATAAGCGGCTTAATAACGAAACCATGAAACGCCAGCAGGATATCATGACCCGCCTGTTGAAATCGGATAAGGCCGAGCGTCAACGTGAATATGACGATAAACGTAAAGCCGAAAGAACAACCCGGAAAGAAAGGAAAATGCCACCGGCATTGGAAGAATATCTCAAGAAGAGAGAAGCAGAAATAGATATGTATAAAACGGTATCTCCTTCACTCAAACCTTACTATAAGGCATTGGTGGAAGAATATTATAAGAGTTTGAAGCAGAACAGTAATTAAGAACCATAAAGCACCCACAAATTTCG
Organism: Saprospiraceae bacterium; assembly: GCA_020628145.1. GTDB lineage: Bacteria > Bacteroidota > Bacteroidia > Chitinophagales > Saprospiraceae > JAHDCE01. Next base: position 27,800 of record JAHDFN010000016.1, on the reverse strand, counting down.
AAAACACAGAACAAGCACTATTAAACTCTAACCATATAAACCAGATATGGCTAACGAATTAAAAGAAATGTTGGAATTGAAATCGGATATCAGTTGTATGCCGGAAGTAGAATCTTTCGTCGAAAATGTAGTGGATAAATTCCACGTTGCTCCCGAAATATACGGGAACATACTCATTTCACTCACGGAGGCGGTTACCAATGCCATCGTTCATGGAAATTCATCGGATTCCACAAAAAAGGTATTCGTAGGAATGAACAAGAGTGATCGTGAAATCATTTTCAAAGTGACGGATCAGGGGTCCGGTTTCGACTTTTCAGCCTTACCCGATCCAACCGCCCCCGAAAATCTGTTAAGGATTGGAGGCCGTGGAGTTTTCATGATGAAGCAATTATCCGATTTGGTTGTCTTTTCAGATAATGGAAGCACTGTCGAAATGCAATTCAAGGTCTGATTCATGTCTTTCGGATTTCCCGACGACCCTGCTCCACGGGGAGAAATAAGTTTTATTTACGAGGATACGGAAAAACGATTGGATAGCCCATTCATTACCTCGCAATGGATAAAAGATATTGTCCATAAGGAAGGTCGTGAATTGGATTTTATCCAGTATGTATTCTGTTCGGACAAATATCTCCACAAGATAAATCTAGAATACCTCAACCATGATACCTATACGGATATCATCACCTTTTCCTTATCTGATGAATGCATAGAAAGCGATATTTTCATCAGTATGGAAAGGGTAGGCGAAAATGCTTCGGAACGTGGTATCCCTTTTGAAATCGAATTGCATCGGGTGATTATTCATGGAGTTTTGCATCTGTGTGGATATGGAGATAAAACGGATGAAGAAAAGGCCTTGATGAGGGAAAAAGAAGAAGAAGCTCTCGGCTACTTCCTGAATTCAAAATGAATTCATTCCCCAAAAAAGAAATCATGCTGGTGAAAATGTTTTTTGAATTAAAGGAATGGGATGCTTTGGAAAGTTTTTTGGAAAGTTTCAGGGTTTTTATTTTGAGGAAAAAGGAAATAGGATATCACAGGGGGAATTATTTGAATATTATTTTTTTTGTGAGAAAAATATGCAGGTTAAACCATTTGACAAAGAGGAAATCAATGGATTAAAAGAAGAAATTCGAGAGGTGAAAATCCTTACGGAAAGGGCTTGGCTTTTGAAGCAGTTGGGCTTGGACAAGGAGGCTAATTGATTCCTACGGTAAGTACTCAATTGTAATCAAAATTGTATCGGCTGTTTCATCACTAATCGATTTTCGAATGCTACGGATGGAAAACCCCGAAACTTGAGAATAATTCATTTCCGTTCTTTCCCGATTCAGGATATTATTTTTTTCTTTTAAAATGTAAATTCGGGAAGGGTTTCCTTCACCGATATTGCCGGGGTATTCCAGCCTCACTTCCTTAGTATGCAATGTTTTGTCAAGGGCGATATATTTTTTTGATTTTCCTGATGATTTTTCTTCGTATTTATCCCGAAGGGCAGGTTTGTTAATATTCGTTTTTGAAAATTCGGATAATTCCTGTTCCCAATTCGGATCTTTAATATGTTGGCTTTCCGATTTTTCATTCAATTGAATTGTTTTTCGGATATGGGTGCCGTCCAGTCGTTTTTTTTCTTCCGAAATAAAAGTCGGAATATCAAAAAACTTTTTTTGTATATTTTCTCCTTGTATTTCAGGTGGGGTACACTTGAAAAAGAGGATTGGATAAATTAAGATGATAACGAAACAAATATATTTTTTCATGAATATTCGATTAATGATTCGCCTGTCATTTCTTCAGGTTGTTTGAGGTTGAGGATGTCTAGGATCGTAGGAGCGATATCAGCCAATTTTCCATCCTTTAGTTTGATGTTGGCATCTTTTTCCGGAGAAATTAGAAAACAAGGGACAGGGTTCGTAGTATGGGCGGTGTGTGGGCTTCCGTCTGCATTTATCATAAAATCCGAATTTCCATGATCCGCAATGATTAGGGAAGTGTAACCTTTTTCCAAAGTAGTTTCGAGCAGACGTTCGACACACTGTTCAACCGTTTCTGCGGCGGTTTTTGCAGCTTCGAAAACACCGGTGTGTCCAACCATGTCCGTGTTGGCATAATTAAGACAAATGAAATCCGGTTGCTTTTCTTTAATATGGGCGATGATAGCATCGGTAATGGCAACGGCACTCATCTCCGGTTGTAAGTCGTAGGTGGCAACTTTTGGAGAGGGAAGCATAATCCGTTCTTCTCCCTTAAAAGGTTTTTCCCTACCTCCTGAGAAAAAGAAAGTCACATGTGGATATTTTTCCGTTTCCGCAATTCTTACTTGGGTTTTACCTTCTAGAGAAAGATATTCCCCCAAAGTCATTTTCAGATTTTCCTTGTCAAAAACAACATCTATTTCTTTGAATGTATCATCGTAACGAGTCATCGTCACGAATTTCAACGGCATTTTTACCATTTGCTCCTTAGGGAAATCTTTTTGGCTCAATGCCTCTGTCAATTGCCTGGGGCGGTCTGTCCTAAAATTAAAGAAGATGACCACATCGTCATTACTCAAGGTGGCAACAGGTGCACCTTGTCCATTTTCAAGAATAATCGGCATCAGGAATTCGTCGGTGAATTTACCCCCCTGGGCATAGGAGGCTTTCAAAGTCCCGATGATATCTTGTGTCATCTTTCCTTTTCCTTTGACAATGGCATCGTATGCCAATTTGATGCGGTTCCATCGTTTATCCCGATCCATCGCATAGTAGCGACCGGTGACAGTAGCTAGTTGGGTCGGTGTATTTTCGATATGTGATAATAAGTCCCTCATGTAAGTCACCCCGGAAGTAGGAGAGGTGTCTCTGCCATCCATGAATGCATGGATGAAAACATCTCGGCAATCATTTCGCTCGGCCATATCGGTCAATGCTTTCAGGTGATCAATATGGGAGTGTACACCTCCATCAGAAAGCAATCCCATCAGATGAATGGCTCGATTGTTTTCCTTGGCATATGTGAAAGCTTTTTTCAATACCTCGTTGTCGTAAAAAGTTCTATCCTTGATGGCGTTATTGATACGGAGTAATTCTTGATAAACGATACGTCCCGCTCCTATGTTGAGGTGTCCTACTTCCGAATTGCCCATTTGTCCGGGAGGTAGGCCTACTTCTTTTCCATAGGTAATCAATTCCGAATTGGGGTGTTTTTCATATAAGGAATCTATGAACGGGGTGTTGGCCTGTGCTATGGCACTTACTTCAGGTTGGGGGCCGTGTCCCCAGCCATCGAGAATTATCAAAACGCACTTTTGGGGATTACTGGTCGGTGTCATATCCGTGTTTTAAATGATTTTCAACATGAAAGTCGTGCAAATGTAAAGACTCCGGAGGTGAATCTAAGCGTTAAATTCCATTCGGTTAAGGTTAAATTATCTTAATTCCTGAATCTTTTTAATGATTTCCCGTTACATTAGAGTGAACTAAACATATATAGACTATAAGTCATAGCATTACACCTTTTAACCATTTATTAATCATGCCGTAACTGTTTTTTGTTGATTATCAATACATTTTGCGGTAAATTGAATGTGTAAATACTTTTGATATGAAGAGCCTGATATTCAGTTTAGTGATTTTTGCTACGCCACTTACGGATGTAATGCCTGATATGACAGGGATTACAAAAGCTTTGAAAACGGGAAATGCAGAAGCGTTGTCCAAATATTTTGGAGAAGATGTGGAATTGGCACTTATCGATGATGAGGATATATATGAAAAAGAAGAAGCCCGGGATAAATTGGCTAAATTCTTTTCCAGTAATCCTCCAAAATCTTTCAACCAAGTACACAAAGGCACTTCCAAAGGAGAAGATTCCCATTATGTCATCGGTGATTTGGTTGCCAATGGAGATACATTTAGGGTTTACATCTATTTGGAGGAAACGGAAGATTCCTATGTTATTCAGGAACTTAGGATCGAAGAATAAAGAAGTATAATTTTAAGTCAGGGAGAATCCGCTATGCGGGTTCTCCTTTTTTTATGTCCACATATTTGCTTTAGGATGTGGAATCCTCCATTTTTGTGAATCCATTTCGGAAACCTACTAATGATATTCTAAAATGCTCGATTATGACGGTAAGTAAGTTGGATAATACGAAGTTGTCAGCCTTTATTAAGGCTGGTTTACAGGAAGATGTAAAGGATGGGGATCATACTTCTCAAGCCTGTATCCCAACATCTAAAAGGAGTACGGCAAAATTATTGGTCAAGGATTTCGGCGTCTTGGCCGGAATGGAAGTTGCCCGAGCCGTTTTTGAATATGTTGATCCTGAAGTAGAATTCAATCCCTTGCTAAAGGATGGTGATTCGGTTTCTGAAGGGGATATCGCCTTCAATGTTACCTGTAATACACAAGCGTTGCTGAAAGCGGAAAGGTTGGTGCTCAATACCATGCAGAGGATGAGTGGGATTGCTACCCATTCCCGCCGTTATGCTGATGAAGTGGAAGGATTGGAAACCCGGATTCTTGATACAAGAAAGACGACTCCTTTGATGAGGTTCTTGGAGAAACAAGCTGTACGAATCGGAGGATGTACCAATTACCGCAGCGGACTTTATGATAGGATTATGATAAAGGATAATCATGTTGATGCAGCAGGAGGAATGAAGAATGCAATCAATAGGACACATGCTTACCTGAAGGAAAACAATCTGGATTTGAAAATCACAGTGGAGGTCAGGAATTTGGTAGAGTTGTATGACGTACTTGAAATAGGCGGCATAGACAGAATTATGCTGGATAATTTCGAAGTCCCTTTGGTCAAGGAGGCAGTGGCCATTGTAAACGGCCGTTTTGAAACGGAAGCGTCAGGAGGCATCAACCTACACACGGTAAGGAAATATGCTGAAACAGGTGTCGGCTTCGTATCCGTAGGGGAATTGACCCATTCTATAAAAAGCCTTGATCTCAGCCTGAAGATTAAAAAATAATGGAAGATTTTGCAGAGGATGTTGATCCCATGCCTCTTTACCTCAATGGCCCAACCCGACGGCTTCCTTTTATATATCCAGAATACATAATATAGAACCAAATCGTTTTATATTGAAAACTAGGGTTTTCAAGAAATCGGTCTTCCTGCGAAAAGGAACGTGAATAAAATGGATTTGTGAAAAATAAAAAAAGGGCAGAGGGAATCCCCTTTTGGTTTTTCATTTGACAATGAAGGGAGGGTGAAATGGTGGTTGGGTTTGGAACCGGTGTAAACTGTTGATTATTAGTTTAATAATGTGTTGTACATGAGATAATCATCAAAGACATCAGGGAAACCAATACCACCCAAAAGCGTACATCCTTATAGAATGTCAAACTATCATCCGTAAGCATCTTTCTATTCGGTTTTTAGTTAAATAAATAATTTTATAGTGACGAATAATAATTGGTAGAACATATTTGATAAATGCGGAGGGAATTGCCTTTACATCAAATTGTTTGATTCCTATAAGCCAAAAAGAATGCCAAAAAAATAAAGACATATTTTTTGCCCCTATGATCGTGACATCTTTTTGGGAAAGATTAGGATTTTAGTATAGCCTTGTTGATTCGTTTTATTAATCCGGGACCTTCATAAACCAAACCCGAATAAACCTGTACCAGTGAAGCACCTGCATTGAGCTTTGCCAAAGCGTCTTCCGGTTTGTTGATTCCCCCTACGCCTATGATTACGATTTTTCCTTGTGTTTTGTCATGAATATACTTGATGATTTCGGTTGATTGGCTACACAGGGGTTTTCCACTCAAACCTCCATTTCCAATATCCATTATTGTTTTCTCTGATGTGTTGAGTTTTGATCTGGAAATGGTTGTGTTGGTTGCAATAATCCCTTCCAACCCTGTGTCCAATACGATTTCGATAATGTCATCTAATTGTTCAACAGTCATGTCGGGAGCAATTTTGAGGAGTATGGGTTTTGGGGTTTTTTCTGCTTGATTCAAGGATTGCAATTGTCGGAGTAAACGAGTCAACGGTTCTTTGTTTTGTAGTTCCCTGAGTCCAGGTGTATTAGGTGAACTCACGTTAACAACGAAATAATCCACATAAGGGTGTAGGGATATGAAACTTGCTTCGTAATCTGTGACGGCATTTTCGTTGCTTGTGATTTTGTTTTTGCCAATATTGCCTCCAATAATCAATGTCCTATCCGACCTGTTTTTCAGCCTTTCTACCATTTTTTGGACTCCTTCATTGTTGAAACCCATTCGATTGATGAGGGCCTCATCTTCTGGTAACCGGAATAAACGGGGTTGAGGATTGCCTATTTGGGGCAGGGGGGTAACCGTTCCGATTTCTATAAACCCGAAACCCAAGGCGGATATCGCTTCAAAATGTTTACCATCCTTATCGAAACCGGCAGCCAGTCCGACGGGGTTGGGAAAATCCAATCCCATGACTTTCCTCTTCAACCGATCATCCTTGATCGAATAAAGGCCGGTGAAAATGGAACGCACAAAAGGTATGGCCAATATGAATTTTAAAAGAGAAAGAGCGAAATGATGTGCTTTTTCAGGAGATAGTAAAAACAATAATGGTTTGATGATACTTTTATACACGATGGTATTATTTTCGAGCAAAGATAAGAAATCGCTACTGTGAAAATCCTTTTATATAATGATACTTATAAACATGTAGGAGGAGCCGAAACCTATTGTCTGGAGTTGCTGGATAAACTTCCTAGCATGGGGCATGAGGTTGAATGGCTGGCACATGGAGATGATTCTCCTAGGGAAAAACATCATGATGTACTGCCAGATTATAATAAAGGCAGGTTCAATTATCTTGTATCCAAATATTTTTTCAATCCCAAGGCTTACCGGGGCATTAGGAAGAAACTGGAAGAAATCAATCCTGATGTCATCCATCTCCATCATAACCGGTATTATACTTTTTCAGTAATGAAAGCCATCAAGGATTTGGCGATTCCGGTGGTGCAAACCATCCATGATTACACCCTGCTCTGTCCGTCCCAGTATTATCCCGACTTATATTATGATACACCGGGAACAAAAACAAGGAGGGAAAACTGTAGCCTTATTTGTTCTCAAGGTTCTTGTCTTCCTACCACTTCACGATTGGCACATCCGTTTGCACACGATAGGAAACGGAGGCGAATTATCAAGAATATGCCAGCATTTATTGCTCCATCCCTCAAGCTTAAGGAATATTTGGAAAAGGCGGGCTTCGAAAAAGTAACCTATCTGCCTTTTTTTGTTGATGAGGAGAAGTGGTCTTTCGATATGAATAGGAAAAAGAAGAATAAAGTATTGTTTATAGGAAGGGTGGAAACAAACAAGGGGATTTGCCTTCTTTTGGATTCGATATTGAAACTGAAAAAGGAAATCTCCGATTTGGAATTGGTGATTGCCGGAGATGGTTCTGAACTTGAACGAATTAGGAAAAAAGTCAAAACCGAAAATCTGGAGGGATTCGTCAATACGGTCGGATTTGTAGGGTATGATAAGGTCAACCAACTATATAATGAAGCGAATCTGCTGGTTGTCCCTTCATTGGATATGGAGCAGTTCGGATTAATAGGCATAGAAGGATTAGCCAGTGGTACGGCTGTGATAGGGAGTAGCACTGGAGGTATTCCTGAATGGTGTATTCATGGTGAAACCGGTTTGTTGTTTGATGCTGGAAAACCTGAAACATTAGACGACACAATTAGGGCGATGTTGTTGGATGATGATTTGAGGAACCGATTAACCCGGAAGGGAATGGAATTCGTAAAAGAAAAATATGATGAAAGGAAACACTTTTCTTCATTATTGGAATTATATAGGAATGCGGAAACCATGATGTGATTCTTTCTGCTTGGTTTGGACTTGTTTCAACCTTAACTTATCAATGATTCATGGTATCTTTGAATCAGTTATAGCAATATAAAAACCGAATTTTGGAAAAGGACGATTACAAATATAATTTAAGAGGTGTGTCGGCTACAAAAGATGAAGTCCATCAGGCCATCAAAAGCTTGGACAAGGGCATCTTTCCCAATGCATTCTGTAAGGTGTTGCCTGATGTGGTAGGAGGGGATTCTGCCTATTGTAACATCATGCATGCGGATACTGCCGGGACCAAGGGGAGTTTGGCCTACCTCTATTGGAAGGAAACGGGTGATTTGGATGTTTGGAAGGGAATAGCCCAAGATGCGATAGTAATGAATATTGACGATATGGCCTGTATCGGTTGTGTTGACGATATCATCCTTTCTTCCACCATAGGAAGGAATAAGAATCTAATTACAGGGGAGGTCATCGGTACCATTATTAATGAAGCGGTTGATTTCTGCAAAATGTTGGAACAATATGGAATCCATATCCATCTGGCAGGAGGAGAAACGGCCGATGTGGGTGATATTGTCCGGACGATTGATGTGGGGTACACGACCTTTGCCCGCATGAAAAGGAATGATGTCATTGTCAATAATATAAAGGCCGGCGATGTCATTGTTGGTTTCGCCTCATATGGGAAAGCCGTTTATGAAAATGAATACAATGGAGGCATGGGAAGCAATGGACTTACTTCTGCCCGGCATGATGTTTTCACAAAAGAATATCACAAAAAATACCCTGAAAGTTTCGACCCTTCCATACCTGAAGAATATGTATATTCAGGAACAAAAAAGCTAACAGAAAAAATAACCATAGACGGGTTTGAAACAACAATAGGGAAACTTGTACTTTCTCCTACCCGCACATATCTGCCGCTGATCAAAAAGATTTTGGAAATCGATAAGGCAACCAAGAAGATTAATGGAATTATCCATTGTTCTGGAGGGGCGCATACTAAGGTTTTGAAATTCATAAAAGACAAACATATCATCAAGGACAACCTCTTTCCTCCTCCTCCGCTGTTCGAATTAATTAGGAAGGAATCGGGTACTTCCCTCAAGGAAATGTATCAGGTTTTCAATATGGGAACCCGGCTGGAAATATATACTGATGCTGATACGGCAAATGAAATGATTGCAATTTCAAAAGCCCTTGGAATCGATGCGAAAATCATCGGAATGGTGCAACCTTTTTCTGGCGAAAAAGTCACTATTTTTATGTCTGATAATAAATTTGAATACGCTTGAACAAAAAAGAGTGAATCCGGTGTTTAATTATTATTGGATTTCATTCGTTTTTTTGTAAATTTCCACTTCTATTCCCAATTGTGAAAAATCCGGATGTTACCCATGAACGAATCACTTATAAAAACTACGGGATCATAGATAGAATTTGGCGGTAATAAATGAGATATAGCGGAATTTTAATCATATTGTTTTTATTCATTCTTTTTCAAATTTCTGCCCAGCATCCCGATGCTCATTTTAATGAAAATCGGTTGGAAAAGAATCAGCATAATCATGCTGTGGATTTGTGGGCATTGAATGCATTGGCCTTGGGGAAAATAAAAACACTTCCCCGGAGTGGAAATTGGAAAACCGATAAGGAGCATTTCCCGGAAGTATTATCCGAGGCAGCAGAAAAAATCAGAAAAAGACCTTCTCCGTTATTTGTAGATTATCCTGTTGCATATTCTTCGAATTATCCGAAAGCCCAAGCAAAAACAACCCGCCTGAAAGGGACGATAAAATCCCCAAGTTTCACATCGGTCGCAGTAAAGTTCTACAAGGATTTGATTTCTTTTGAAGAAAAGGAATTCGTACTACCACTCAATGGTGGAAACTATTTTGATTTCCAATTTCAAATTGCAGAACCGACCATAGCCAAACTCGCCTATGGCAACAAGGAAGTCGAAATATTCCTGGAGCCGGGAGATGATTTGGAAATCGATGCCCACGGAAACGAATTCGTCTGGTCGATGGGCTTCAAAGGAGAAGGGGCAATCAATAATAACTTCCTCAAAAGGTTCAATGCCGAATTCATCAACCACGGTGAAAACAGAGTATATAGCGAAATCGTATCCAAAAGGGCAATGGATTATCGTTCCTATGTAGATAGGGTTCATCGTTCCAAATGGAATTATTACCATACTTATGACCGGCAGGCTAGAAAAAAATTCTCTAATGAATTCGAAAGGTATATTATTGGCGAAATAGATTATTGGTGGGCCTATTCCCTGTTGAGGTATCATTGGGAACATCCGGCTTCCAATGGCTTATCTTACCCCATGAGGATAACGCCGTCATATTATAATTTTCTTGGTAAGATATTGGTTAGTAATGATTTTGCAGTAAGGAGCCGTAATTATCTCAATTTTCTGGTATTATACCTCAAGTTGAGGGAAGACAACCCCGATGCCTCTATTTTGGAACAAATAGACCAGTCGGTTTTTGAAGTAAGGGTTAGTGAATTGGATGTCTTGGTCAATACCGGTAGTCGTACCCCGCTTACAACACTTAAACGTGGGGAGCGGATTAAGTACTTGGATGAAAAATCATCCACATTGATGTCCAAGACCATTGATGGAATCATCAAATCGGCTCATTGGCTAAGGGTCAGAACTCGTGATGGAAGGGAAGGATGGGTCTTTGGTGGGGGTGGTGAAATCATTGGCGGTCGCCAAACGGAAAAAAAATACAAAACCGTAGAGGTGTTGGAAAACTACGACAAGATGGTAGCCGTTGCTCTGGTCGATAAGCTAAGGGTCAGGGAGAATCCTGATCTCTCCAATGCCATTGCCTTGATGAAACAAGGAGATGAAATGTCCTACCTCGGAAATAAGTCATCCCAAAAATATACTTTCAATATCAGAGGCAAATCGAGGACGGATCATTTTTATAACATCCGGACATCTTCCGGGATGATCGGATGGGTCTTTGGTGCAGGAGTGGAATTGAAAACCATAAAGTCAAGCCGGAAGGTTAAAAAAACAATTACTGTCGAAGGAGAAAAGAAAAAGGCCGACCCCTCGGAATTATATCTTTCCGGTAGGGCGCTTTACTATACGATGGCCAATTCCCTTTTTTGGAAATGTAAAAATTCAAGACCTGCTGAAGTGGAGAACGAAGTAAGGTCGTTTGTTGCCCGTTGTCCTTATCCGGAACTGGATGAAGCAATTAATAAGGTATATCAACAATCACTTAGAGGAGAATTGGATCAGGTATTGACAATTGTTCCTCCTACTCAACCGACATCGGTGAATTCGGCTTCTGAAAATGCCGATATCGTTTCTGTTGTTCCGGGAAAAGAAGAAAAAATAAAAGAACCATTACCTGAAAAACCGATTACTAAGGAAACGATTTCCACCGATGGTCAATCGGTAGAAAAGAAAAAAATAGAAAAAGAACAACCCGATAAAAGCAAAAAGAATAATACAGCCAAGAAGCAAAAAAATAAATCCGAAAAACCAGAAAAATCAACGAAGGAGAAGACGTCGAAATCCGATTCCGAAAATGTGACTACAAGTAAGGAGAAGGAAAAAAAGAAGCCTAGGGAAAAACCGAAAGGAAAATCCGAGGATAAGAAAAAAGAAGTAAAAATAGAGGAAGGAACTTTGGTTAAATTGGATGATGACGGAACAATAGGGAGGGTCGTCGCAGAACCCGAAGATATTTCTAGTAGATCCAGTGGAGCATTAGACGAGGATTTGGTAGCTGAATTGGATTTGATATCCTTGGGTTATACACCCGAGGAAGCAAAAAAAGTTGTACAGAAAAGAAAAAAACAAGCCAAGGCGGAAGCCAAGAAGAAGGAAAAAGCCGATGCTTCAAAAAAAGAAGAACCGCCTGTTGTAAATAATACCTCTAAGCCTAAAACGGAAGAAAAGAATAATTGGAAAAAAATCTCTACTCCTCCGGTCAAAACAACTTCCTCCCAAGAGGATGGCCGTTTGATTTCCCCTGCCGAACTATTATCCATGATTGATATGGAACCAATTAAAAGGGAAATGTATTCGGTGAAAGTGAAAGGCAAAATCCGTTATTATCGAAATAAGAATGTCCAAATCATACTATACACGGATCCGGTTTCAATGAAGGAAGTGAACTTCAATTTATTTGTCAAACCTGATGGGGCGTTTTCCACCGTTCTCAAAATTTATGAACCAACCATTGGTAAATTCATTTATGGTTCTAGACATGTGGATATTTATTTGGAACCGGGAGATGACCTCGATATTTCCTTCTTTGCCAATGATTTCAAAGGTACCTTGAAGTACAATGGAAAAGGAAGTGTCCATAACTCCTTTATCCTGGACATGAGAAGAGAGTTCAAAAACGGAGATGTTGAAACCAAAGGGAAAATCTACTCGGCAAGTGCAGCAGGGTTCAAACATTTTATCCGAAAAATCCATAAGGACAAAACCAAATACTACCAAAAAAACAAAAAAGGATTTTCTTCAGGTTTTGATAACTTCATCCGAAGCGATATCGATTATTGGTATGCATATAATCTAACCAATTACCGGTGGGAAAACCCTCTTCAATATGGGAATTCCAAACCCATTAAAATTACCGATGTATCCTATTATGATTATGTGGATGAAATCGGTCTGGTCAATGATAGGGCCTTACCCAATGAATTCTATACATATTTCCTCGATTTATACCTGAAGGACAAGGAAGAAGAATTTGAAAACAGAGGAATGACATCCATGGAATTATCTACAAGGTATCTCTATGGGGAAGTGATGTATTATTATCAGGCAAAAAGACTTTCGGCACTGGCCCGTAATGGCAAACTCGGAGATGTGATATTTGAAATCAAAAGGTTTATGGATGAATGTCCCTACGAAACCTACAGAGAGTCGGTGAAGGCTGCACTTCGGGAATCCAATACCCTGCTCAAGGGAATGACAGCCCCCAATTTCACCCTTTTGGATAACAACGGACGGAAAGTATCTCTTACGGATTTCAAGGGTAAGGTGATTTATTTGGATTTCTGGGCAACTTGGTGCAATGCCTGCATACGCCAAATGAGTAATTCCGATAACCTGAGGAATTCATTCAAAAATAAGGATGTCGTTTTCATTTATGTTTCATTGGATTATACCGAAAGCGAATGGAAAAATTATCTGGTAAGACATAAATTGCCCGGAACCCACCTTTATGCCAAAGGAGGGTTAGGGTCGGATATGGCTAAGGACTATGGAGTGAAAAAACTTCCGGCCTTACTCATTATAGACAAGAAGGGGAGGGTAGCACGGAATACCGAAAAATCAAGCAATATGAGTGTCATCGAACAAATCAACAACCTTTTGGCCATACCGTAGCCAAGGAATTGTTCAAAGATTCAATTTGTGATTTTTTAAATCCCTTGCCCTTGAAAATCATTAAAATACTTTTCTTTTCGGTTGCCCTTCTAGGATTGTTTGCTGTTTTGTTTTCCTATTGTTGTAATACATGGATAAAAAAATCCACGGCTTCTTCCATTTATACTTCCGTTGATGAAATACCTGAAAACAATGTGGGACTTCTCTTGGGAACCGTTCGATATTTGCACAGTGGTCGTGAAAATTATTACTTCCGTTACCGCATCCGGGCAGCAGCGGATCTATATGGAAAAGGAAAGATAAAACACATCATCGTAAGTGGTGATAACCATATCAAATCCTACAATGAACCGGAAGATATGCAGGCCGCACTCATTGAAGCAGGTATTCCTCCGGATAAAATAACTTTGGATTATGCCGGATTCCGTACCTTGGACTCCGTTGTGAGATGCAAGAAGGTTTTTCTTCAGGAAAAATTCACGGTCATATCACAGGAATTCCACAATCAACGAGCATTATTTATTGCAAGAAAGATGGGAATCGATGCAGTGGCCTATAATGCCGAAGATGTAGGAAAGGCATATGGCCGTAAGACAATGGCAAGAGAATATCTAGCTAAGGTCAAGGCGGTAATCGACCTGTACATACTTGGAAAACAACCCAGATTCCTCGGAGAAACCATTAGTATAAAAATAGATTAAGATAGGAAATATGAGACTCAGAATCGCTGCCGGAAATTGGAAAATGAATATGGATTATGATGAAGGCCGTGAATTGGCCCATGCCATCATAAAAGAAACAAAACCACAACCCGGTACTTTGACCATATTGGGTACACCTTATATCCATCTTAAAGATATGGTAGAGATGGCCGGAAGGAATTCTGAAGTAAAAATAGCCGCACAGAATTGTCACCAGGAAGCATCCGGGGCTTTTACGGGTGAAATCTCCGTAGGAATGCTTACTTCTATTGGTGTTGAATATGTTATCCTCGGACATTCAGAAAGAAGGCAGTATTTCAGGGAATCCAATGAACTCTTGTCCAAGAAGGCGGATGCCGCTATCAAGGGAGGGATGAAACCCATTTTTTGCTGTGGCGAAGCACTGGAAATAAGAAATGAAGGATGGCATGAAAGATATGTGAAAAATCAATTGGTCAAAGGCATTTTTCATTTGGAAAAAGATGATTTCCTAAAGGTAATCATCGCTTATGAACCCATTTGGGCAATTGGTACGGGAGTAACGGCAAGCCCCGAACAGGCCCAGGAAATGCATCGGATGATTCGATTGGCGATTGCCGAAAGGTATGATGAAGCGACTGCCGAACAAACAACCATCCTTTATGGGGGAAGTGTAAAGCCTGGAAATGCCCGGGAACTTTTCGCCCAGCCTGATGTCGATGGGGGCTTGGTAGGAGGAGCTTCCTTGAAAGCGGAATCATTTTTGCCCATTATTGAAGCATTGTCTCAGTCCAGAGTTTGAACAAATCCCTTTTATAAATGGATTATATCCGATATGCATTTACTTCCGATAGGACTACTTCCGAAATACTAATAGCCTTTTTATCCGAATGGCCCTTCGATACTTTTCAGGAAACAGAAACTGGATTGGATGCTTTCATCCCAGTCGAATTACATAATCCGAATGTGGAAAAGGGTGTCACCGAACTGAAAAATAATTTCCGGTTTTCCTTTGAAAAGGAACTCATAAAAGAACGCAACTGGAATGAAATTTGGGAATCCAACTTCCAACCGGTATCGGTAGAAGGGTTCTGCGGTATCCGGGCTGATTTCCATCCTCCCTTTGAAAATATGGAACATGAAATCATCATCAATCCCAAAATGGCATTCGGAACAGGTCATCATGAAACGACATTTATGATGATGGAATTCATGAAAGACATCGGTTTTACATCGAAATCCGTTTTTGATTATGGATGTGGAACCGGAATCCTCGCCATTCTTGCAGCCAAAATGGGATGTACCGATTTGGATGCCGTAGATATAGAGAAACCCGCTTATTTGAATAGCATTGAAAATGCAGAATTGAATAAAACCAATGGGATTGGATTTTATGAAGGGACATTGGAAAATGTACCCGAAAGGAATTATGATATCATTCTAGCCAATATCAATCGAAACGTAATACTGGAATCACTTCCTACGTTGTATCAGAGGCTGAAACCGGCAGGAATCCTGATGACCTCGGGTTTTTTGGAAAAGGATAAGACCTTGGTATTGGATGCCCATAGAGAAAATGGATTTTTTGCCGGAGAGTTGAAACATAAAGGAAAATGGATGGCACTAAAGGCTTTTAGAAGATACTGATGGTGTTAGAAGTTTTTAAATAAATAATGATTTCCATCCTTACGAATGGAAATATTAATTTTATAATCCATATGACCCCTTTTAAGAAATTTGTAGCCTAGTAAGAGTAGGTTTTTACTCTTTAGGGATTCCAATTAAATTATATCTAATTATGATATTCAGATTATTTACACTAATAGCCGTTTTAATGTCGGGAACCATTGTTCATGCCCAGACATTAAAGGAGTTTTCTTCCAATCCTCAGGAATTCATGACCCAGTTGGGAGAATATATGAATAAGAACCAAAGAGAGGATATTGAAATTATTTATAAGGAATTCAAGACAGGTTATGAAGGTGGAATATACACGCCCGAACAAGCAACCACGATCCATGCCGTTTGTGATGGAATGTTGAAAAAAAGAATGACTCCCGCCCCTTATTTCATAGGTTATCTGGGTACACTGAACAAAATCAATAAGTTTCAGAAGTCTTCTACAAGTATTGATGAATTCAACAACACCAGTAAGCTCATAATCGATGATATTGAAAAAAGGAACAATAAGGATTACAAGAATTTCCTGGTTTTCGCAGAGGGTTTCTACGAGTTCAAAGCCATCAGGAAGTCAGCCGGTTCCACATGGAGAATAGAAGCGCCTAGTTATAAAGTGAAATACGAAAACAAAATAGTATCTGTTGAATTTGCTCAAGTGGATTTATATGGAGTGCGGAAACAGGATTCTATTAAAATCGAACAAACAACGGGAGCTTATTATCCGTTTTCGGATATTTGGAAAGGGGAAAAAGGCCAAGTAAGTTGGGCTAGGAACGGAATGGAAGATGTCTTTGTCAAATTGGGCAAATATGAATTTGAAGTCAAAAAGAATGTTTATACCTGTCCCGATGCTGTTTTGCATTATCCGAAATATTTTCCCGGTAAACCTATACAAGGGGTTTTTGAAGATCGGATAGTCGTGAAGGGAGAAGGCTCTAAATCGACTTACCCCAGATTTGAATCCGACCAAAAAATACTTCAGATAGATAATATCGGTTCCGATGTGATTTATAGAGGAGGATTCAAGTTACAAGGCCCTACCATCTATGGCTATGGAGATGAGGAAAGGAGAGCCGAAATCCAGGTCAAATCCAATAAGACCGGAAAAACGGTTTTTAAAGCACGTTCCCTCCAATTCATCATCAAGGAAGATGTGCGTAGGGTGGTTAGTTCCAGTACGGAAACTGTTTTGTACATGGGGAAGGATTCGATTTATCACCCTTCGTCTAATATTCGTTTTGAAATCGACGATAAAAATCTATCAATAGAAAGAGGAGAAAGAGGAAACGACAGGAATCCATTTTATAATTCATTCCATAATATCCGACTGGATGCGGATAAGTTGGACTGGCAGTTAGACACGGATTCGATTGTTATAGGTAAGACCATTCCCGGTATTGCAGGAGGAAATGACAAGATTGCCAATTTCGAATCCATTCATTATTTTAACGAAGGTGGTTATCTGGAACTTCAGAACATATCGACGGTAAATCCAATTGCTGTGGTAATGGCTTATTCCAAAGAAACAGGCTCCGATGTGTTGGATGGAGATGGTCTGGCTCAAAAAATAAACCCCAAATTCTCCCTCAAATCCATTAAAAGTCTTTTATACTCAATGGTTTCGAGGGGTTTTGTCGAATTCGATAATGAAACCGGAAAGGTGTATGT
Organism: Saprospiraceae bacterium; assembly: GCA_020628145.1. Classification (GTDB taxonomy): domain Bacteria; phylum Bacteroidota; class Bacteroidia; order Chitinophagales; family Saprospiraceae; genus JAHDCE01. The sequence continues at coordinate 10,568 of JAHDFN010000016.1, read as the reverse complement.
GCAGGAAAAATTGAGACACTATGCCAAAGCCGCCGTCAAGAAAACGGATTATGATAATGTATTTATCGCTTCCAAAACCAAAAACACAAATGGTGTCATTTATTTGGATGATCAGAATGAGAATCCAATAGATATCCGTTCTGTGAAATTCGTAGAATTAAGCAAGGTTCAGAAAGTAGCCTTCAAACCCCGGAACAACCAACTGTTCTTGAAAAAGAATAGGAATCTGGAATACAATGGAAAGACATTCGCCGGAATGAGTGCATTTCAAGGAACAGACAACCGTTTCGATTATGGAGCATACCAAATCAAAATGGATTCCATCAAATATTTCGATTTGTTCGAACATAGTGGGGATGAAGATGAAAATGGAGACCCGGTGGCCTTTTCGATCGGTTCCAGAATAGAGAATCTTTCCGGAGCACTATTGATTGATGCACCGAATAACAAGGCAAGTAATGAAGATATTTCCATGTTCCCCTCTTTTTCAAGTAAGGGGCCGGCCTATGTGTATTATGATGCTGCCGAAACACGATCCTATGCATATAAAAGAGACTCTTTCTATTTCCAATTGAATGAATTCGGATTCGATAATCTGGATAATTATATGCCTTCGGATATTAGCTTTAAAGGAAGTATGTATTCGGCGGATATTTTTGCCCCTTTCAAGGAAACCGTATCCTTGATGGAAGAAGACAAATCCCTAGGTTTTATCCATGATACTCCTGCCAACGGTTATCCTACTTATGTTAGGGAAAGCAGTGCAGGAAAAGGTAATTTCAAAGGAGAACTCACCTTAAGTAATGCTGGTTTCCTAGCAAAAGGCAACATCAACTATCTTGCAGCGTCGATTGATTCGGAAGATATCGCCTTTGAACCGAAGAGGATGACCTGTTCCGCAAGGAGCTTTGATTTGGAAGAAAAAAGAGGAACTAATCCCGAAGTACCCCAGGTAAGGGGTGTCGATGTAAATGTGGATTGGGCACCCTATCGTGACTCAATGTACATCAAACCCAAGGAGTCCCCATTTGAAATGTTCAAGTCGGGCCTACATACCTTGGATGGTACGCTTATTCTTACGCCGGGAGGACTTCGGGCCAATGGATTATTGGACTGGGATAAAGCCTCGATGACTTCCCGTGATTTCCTATTCAATGCCAATTCATTATCTGCCGATACTTCCAATATTTCTATCAAGGCAAAAGATGCCGCTGGGGAATTGGCTTTCGATTCTAAAAATGTAATGGCAGATGTGGATTTTGACAAAGGAATAGGGAAATTCAAAAATAACTCGGATGGAATTGCTACCTCTATGCCTTACAATAAGTATAAAACTTCCATGAATGAATTTACATGGGATATGAATGCAGAAACGGTTGACTTCAAGGCAGAGGAAGGCAAGGTCGATGAGTTTCTGGCTCCCGAATTGGATTCGCTGAGATTCCAGGGGGCGACGGCCATGTATGATATTAAAACGAGTACCCTTAAGATTGGAGGTGTCCCCTTCATCAAATCGGCAGATGCCCTGATTTATCCCGAAACGGGAGATGTGGAAGTTACGGCCGGTGGTAAGATGGGGACTTTGGAAAATGCACGGATTCTAGCTAGTCATAGAACCAAGTATCATGCTATCAATAGGGCTACTGTAGATATAAAAGGAGGAAGGGACTATACGGCTAGTGGGTTCTATGAGTATAATATCGGTTCTCGTAAACAGGAAATTGAATTCAGTAATATTGTCGGCTCTCCAATAGGTAAGGGAAAAAGAGTCGAGAAGGAATTGGCGACCAGGGGTAGTGGAAAGGTAAGCGGTGAAGATGATTTCTACATGGATGTCAAAACCAAGTTCAAGGGGGAAATCTCATTAAGCTCGGAAAAAAAGAATTTATCTTTTGATGGTTATGCCAACTTGGATATGGAACTCCCTCAGAATAATTGGTTCACCGTACAGAGCGAAGCGGATAAAAATAATTTGGTCATCCCTTATGAAAAACCAAAAACACCTAATGGTGATCCGCTTAAAACGGGGATTTTCATCGATAAGATGATGGGGAATCCTTACCCCAGTGTAATGGGTATTCTGTTTGCCAGAAAGGATAGGGCAATCATGGATGTAACCGGCGTATTCAAATATGATGAAGGAAAAGACGCTTTCATTTTCGGTGATTCCATAAAACTTGCAAGTAGGAATGGCCATTACAAAGGGAATACTTTTCAAGTGAATAATAAAACCAAGGATTGTGAAGCAACGGGTGTATTCAATGTGGGGGAAAATGTCAAATTCTTTCAACCCACCGTTGTAGGAAAAGCCAAAGTGGTTATGAAAAAATCGGAAGTGGATTCTACCGGCATGAGGGTCTCGGTACCGCAAAGACTGACATTGGATGCAATGGCGGGTATTTCCTATCAGCTACCGGAAGCCGCACTGAAAATCATGGTAAAGGATTTACAAGATAATACCTACGACGTTTCCAGTATCCGATTGAATTCACTCTATGAAAAGTTATTACCCGATATCATCGGTGGAATGGTGGATAGTGAAAAAGCATATGAACAAATTGTAAGGAATTATGAAACGACAGGAAAAGTAACCCTGACGAATAAGAAAAAACATCTTTTCTTCTTTTCTTATCTCCCTATGAAATGGGACCCGAATCTGAAGTCCTTGGTCAATAGAACGAAAAGCCTCGGACTGTCACAGGTCAACGGAGTCAGTATCAGTAAAACCGTTGAAGCTTATGTCGAATTCAGAATGCCCGGTAATGGTGAGGACGGTATGCATGTTTATATTAAAAACCCTTCTTCGGGAGGACACTATTATTATTTTAAATATAAAAACGGAGAATTGGAAACCGTTTCCAGTAACCCCGCATATAATAATGCTATTACAGGAGCCAAGAAAAAAGAACTCGAAATAAAAATGGGCAAGGATGGTGTTTATAAGATTTCACCCATCAGTCCCGTTTCTGCGGATATGTTCATATCCAGAGTGAAGGGAGCCTGGTAATGGTAACAATGGATAAAATAAAATGGCTTCCGTGAAACGGAAGCCATTTTTTGTGGTAATCCTGGATTCGAACCAAGCCCTCCCTGGTTTCAACAGGGCGCTCTCCCCAGAGAGCTTGGTCACCTATGTTGGCTTGAGGATATACCTCTGGCTAAAAAAAATAAACGCAACAAAAACATTTTGGAAAAGAAAGGGAGTTGGAGATCTCCCCTTATGATTGAAAAATCAATAATGGAAAATCAGACACTCGGAAAAAACATCCCTTCTTGCGACAGGTAACTCCGTTTGATATGTTTGATTTTTGTAATCATTAATTTTTGAATTAATTTTCTGGATATTAGATTCACGATAAAGAATGCAGTAAGTTTGAAAATGGTTCCCGTCGGATAAAAAAATAAAATGGAGTGGAATGACATTATACGATTAATGAATAAAATGGATTTCGATGAGACTTCGGAAAAACAATCCTTTATCCACGAAATCCGGAATTTATATGAGGATGGAAAATTAAAAAAGCTATTGGGAAATGGCTCGTTGGAATCCTTGAAAAAAATATATTTTTCAGTCGGAGCATCCAAAACCGCATTGGATGTTTCCCTTTCCTCCTTGTTCGGAAATACAGGGAATAAGGAAGATTTATTACTAGGACATTTTAATGGAATTTTGAAAGATGGGTTACAACTGCCGACTAAAAAAGGAGCATTGAATACATGGTTGTTTTTAGGAGGGAGAGGAATGGACGGAATCAGTGCCGGACAATTGCTGAAAAGCAAGGCTTTGGAGAATTACCCCGTGGACTATTTGCAAAAAATAAAATATTTCTATTTCAAAAACTTGGATGTCTTTATTGAATTATGGGATAACTACGCACAGGATTTTAATGATGACGAAAAAAAGTTCATTGCCGATTTATTACATTTATTATATCCCACATCACTCTCTGAAACCTCGGCAGAATATGTTTTTCTATTCATAAAGAAAATACTTCCGTTTTTTATTAATCGGTTTTTTCATCGGATGGATGAAAAAGAATTATTGAATAATGTGGATCGGATAGCAGAATGGTTCATGGTTTGGGAAAGGTACAAGGAACGAAAGGAACAAGCTTTGGAAAATAATGATGAATATTATTCCATGGAATTTTCTAATGTTGTCAAATATGTCCCTGAATTCATTTGGTGGAAAAACGGAATTTATTACGGCAAGGGCAATAAGAATTTTTATTTCGGCAGTCCGGGATTTTTTCATTTGGCAAAAGGAGGAAGTATCCGTAATGCTCCCGACCTACACCATTATACCCGAAGGATGGCCAAGACATTCGTAAATCTCCCTTATGATTTCGATCAGGAAGGAAAAGACATGTACATTTATTTTTATGGAAAATCCTTGGGCGCCGGGGATTTATTATCAAATATGTTGCAACAATTCGTCAGGCATCCCGAAGATCACATCGCTTTACAAATCGAGTTGGATAAATGGAATCCGGTTATCCAAAAATTTTCAAATGACGAATTCGAAGCCATCCCTGAAGTAAATGCCGTTCCATTCATGGGATACATTTACCATTGCCTCCGGGATAAACCCGGATTTACCGTACAAAGAAGATCGCTTCGGAGTCTGATGGAAGAGAGTGACACTTATAATGCCCGAATATTGGAACGTCGGCAAAGAAGGGAAGCCGAGGATCAGGCGAGAAGACGTAGGATTTCCTGGGAAGAAAAAAGAAGGAAAGGAATCTGGGATCCCCACAAAAAAATAAAACCCTTCGACGAAGATCCCTATCGGATTGAAGAATTGACATCCAAGGGGATGTTGCGGGTGGAAGGAATGGTGATGAATCATTGTGTAGGCTCTTATGCGGATAGTTGTGTCAAGGGCTTCTGTTCGATCTGGTCGCTAAGGGAATATCAGGATGGCAAATGGCTCAGCCGGGTTACCATAGAATTGAACAAGGGCAGCCGCATCGTCCAGGCTTCTGCCAGATTCAATGCCAGACCCAATGACGAACACAAAAAGATTATCAAACGGTGGGCATATTACAATAAGATTGCTACCGGGATATTATAAGGAAAAAAGGCCGTGTTAAGGAATAGTTAAGGGTGCGATAGCGTACACCGAGAAAAGCAAATGGAGCATCTCACCATCTGTAATCTATTTTAAACCATAACACGATAAGCCATGTTGAAATCCGTCAACTTAACCTACCTCACAATTCTACTTTTTACAATAACTATCATCATATCCTGCCAAGTCGCCGAAGATACATCGGATGAGGTGACATTAGGTAGGAATGCCATAGCACAGGATTCGTTTCCGAACAGAAGCAATAAGGCAATATTGAATAATAATGCCAATGCTCCCATACAACAACAGACCTCCAATCGACAAATCCAGCAGGTTTCCAATAGCCTGACAAGCCGTAATCAGCCGGCATATGATACATTTCCCCAACCTCCCAAACCTCCGTTTGCCCGTAATCGAATCCAAGTGGCTTTATTATTGGACACCAGTAACAGTATGGACGGCCTGATAGATCAAGCCAAATCCCAACTATGGAAAATGGTCAATGAATTGGCAAAAGCCAACAAGGGAGACGATACGCCCCAGGTGGAATTGGCATTGTTCGAATATGGGAACGACTGGCTCAGTATGACGGACGGTTATGTCAGGCAGGTAAGCCGTATGACCATAGATTTGGAATTCGTCTCGGATCGTTTATTCGAATTGAGAACCAATGGCGGCTCCGAATATTGCGGATGGGTAGTCAGGGATGCCGTAAAGGAATTGGAATGGTCGGATAATCCCAATGACTTGAAGATGATTTTCATCGCAGGTAATGAAGAATACACGCAAGGGGCTGTGAATTATTTGGAAGCCTGTAAGCTGGCTAAGGAAAAAGGCATTGTCATCAATACGATTTATTGTGGAAACTACAAGAGAGGCATTACGGAAATGTGGGCAGACGGAGGTAAGTGTACCGGTGGTTCTTATATGAATATCGATCAGGATAAGAAAGTGGTTCATGTTCCCACACCATATGATAATAAGGTCTTGGAATTGAATAAGCAATTGAATGATACCTATTTTGGATATGGAACATTGGGGGCCTCTAGGAAAAACATGCAGTCTGCCAACGATGCGAAGTCTATGGAATATTCCTCTGCCAATACAAGGACTAGGGCGTTCTATAAAACCAAATCCAATTACTCCAATGCTTCTTGGGATATCATTGATGCCACCGAAAAAGATTATGATAAGATAATGAAGGACATCAAGGAAGAACAACTACCGAAGGAACTGCAAGGCTTGTCTCCTGCGGAAAGAAAAGCATTCATAGAAAAGAAAAGAAAGGAACGGAAGGAACTCCAAAGCCGACTCAAGGAATTGGAAAAGAAAGTGGATGCTTATGTCGTGGAAAAGAAAAAGGAAATGGCGGCAGAAGGTGGCGAAGAAAATACCTTGGATAATGTAATGATGTCCACCCTCAGGAAACAGGCCGAAGTCAAAGAATTCTCTTTCGAATAATCTATAAAATCAATGTTGGGGATTACCGTCGCATATGCCGTAAGGCATATGCCCGGGATTCCAATACGTATTTAAACAACTTCCATATCAAAATCAGAATAACGCAATGAAAATGAAATCTTATTTACTGTTGATTTGTACTCTGCTTGTTTCGATACAATTGACCGCCCAGGAAAAAGAAAATTCTCCGTTCAAAACCCGGTCGGTTTCCATTTTTAAAAACGGCTCATCCTTTTTTATCAAAGATGGAAAAGTCCCAACCCAAAACGGTTCTTTCCTGATGACCGAAAATCTTCCCCGGGCATTATTCGGTACTTTTTGGGTGCATTCGCCCCAGAACGAATTGAAACATGTCCACAGCTATACGGATATGATAACGGATAAGGGAGAACGGATTGCCGGTTCCTATTTCGATTTGCTCCAGGCCAATATCGGAAAAAAGGTGAGGGTTCATATTGGCCAAGAGGAGGAATACGAAGGAGTGGTTGAAGAGGTGGTGACAAAAGATGCCAAAGGCAAAGAAAAGAAAACCTTAGGTAGTGCCATTATTGTTTTCCGCACAGGAACCAAATGGCTTTCCTTTTCTCCATCGGAAATAAGGCGACTGGAATTCATGGAAAAACCGAATCAGTTATTGGAAACGGAAACGACCTCTTCCAAACATGTATTGAGTGTGGATTTTACGACAAAGAAAAAAGAACAGGCATTGGAAATGATGTATTTGCAAAATGGGTTGAACTGGGTGCCGACCTACCTCATCGAATTGGTTTCCGACCAAAAGGCCAAATTATCCCTCCGGGCTGAAGTGACCAATAATGCAGAAGATATTGAAGATACCGATGTTAATTTCGTTGTAGGGATTCCCAATTTCAAATATGCCAACAGGCTTTCCTTCCTCGTGGATTTCCTCGGCATGGTTCATCCCGGCCATAAAAATTATGCATTGAATAATTTTTCGAATTCCATTTCTACCGCTTCGGTCAAATATGAAAGTGATGCTTCATTTTCCGGTACACCGATGGGGCCGGGAGTAGAAGGAGATGCAGATGAGGATTTGTATTTTTACAAGGTAAAGGATATCAATTTGAAAAAGGGAGGAAGAGGACAATATCCTGTTTTTTCCAAGGAAATCGATGTCGCTCACATTTATGAAACCAATTTGGCCCAAAATGCAGTGAACAAAGGTTATTATCAAAAGGATTTCCTTTTTTCTCCGGATAACCAAAACCCCGTTTTCCATTCTGTAAAAGTAATGAATGAAACGGATTTCCCGTGGACAACCGGTGCTGCATTGGTCGTTAGTAATAAGAGCGGTGAAACCCGACCCATCAGTCAGGATTTGTTGAAATATACACCCATCAAAGGGCATACCTATGTCAAACTTACAGAAGCGCCGGACATCAAGGTGAAACAGGCGGAAAAGGAAATAGCAAGGGAAGAAAGAGTGAAGAAAATGCCAGGTAACAATACTTACTATTACGATTTGGTTACCGTAGAAGGGAAGATAAAAGTCAAATCCTACAAAAAGAAAAAAGTGGATCTCAATATTAAAAGGACAATCATAGGAGAACTCCGTAAATCCAGTGTGAAATGGCTGAAGGCGGAACGTATCAATCGAAGCGGAGATCTGAATAAGGTAACCGATATCTGTTGGGAAACCTCGATAGGTGCGGGAGAAGATTTGGAAATCACCTATACTTATAAGGTTTATGTAATGGGATATTGATTTTGTATTGTGCTATGTAATAAAACCCCATTCCTAATCTTGGAGGAATGGGGTTTTATTTATTCATTCATCCCAACTTGTCTTTCATTTACCATATTGGATGGCCTACTTATTCCACTTTATGGTCATTTTTTACGAAATTCACGATTCAATAAAAACCGTAGTAATAATGTTAAGACAAATACTCAACTGTTTAATCCCGATTGTACTCTTCTGTTTTTTATCATTAAATCTAATAGCCCAGGACTATCCGGTTATTGATGAACAATGTGGAACTGCCCATATGACCAAATGGATGCAGGAGCAAAATATACTGCCTTCGGATGACGAATTTGAAGCTTGGATGGATAGGGCGAAAGCGGAAATGGATTTTTCACAAAGAGTCGTGATTACAGTCCCCGTAGTCGTTCATGTTATTCATGGAGGGCAAGCTGTGGGTACTTATCCGAATATTACGGATGCTCAGGTTATTTCCCAGATTAATGTATTGAACAATGATTTCCGCAGGGCTTTGGGTACGCCCGGATATAATGAACACCCCGACGGGGCGGATGTTGAAATCGAATTCTGCTTGGCACAAAGGGATCCCCTAGGTTTTCCAACCAATGGAATCAATCGTGTGAATTTAGGAAATGCATTTGACAATAGTGCCTTGGATTCCTCGGTCAAACCCTCTACTATTTGGAACCCGGATGATTATTTCAATATGTGGGTCGTTGGCGAAATCTCAAGCTTTTTCGGAACGATATTGGGCTATGCCCAGTTTCCTACTGGATCAGGCCTGCAAGGGCTTGCAGGAGGAGCTACTGCCGCAGGTTCGGATGGTATAGTTATCGGGGCTGAATTTTTCGGGAGTGCAGCTGAAGATGACGGCACTTTTACACTAAGTTCCCCGTATGATGGAGGACGTACCACCACACACGAAGCCGGGCATTATTTTGGTCTTCGTCATATATGGGGAGATGGAGGATGTAACGAGGATGATTTTTGTGCGGATACGCCTGCCGCAGACAGCCAATCCCAGGGATGCCCGACCGGGGCAGTGGCTTGTGGTTCTGTAAATATGGTCGAAAATTATATGGATTATTCAACAGACTATTGCATGAATATCTTTACCAATGATCAGAAACAAAGAATGCAAACCGTGATGGCCAATAGTCCACGAAGGGCAAGCTTGGCAAATTCAATGGCTTGCACTCCTTCCGAATCCTTCGAATATTCGGGTAGGGTGGTTAAGGCAGGAACAAGCGAGGGTGTTCCCGGAGCTACAGTCAAGATATCGGCTGGTGGGGGATCCTTTGAAACCATTTCGGATGGTAATGGAGACTTTGCGTTGGATATTGTACAAGGTAATTTCAATTTTTATGCTGGAAGTTGGGGATACATTACTAAGGAAATGGCCAATGTCAATATCAGCACCTCTTCAACTCCTTTAACTATTGAATTGAATGAAGGATACCAGGACGAATTCGTCTTGGATTTGGGATGGGTTGTTACAGGAGATGCTGAAACGGGTAGTTGGACTCGCGGGGTTCCACTTGGAGCGGATTATCAGGGAGTATTGTATGACCCGAATCAGGATGTGCAGGATGATTTAGGTGAGGAATGTTACCTTACCGGAAATAGTGGAGGTCAGGCAGGAGGAAACGATGTCGATAATGGAACAACGATTTTGACTTCGCCTGTTTTCGATGCCACGATTTTCAATGCACCGGAAATTAGCCTGTACCGATGGTTTGCCAATGGAGGAGGAGAAGGAGCCGCCCCCAATGATGTTTTGGAAATCAGCCTGACGGATGGTACACAGACCGTGGTTATGGAAAGTGTGGATGCAAGCGACCCTGCACTGAACTCATGGGTGTTGAGTAAATACAATATCGCTGATTATTTGACTCCGACCAACAGTATGCAGGTTATTATCTCCACGGCGGATCAATTATCTCCCAACGGCCACTTGGTGGATGCGGCTATTGATTTGTTTAGGGTAGCGGAAGGAACTGTAGGTGTGGATAATGCCTTGGCTGAAGAATTAGGATTCAGCCTTTCTCCGAATCCCAATGATGGTGAATTCCAATTGACCCTTAGTCATCTGGATGGAGATGCATTAGTAAGTATATACGATGCGGTAGGACGGCAGGTTTCCTACAGGAATGTCAGAAACGGAGCTACGGCTTTTGATTTGAAGAGCCAACCTCCCGGGGTTTATTTCGTGAAAGTGGAAGTAGAAGATGATTTCTTCGTGAGAAAAGTAATTGTAAGATAAATTCCAATACCGGCAATAAAAAGCCTCATTCCCGAATAGGGAATGAG
>JAHDFN010000251.1 GCA_020628145.1 Saprospiraceae bacterium | reverse complement strand
AAGTGAATCGATGTCTCATATATTAAAATTGGTTTAAATAATAATCTAAGATATATATAATTATTAAATATATAATTCGATTTATGAAGAATATTTTAGCTAAGGTCTGTGTATATGTGAAGGATTAGGATAATAGAGAACACGAAGGTCATCATAATAGACAAAATCAAACCCAATGGATTCAACGACTTTCGGAATTCGTCAATTCTTGCCTGTTTAGCAGGGTCATTGGATTTCAGGAATCCGGAACAATATAATACAAGGTAAATCCCGATACCTAGGAAAAGTATCTCGTATATGTAACTGAACCATTCCATCCGACTGCAAAGATACTTCTTGATTTTTCAATTCAGAGTTTTTTTTCAATTTTAATGATATAAGAGATTACAACCCCTTACATCACTGTCATCCATTCTGCCTAGCACTTCGAATTCATTGCCTTCTATTTTGCCTAGATCATCCGTTGCTACAAAACAGATACTATCTAGGTTAGCCAAATCAACGATATTCAAAGCCCCTACCCTTCCTTTTTCGGTCTTGCAGAAAGGGTCGGAGAGTTCCCTTGTCCAGACCCTAGCCTGATTGTGGCATTTGAAACGGCCATTCCCACGGGAATAGAATTGGGATAATAATTCGGTCATCCCATATTCCGAATGGATTTTATCAATATTCAAACCTCTTGAAAGGTTTGTATGCAATTCCTGTCGGGTCATCTCTTTCCTTCGGCCTTTCATCCCTCCTGTTTCCATTATAATGGTATTTTTCAAATCCATAGGATGATTTTCTGCCAAGTCCAGCAGGGCAAAGCTTACACCTATCAATAAAGTAGTGCCGTGGAAGGGTTGTTGTAACTGTTGGATAAGTTTATCAAAATCATTCAAGTAGAATCCTCCTTTGTTCCCATTTCTTTCCAAAAAAAAACGGACCATCTGAACCAAAGAGGAATTACTCCTTTCCAAGTAAGAGGGTAAGAGGGCTAAAATTCTAAAATCGGATAGAGGGCCGAATTCGTTTTCGAAAATTAATGTGGATATCTGTTCGTACCAGGAATTTTCCCTAAGTCCATGTTTCGATGTATTATCGGATGTGGTTCCGCTGCTTTCAAAAATAATTTCCGGAATGAAGTTTCCGGTTTGGATCGAAAATTCCTTGAAAAAACGGATGGGAAGGCATGGAATATCATAAAATCGTTCGATTTTTGATATTTCTACCTGAAGTAGATCAACATATTGCCGATATAAGCGATTATTCTGATATTGGTAGTGGAAAACCTCCAATGACAGATCATTGAATTCAGAAGCAGAGGCATTCAGTATCCTTGATTTGATTTTTTCCCTTATCACACCAACAGGTATGTTTTGTTCGTTATAAATTAAAATATGATTAAAGTGGATAGTAAAAATACTTTTCTTTTGGTATTCCTTTTAGGAATACTCCTATATAGTTGTGCTGAAGCACCGGATTATCCTAAAGAGCCGCATATTGAATATCTAAGGATTAATCAGACTTCCATTGAACAATCGGGTTTTGAGGATGATTCATTGATGATCACATTTGCATTTACAGATGGCGATGGTGATTTGGGCTTTTCGAGTACAAGTAATGAAGTTGATGTATTCCTTAGGGATTCACGTTCTGATACCACACTGGTCACTACCTTCAAAATACCTGAAATCCCCCTTCAAGGGGTTGGAAACGGTATTTCCGGAGAAATCACAATGATGCTCAAAAACAATCCTTTCAATATCTGTTGTAATGCAGAGGAATTTCCATTGGCAACACCCTGTTTTCCATCCAGTTTTCCAAGTGGCTCCACAGAGACCATGTATTTTACGATACAGATTAAGGATAGGGCGGATCATTTCAGTAATATTGTTCAAACAGAAGAAATTATCATCCAGTGTAATTGATCCAATCCAGTCCCTTCTTCAAATGATTAAGGGTGAACTTTTCGGGGCTATCCTTTTCAGGATGGTAATCATAGACCCAATTGGCCGTGGCCGGAAGACTCATCAAAATGGATTCGGTACGCCCATCGGTATCCAATCCGAATTTGGTTCCCTTGTCCCAAACCAGATTGAATTCGACATATCGTCCCCTTCTTAGCAGTTGCCATTCCTTATGCTCTTGTAGATAATTCCGATCTTTGTTCCTATTCAATAATTCGAGATAAACCGGACAGAAGGTATTGCCTACATCCCAAACAAATTCGAATCGGTCTTTTTTTGAAATATCCGAATCTTCAGATAAACGGTCAAAGAAAATCCCTCCGATTCCTCTTGTTTCCTTCCTGTGTTTGATGTAGAAGTAATCATCCGCCCATTGTTTGAACTTGGAATAATATTCCGAGTGGTATTTATCGCAGGTTTCCTTTAATTTGGTATGAAAAAAATATGCATCCTTTGGATTGATATAATGTGGAGTAAGATCAATTCCTCCACCGAACCACCAGATACCATTATCCATTTCGAAATATCTGACATTCATATGGATAATAGGAACAAACGGATTGGATGGATGTAATACAATGGATACACCCGTTGCAAAAAAATCACATTTGTCCAGTTGGAGGGCTTTTGAAATTTTCTCAGGTAATTCACCGCTGACCGCAGAAAAATTGACCCCTCCCTTCTCGATATGGTTTCCCATGATGATGCGGGTTCGTCCTCCACCTCCTCCGGGGCGTTCCCATAAATCTTCCTTGAATGATGAACCATCCACTTGTTCCAATTGCTGGCAGATATCATCCTGTAAGGATTGGAATTTTTCAGCGATTTTCTCCTTTGTCAACATAAATCATTTTTAATATGTTGCAAAGTAAAAGAAACTACTTCAGCAAAGAAAATATGGACGAGGGTTTATGGTTATTCCCTAATGAAGAATAAATCTACCGGTTCAATAGTGATATCGGCAGTTCCCGTACAGTTATTGGCATCGGTTACTGTAACAGTATAATCTCCGATTGCACTGACCATAATGGTCTGTGTCATTTCACCATTCGGGTCCCAGTCGTAACCTGAATAAGCTCCTGCATCCAACGTAAGGGCATTCACATTACTACAAAGAATAGTATCTCCAATGATCTCCGGTATCGGATTCGGATGGACAATTACAGGTATCTCTATGGAAGTCGTACATCCATAATTGGAAGAAACCGTAACGGTATAGGTTTGGTCTGCTGCTGGAGTAACTGTGAGATTAGCATTGGTACTCATATCGCTCCATTCATAGGTTCCTCCTCCTGAAGCCGTTAGGGTAGATGATTCTCCTTCACAGATTTCATCATCCATAGGAGTAGAAGCAGGTAAAAATGGCATGCATCCGTTTCGTAGTGTATCTATCCAAAGTGAATTGGCTACTGAATTTCCGAAACCGGGCGTTTCATCATTCGCTTGGCTTCCGTCACCATTGTTAATACTGATATTCGTCCAATTGGTTTGATCAAAGGGGTCGTTACTGGAAGCATTGGACATATAGATTACATCTCCTGCCGCAGAACCGGCAAATGTGATTTTACCGGGGTTGGCAGAAGCATCATGGTTACTACCCCAACTTACCGCATGATACCATGTCGTCAGATTAGCAGGATCGATAATCTGATAAGTATCATCTGCATTAGCCATACCGGTTGTCGTCCAGTTTCCGCCGGCAGTATAAGGCCCTCCATATCCCATGTTTCCATTTACAACAGGTATGGAAGTATTCCTTTCCAAAGTGTTCGAATTTCCAGGTACTACATAAACACAATTATTAGGAAGGGTATCATCCGGATCTGCGGGAGGTAATAATGGATTTACATCATTATGATTGTAAATAACGATGAGGGCTCCTACAGGCACTTTTTCCCATTGGGGAATATTGGCGAACCGCATGTGTCCTTGAGCAATACCATTACCGGAGCCGGCAGCATGCCACCCGTTATTATCATCAATGATCCATCCCCTTATATCTACTGAATCTGTAGAACAACCCGTATTGTCACCTATCACCACCAACTCTACATATTCTTTGGAGCCGGATTCTCCCTGTGATATCTCGTTTATCACCAATTGAGCAAATACCGAAAACGGCATCAATAATATGAAGGAAAGAAGAAAATTCCTCATTGAAGATTGTATGTAGTTTATGTTCATGTTTGTTAACGGAAATACATCACAATATACAATGAAAAAGGAGTTCATTATGTTATCTTAACATTAAAATTCCTACGGATTCTTACATTTTGGAACTTATTGGTCAGATTGGATGTAGTTTTGGTTGTTAGGATTATTTCATTATCCCAGCTGTAAATAGCCATGTTACTTTTAAATATAACATATCAATTCCTACCCGATTCCATTGGAAAACGACCGGTCTAACCGGTCCTTCCATCGTTTGTTCCATTTGGGAAATATCTTATCGGCCCGATTAGGGCATCTTTATCAAATTCACATTATTTTGAACTCGATTCCCGATAAATAATCAATAGTCGGGATTAAAAATAACAACATGTCTAAATTAAAAATTAAGGGTAACGACCTTAAAGCAGCAGGTGTACCTGCAGGGCCATTGGCCGGCTTGGCGGTAGCGATAGCCAAAAAGCATTTCAGAGGAGAGGAATACCAACGTTTTCTTCAGGAATTGTCCAAAGTGAGTGAAAAGCCGGATGACTTTACAGATAATGTGGTATGGTCAACTTATGCCAATAAACTGGTTTCCCATCAAGAGATAGAAGAAGCGAATAAGGAAATCGAATTGATGGAAAACCCTGCCCCTTATAGTGTTTGGGGCAAAGGAGGTATTGAAGCCGGTGCTATTAACCAGATGGATATAGCTGTCCATTTGCCCGTTACTCATTCGGGGGCATTGATGCCGGATGCCCATCAAGGGTATGGTTTGCCTATCGGTGGAGTATTAGGTGTAGAAAATGCAGTCATTCCTTATGGCGTGGGGATGGATATCGGTTGCAGGATGTGCTTATCGGTTTATCCGATAGCTCCTTCGTTTTTCAAATCGGATAGTACGAATCTGAAAGAGATTTTGAAAGAGAATTCACGTTTCGGCAAGAATATCTTTGAAGATCCTGATGGAGATAATGCCATTTTGGATAGAAAGGAATTCGGAGAGATTTCGATTTTGAAAAGATTGAAGGATAAGGCCTATAAGCAATTGGGTTCTTCGGGTTCAGGTAACCATTTCGTGGAATTCGGTATTTGTGATATCACAGATCCTGAAAATGAAATGGGATTGAATACCGGTACTTATCTTTCATTGTTGACGCATTCAGGTTCGAGGGGATTCGGGGCCAATATCGCCCAACATTATACCAAAGTAGCGATGGCTAAAACCCGTTTGCCCAAAATGGCCAAACATTTGGCTTGGCTGAGTTTGGATTCTCAGGAAGGGATGGAATATTGGCTGGCGATGAACCTAGCCGGGGATTATGCCTCTGCCTGTCATCATGACATTCATGATAGGATTTCTAGAGCTATCGGTGAATCTCCCCTGGCAGTGGTTGAAAACCATCATAATTTCGCTTGGAAGGAAAAAGCAGCTGACGGAACGGAATTGATTGTCCACCGAAAGGGAGCCACTCCTGCAGGAAAAGGCGTTTTGGGAATTATTCCCGGATCGATGACGGCTCCCGGTTTTATCGTAAGGGGCAAAGGCAATGCTGCTTCCTTGAATTCCGCTTCTCACGGAGCGGGCCGTAAAATGAGTAGGACGAAGGCCAAAGCATCTTTCACCAAAAAGGATTTGAGACAATTATTGGGTAAGAAAGGGGTCACATTAATTGGAGGCGGATTGGATGAAGCACCGGGAGCGTATAAAGATATCCGCGAGGTGATGGGACATCAATCAGAACTGGTTGATGTATTGGGAACTTTCCAACCTGTGATTGTACGAATGGATAAAGGCTGATACCTTATTTATAAACCGGAAGGGAAATTTCCTTTCCGGTTTTTTTACTAAGTACAGGACAAAACTTATTCAACGGCCTTGTCAGGTGTTAGTTCACCTGAC
>JAHDFN010000250.1 GCA_020628145.1 Saprospiraceae bacterium | reverse complement strand
TGGGATACCGGAATCGGTGTCGGTTTGGACTTTGCCCAATTACTCCAAATCAACGTTCAGGTGAAAAAAGAATATGTCTAGGTGGTGCCTTGAGCATTTTCGCCAACTGGAAAAAAGGCCGTTATGCTTGGGACAACTCTGCTTCTTGGAAAATCGGTGTCCAGAAATTAGGAGGTGGTTTCTCCTTCATCAATCCTGATGAAAAGCAACCTTGGCAAAAGTCTTTAGACGAATTGCGTTTCGACACTAAATTCGGGTATGCCATTACTGATGATAAAAAATGGTATGCTGCTACGGAACTATCTTTCCTTTCCCAATTACTGAAAGCTTATGAAGGAAATTACATGAAGGATATCCTAGGTCCCGGCGATTCCGATCCTATTGCAAAATTCATGAGTCCCGGATTAATCACCTACTCCATAGGTATAGACTGGAAACCTAATGATAACTTCAGTTTGTATTACTCACCCATCGCCATGAAATTAATTATTGTTGGTGACGATGTAATTGCGGACGATCAAGCTACCGATGCAGACGGATTAGGTCTAGGCACATCCGTACATGGCAACCCTTGGAGATCCGTTACGGATTACGACAAGGTGAATTTCCAGTTCGGTTCCTTATTGAAAGCTCAGTATCAGAATAAATTCTGGTCTTTCATGGATGGAGACAAGGAAGCTCACAGAATCCTATTCAAAACTTACCTGACTTTATACTATGACTACCTTCAGGGTAAGAAGAAAGATGAAATCTTAGGTTATAAGAACCACGTAGATGTGGACTGGGGAACAGAAACTTCATTCAATGTTTACAAAGGTCTTCAAATCGTTCTGACTACGAACCTATTCTATGACTGGGATGTAGCTGTTCAGGAAACAGATTACAATGCCCGTGGTGGTGTATCAGGAAACCTCGTACGTAAACCGAGTTTCACTGAACAGTTATTGATCAAATATGCGATCAATTTCTAATCAGAAATAAATATCAACTTTAAACAAGTAAGCCCCGGCAAAATTGCCGGGGCTTTTATTTTTACAGTATTTCCGTTTCAAATCAAAGTCCGAATTCTTCAATGGTCTTAATGAGGAAAAAACCATCTTCACCTTGTTTTTGATACAAGGGCATCAATATCCGTCCATCATTCTTAGAACGGATTTCACCTTTTCTATCATGGGCCAGGATTTCCCCCAAACTTACTTTTTGAAAATTCTCATATCCCGGAGCCATAACGAACTCATCTCCGGGAAGGATGGAATGACAATACAATAAATCGGCAATCTTGGGCAAGCCTTTGGAATATTCGATCAGGATTTTATCGTGGCGGTTTTCCACATCTTCTGCACGGACACAACCTACACTCCTCATGCAATTGGTTATCGCAGCGATGGCCCGTTTAACAGATAGTCCTTCATCATGTTGTCCCGATTCGAATGTAACACACACCGTCGGCACATCGAAATTATCATTATTGAAATAATGAAGTGTGGTTCCTTGGATTCCATTAATTAATCCTCTTATAACCGGAGCATGAAGTTCTACGGCTATCCTCTGACTTTCAGGATCATCAGTAGCGATGGAGAATATCCCTCCAAAAGCAGTCGTGGTATGTAAGTCCAAAAGGATGAATTGTTCCGGCTTATAAGTTTCGACTTCTTTTCTGATGAGGTTTAATAAACTCCTCAATTACTTGTCCTCGCTATCCAATTGTGAATCATCAGTTGCATTGAAAATACGCTGAACATTCTCCGGAGTGAATTGCCGATTCAAATCCTTGACGATAAAACGCTTATTATCCTTAATTGCCGCCAAATTCCCCCTTAATCCGATAAAACGCCCCTTGAAATTGAAATCGGGGTTCGTTTCCGGCTCCCGTTCCAACATTCTGAATATTTCCTCCAAGGCTAATACCCCGGCAGGTTCGTTGCCATGCATTCCTCCAAGTATAATCAGGAGCGGCCCCTTATCCCCTTGATCATAAAAACCAATTATCCGTTCTTGCTCTAGTTCCATATTTACATCATTTTGGAGGGGGCGGAGGCAAATTTATAAAAATCCAACCAATACATGTGATACTCTACAACAACGTGAAGTTTTATTTTTTGATTTTTAACAAAAGGTAAGTAAGAACATATATTTCTAAAAATTTGTTTCTGAATGCAAAACAAAATAATTTGCATTCATGCCTACAAAAGCTAAAAAAGTTGAAAAAAAGATCTTGGGGATCGATCCGGGAACCAATTATTGTGGTTTTGCGGTCATCCATGTCATTGGAGACAAGATCCATATTTTGGAAATGGGTGCATTTGTCATGAAATCCATAAGCGACCCTTATGAGAAATTAAGGAAAATATTTTTAGATACTCAAGAAGTCATAGAGAACCATGTGCCGGAATCGGTCGCTGTCGAATCTCCATTTTATGGTAAGAATGTCCAATCCATGTTAAAATTGGGGCGGGCCCAAGGAGTTGCAATTGCTGCAGCAATGACTATGGGCCTGGACATTACCGAGTATGCTCCCAAGAAGATCAAACAATCCATTACCGGCAATGGGAATTCATCCAAAGAACAGGTAGCTGCGATGCTCAAAAGCATTGTTATAGGAAAAGTCGATGATTCTTCCCTAGATGCATCGGATGCTTTAGCCGTTGCCGTGTGTCATCATTTCCAATCGGGGAGGACCCATGGAATAGGAGGGAAAAAACATAACAATTGGTCTTCTTTCCTCTCAGACAACCCCGGACGGATAGGATAACCATTAATCCATTGTAACCACAACCTTACCCTTCACTTTACGATTCCGCATCTCTTCCAATGCCTCGGCGGCTCTTTCTAAGGGGTAGGTTGCATGAATATGCGGTTTTATCCGGCCTTCATTATAAAACCCGACAATTTCCATTGTATTGGCCATATTCTTCATGGATTCCTTCATTGCAAACTGTCCCCAAAAAACCCCTACGATTTGGCATTCTTTCAATAGCGGAAGATTCAATGGGATCCTGGGGATTTCTCCTGCAGCGAATCCGACCACACAAAAACGACCTTTCCTTGCCGTTGCCCGAAGTGCTGCTTCGCTGAACCTCCCACCGACCGGATCATAAACAACATCAACACCTTTACCATCAGTTAGTTCTTTAGCTTTTCCTTTCAAATCCTCTTCAGAATAGTTGATGGTTGCATCTGCCCCATACTGTTTGCAAAGTGTCAGTTTTTCATCAGTGGATGCTGCCGCAATAACTCTTGCTCCCATCAACTTACCCAACTCCACCGCAGCCAACCCGACACCGCCGGCAGCCCCTAAGACCAATAAGGTTTCCCCTTCTTTCAATCGAACCCTATCTTTCAAAGCATGATAAGATGTACCATATGCCATTAGGAAAGATGCCGCTACCGGAAAATCCATATTGGGTGGTTTCGGAAAGCATCTCTTTGCAGGAATTATTACTTCTTCTGCAAATCCACCATAAGGAATTAAACTAAAAATTTCATCTCCCGGATTAAACCCCTTTACACCATCACCGATTGCTTCGATGACTCCGGCCACATCGCTTCCGGGAGAAAAAGGCAATTCCGGTTTGAATTGGTATTTGCCTTGGATAATCAATGTATCAGGAAAATTAACCCCACAAGCTTTGACCCGAACCAATATTTCACCTTCCACCGGACAGGGAGAAGGCAGTTCCTTTAATACCAAAGACGAAGGTGGGCCGAGGGTTTCACATACAATTGCCTTCATAAGATTAGTTGATGATATCAAAACCGGTATAAGATCTCAAAACATCCGGTATGACAATACCTTCGGGAGTTTGGAAATTTTCAATAATGGATGCCATTATCCGGGGTAAGGCCAAAGCAGAGCCATTGAGTGTATGTGCCAGATGTTTTTTATTTTCCGCATCCCTATACCTTAATTTCAAACGATTACTCTGGAAATTTTCAAAGTTTGAAACAGAACTGACCTCCAGCCATTTTTCCTGTGCCGCAGAATAGACTTCAAAATCAAAAGTCAATGCAGCAGTAAAGCCCAAGTCTCCTCCACAAAGGCGTAGTATCCTATAAGGTAATCCCAACTTGTCTAATAAACCACCTACATGCTTCAACATTTCATCCAAGGCAGCATAGGATTTCTCAGGATGTTCCAATCTTACGATTTCCACCTTATCGAATTGATGGACTCGATTCAACCCCCGTACATCCTTGCCATAAGATCCGGCTTCCCTCCTAAAACATGGAGTATATCCCGTCATTTTGATGGGAAAGTCCTTTTCATCCAATATAACGTTCCTATAAACATTAGTTATAGGTACTTCTGCCGTAGGAATGAGATATAAGTCATCTATAGTCACATGGTACATCTGCCCTTCCTTATCCGGAAGTTGGCCTGTGGCACGAGCACTGTCTTCGTTAACCATATGAGGAGGAATATATTCCAGATATCCTGCTTTTTCAGCTTCATCTAGGAAGAAATTGATCAAAGCCCTTTGCAATCTTGCTCCACGTCCCTTATATACCGGAAATCCGGCACCTGTTAATTTCACCCCCAATTTCAAATCGAAGATGTCGTATTTTTCCGCTAATTCCCAATGGGGTTTGCTACCATCGTATAACCGGGGCATATCTCCTTCCCAAGCCTGATACACTTCGTTATCTTCATCAGTATTTCCCGGTGGAACAGAAGGATGGGGAATATTGGGAACATCCAACAAGGCTTTCTCCAGTTTCTTTCTCACATCATCAGCCTCTTCCTGGAGTGTTTTCAATTCTGTCTTCCAATCAGCCACTTTTGCCCTCATTTCTCCGGCTTCATCTTTTTTTCCTTGCTGGAACAAGGCCCCTATTTCTTTAGAGGATCGATTAATGTCTGCTTGGATATCATCTGTTTTAACTTGGATCCCTTTCCTTTTCCTATCCAAATCCAGAATTTCATCTATCAAATGCGTTTCTTTGAAATTCCTGACAGTCAGCCCATTGAGGACTCGTTCCTTATTTTGTTCAATAAAACCGGGTTGTAACATGATTTAGAGCATGGTTTTTGTATGATAAAATATTGTTTGCAAAAATATCATTATTAATGATACGTTCACATTTGGGGAGGTACCAGTATAAATCATTTTTTTTGTAAAAAAAGTTTCTTTTTCAAAAGAAAATGTATTTTTGCAAAGTAAAGCAATTCAAAAGCACCAATATTCTTGTATAATTCAATACCCATTTCCTTTGGTGTTTTCCCTTTCATATAAGTTTTCTGTGAAGTTATTTTTCAGACTTAAGAAAGATTCAATATTGTAAATATTCTTTATGAATAAGGGTTGTTGATTGTAACAAGAAACAATCCATACCTTATCATCAAAATTCTATCATAACCATACCATGTACGATATTCTTCAATTACATGAAAAGCTAGTTCCCGAGCTTAGGGAAATCGCTGAGAAATTAGGCGTAAAAGGCTACAAACGCTTAACAAAACAAGAGGTAATCTACAAAATCCTTGACCAACAAGCCATCAATGCCGGAAACGACAAGGACAAAAGTGGAGGTGACCAACCGGAAGCAACCGAAAAGCCGAAAAGAGGTCGGAAGAAAAAAGAACCTACCGACAAGGAAAAAGAGCCTGTACTAAAGAAAAAGGCAACAGTAAAACCTGAAGAAAAAGCAGAGGAAAAAGCAGAGGATCCCCCCAAGAAACGAAGGGTCAGCAAAAAGAAAACCGAAGAGGTTGTCGAAGCTGTAGAAGAGAAAAAAGAAATAGTTCCACCCAAAGAGGAACCCAAAGAGAGTAAAAATGATCCCATTAAGGAATACAAGCGGGAATACAAAAGCAGGGATTCCAGAAATCCAAGAGGAGATTACCGGGATAGACGTCGAGTTGAAAGAAACAACCAACCACAAGACGACAACAGCCCGAAAGCCCCCCGTTTCAATATTGAATTGGATGGAATCGTAGAAGGAGAGGGTGTTTTGGAAATGATGCCCGACGGTTATGGTTTCCTAAGGTCTGCGGATTACAATTATCTGACTTCTCCTGATGACATCTATGTTTCTCCTT
>JAHDFN010000249.1 GCA_020628145.1 Saprospiraceae bacterium | reverse complement strand
TTAAGGAGGAGGTAATCAATAAAAATAAAATGGTACGGATATTTACGGCACTTTGAGAAGTGCGTGATCGATACAATGATCTATGAAATATCCGAATAAAATACTGCCCCATTGGGAATCTTCTTTTGTAAAACTCAATGCATTACATGCGTTTCCATTTTCGACGGATGTGTTTTTATAGAGGGAAATATTCCCATTGTTTTCCATGATTAGAATATCCGTGTCCCCCATCCCCATCCAAATCCGCAAATACACGGGAGACGCCTGGAATCGATGAATATTTCCATTTCATGGGTATCAGACAGGCTTCTTTGTTAAATGGCATTTTAGAGGATGGAAGCTAACCTTTCTTGAATTTGGAACTACCCCCCATGATCAAAAAATCCCACTCCTAAGAATAAGAGTGGGAATCCAATAGATTTGGATGGGTGGAAGACCGGATTCGAACCGGCGACCCTCGGAACCACAAACCGATGCTCTAACCAACTGAGCTACAACCACCATTTTGTTTAGGAAAGGAAAAACATGATTTCCTATAACCTAAAGCGAGGCAAAGATAATTAAGTTCCGATTATTCAAAAAAATAATCGGAAAATTTTATTCATTTTCCATGATATCCAAAATACGGTTCAAATCATTCGTCGAATTAAAATTAAGGACGATCTGGCCTTTACCTGCTTTCCCCAACTTGATTTGGGTTTTGGCACCGAAATGATCACTGATTCGTTTTTGGACATCCTTGTATTCCAATGGTAATTCCTTTTTGGCTTTATTGCCTTTTTCGGAATTGTTTTTTTCAAGGAATTCCTTAGCCAATTGTTCCGTTTTCCTAACAGATAAATCCTCGTTGATGATTTTCCTGAAGAGACCGAATTTGAAAGCCAAATCATCAATACCGACCAATGCCCGGGCATGTCCCATCGTAATCTCCTTTCTCCTGACCGATTGTAGGATTTCGGGAGGGAGTTTCAACAGCCTGAGATGGTTGGTGACGTTCGTTCTGCTCTTACCTACTCTTTCTGCCAATGATTCATGGGTCAGCTTACATTCTTCTATCAGGCGTTGGTAGGTAATAGCGACTTCTATGGCATTCAAGTCCTCCCTTTGGATGTTTTCCACCAAAGCCATTTCGATCATTTCCTGATCATTCACCAACCTAACATAGGCGGGGACTTCCGTAAGGCCGGCACGTTGTGAAGCCCTGAACCTTCTTTCACCTGAAATCAGCTGGTATTTGTCCTTTTCCAACCGACGGATGGTGATAGGTTGGATAAGGCCATGAACCTTAATGGATTGACTAAGGGCTTCCAATGCTTCCTCATTGAATTCGGTACGGGGTTGATAAGGATTTACTTCTATCTGGCCAACAGGTATATTGGCTATACTCCCAGCCAGTTCCTTAACGATTTCCGGTGTTTCATTGACTTCGCTATCTATATTGGACAGGATGGCTTTGATACCCTTACCTACGTCCCTTCTTTTTTTGGCCATTTTCCGTTTTATTCGAATGTATATTAATTGTGTGTACCTGTTTTTTTCTTTTTCTTGCTTTTTTGGATGCCATCATTATTCCTGACAAGAACCTCCTTGCTCAAATTGAAGAAATTCACAGCTCCTTTGGACGTCGCATCATAAAGAGCTACGGGCTTACCGAAATTGGGTGCTTCTCCCAATCTTGCATTTCGATGTATGATGGTATCGAAAACCTGTTCCTTGAAATGCTCCTTGACTTCAGCTACCACTTCATTAGCCAATCGGAGCCGCTTATCATACATGGATAATAGGATGCCTTCGATTTCCAGATCCTTATTCAGTTGTTTTTTGACCAACTTGATAGTGTTCAATAATTTCCCTAAACCTTCCAATGCAAAGAATTCGCACTGGACAGGGATTAAAACCGAGTCTGCTGCTGTAAGTGCATTTACAGTTACCAAACCCAGGGAGGGCAAGCAATCTATTACAACGTAATCAAAATCATTTTTTATGACATCAACAAAGTTTTTGACTACGAATTCCCTTTGCCAGGTATTAATGAGTTCCACTTCTGCACCAACCAAATCAATATGGGAAGGCATGATATGAAGGTTAGGTGTCTCGGTTTCCACAATGACATCTTTAGGCTCGATATCGTTTACCATACAGTCATAAGTACTGTATTCGGTTTCTTCTACATCTATACCTACTCCGGATGAGGCATTTGCCTGAGGATCCAGATCGATGAGGAGAACCTTTTTTTCCAAAATAGCCAGACTTGCTGCTAGGTTAATAGCTGTTGTGGTTTTTCCTACTCCTCCTTTTTGGTTGGCAATGGCGATGACCTTACCCATTCGAATTTGATGATTAATTGGTTTATCTAAATATGATTCTGAATCCTAACGGACTTATAGTTCAATTGTTTCTCCCAGTTTAGGAAGAAACAGTTTTTTTCCTTTCTTTTCAAATAATTGACTCGCATCCCCATGATTGATTTCTATATATGGAAAGGAATCGTAATGGCAGCCGATAATGTTTTCACATTCTACAAAATCACTGGCAATGGCTGCATCTTCATAACCCATCGTAAAATTGTCTCCGATAGGGAGCAGTGCTACATCTAGTTTCGGACAGGTCAGGGGAATAAGTTTCATGTCCCAGGTTAAAGCAGTGTCTCCCGCAAAATAGAAACAACCGCCATCTCCCCAAACAACAAAACCACCGGGGTTGCCGGCGTAGGTTCCATCCGGTAAAACACTCGAATGAACGGCATTGACATATTTAACGGTACCGAAATCGAATTTCCATTTTCCCCCATGATTCATCGGATGACCTGAAAAACCCTTGTTCCCATAATAGGATACGATTTCATAATTCGAAATGATGGTTGCTCCCGTTCTTTGTGCAACGGTTTCCAAATCGGAAACATGATCACCATGACCATGGCTGACAAGAATATAATCTGCTTCCAAATCCTCGATATTCAGATTTTTGGCCAATGGATTAGCTGACAAAGCAGGATCGGTTAGGAGCTTCTTCCCTCCGAATTCAATTATGAAAGTTGATTGTCCATACCAAGTGAACTTCATAAATAGTTGGTTTATAGAAATTTAAATAAGGTAAAAAAAAGT
The DNA here is from genome assembly GCA_020628145.1 of Saprospiraceae bacterium. Lineage (GTDB taxonomy): Bacteria > Bacteroidota > Bacteroidia > Chitinophagales > Saprospiraceae > JAHDCE01. The sequence goes on along the minus strand of JAHDFN010000249.1, from coordinate 2,963 downwards.
GGCCTCCAATATGAGACCTAAAGATAATAGGTTTGATCCAGTTCTTGAAATTTGATACGATATTAAAGATAGAAGATATTCAATTCGGCTATCAAAATAAAAGAATTGTTAAATCTAAAAAAAAGCAGTTTTACTTGAAACCTTTCGGATGGAAGGGGTGTATATAAGGCTTTGTTCAATAAAAATAATACTGAAATGACTTTTTTCTTCACAACTTTGGCGGCCTTGTTCTCCTTGGTGAATCCCCTAGGAGCAGTGCCTGTTTTTTTGGCATTAACCCCGAATTATTCGCAGGCCGAAAGGAAAAAGACCGCTATCCAGACAGGTATTTGGTTTACCTCTATTTTGGTGTCTTTTTTCCTGCTGGGGCATTATATCCTCAACTTCTTCGGAATAGATATCAATGCTTTGAAGATTGCCGGAGGGTTGGTTATCCTAAGTTCGGGATATGCATTGTTGAATGGTAAATTTGCAGAAAGTCGTGCGATTAATAAGAAGGTGAGGGCCGAAGCACTTGAAAAGGATGATATTTCCTTTGCACCAATGGCAATGCCGATGCTTTCCGGACCGGGTTCCATTTCGCTTTTGTTGAGCCTCTATCTCGAAACGCCGGAATGGTCGCTTAAATTAATGGTATTGGCGGCTATCCTGACAGTAGGTGCGATTGCCGTGGGTGTATTATTACTTGCTCCCCAGTTGAATCGTCTTTTGGGAGTAGCCGGCTTAAAAGCAGTTTCCCGTTTAATGGGTTTCCTTGTCATGGCGATTGGCGTACAGTATATCATACAAGGTATCGTTCATTTGGTGACTGTAACTTTAGCCTAGGCAATAGTCGAAACTTTGAAATTCAACCCCGCTCCAAATATGGGTTGGACATAATAAAACATCGTCCCTTTCATGTCAAGTACGTGGAAGGGACGATTGCATTACACATATTATGACAAACAAACATATAAGCATTTGAATTGTATATATATGAAATATTTTTTGGAAAATGGACGATAATTCCTATTTTCACAACAGAAAGCGGCCGTTTTCTTGAAAACGCACGCCGTTTTCTTCTGGTTTGTACGAGAATCAGTATTGGATTAAAACATACTAAACGGGGAAAAACATGCTACTCACTATTGTAATTACCGGCAGGAGTGTACATACACTTCTGAAGAGAAGGAATAATAATACCATTATCCGAAATTCCAAGGGATTGGATCAGTTAGGTTCCTGTCTGAAGGAATCATTGAAAGATGCGACTTCAAAAGGTTGGAAAATTTTGAAGCCCATCCCGACTGCCATTATCCTACCGAATGACGAGGCTGCAGTATCCTTCAAATTGAATGCTTTCAAAAAGGAGTTTTCCAACGACATCCGGATTGTATTCGAAGACAGATTAGGCATCTCCTACCTGAAGGGAATCGGGAAGGACATCAATAATTCGGGATATATATTAATATCCAATTGGGGAGAAGGAACCGAGATATTCAATTTCAATCCGAAAGGAGATTCCAATTTGGCTCATTTACAGGAAATGACAACTGCAGATGGACAATTGAAATTGAGGGATAACATCATTGCCAAGTTAGCCAAGGAAGGATTCGTTATTGGTAAGAAAGAAGAAGATTCTCTTCTTGAAAACATCATGAAAGGAGGAAAAGGCGGCCAATACAAAGTCAGTAGAAAATCTGATAAGATAGAAATCATAGCATCCATTGATATTTCTTCGGATGAATACGAAGACATGATTTCAGAGAAAAGAACCATGTTGAGCCAACATCTCCATCCTAAAATCCTACAATCTTCTTCCGATTTGAAAGAGGTGGTTCTCATGGGTGATTATTTTGACAACAAGGTCTTGCAGAATTATCTGAAAAAGGATTTGCAATTGGGGAGTAAACTTTCCATAGAAGGAATTACAAAGGAAGAAAAAATAGTCGATAGTGTTTCAGGTATCGGTTTTGGCGGATTGGAAAAATACCTTGAGGCAGAGCGGAGGGAAGAGGAGAGACTTTCATTGTTGAGAGCGAAACGAGAGGCGATGTTGGCCCGGGAATCCTTATTGTTGGAAATCAGGCAGACTTGTAAGGATCCGGCCAAGGAAGAGGAGTACAAACGACAATTTACCAAAAAAGCCGAAGCATTGAATATTCCAAAGGAAGTGGTTTTATGGAATATTTCCGAAGTAATGGATACTATCCGTTTGGAAACCGAATTGGAGAAAAAAACAGAAATACCCATGATTTCTTCGGCAGATATCGTAAAGACACCTAGTTCAAATGATAATGCCGAAAATACTGTAAAAAACGAACCGGTGAATAAAACGAATGTGAAAATTCCGGATAAGAATACCAAATCGAAAAATCCATCTCCTCCAAAAGTCGTGGCAGAAAAAGTCAAGGTGAAAAGTGATCATTCCAAGAAAGATATTCGTCCGGGAGCGGCAGCAGTTGCGGAAAAAACAAAGACTGCTAAAATTTCACCGGCAAGACAATTGGATAAGATTTTCAGGACAACCAAGGATTTGAAACATCTGGGTTTCAATGCACGGAAAGGAATATTGGTTACCGAGCAAGGGGAAAAACTACTCCGATTCATCACTGCCGAAGAAATCAAAAACAAGAAAGAATTGGAACAATTCGAAAAATTGTTCAATAAGGAATCTTTGTATTATGAAAACATGAGTCCTATCCATAATGCTTCCTTTGGTAAATATTATTATAGAAATATCTTGGAAGGGGAATCCATAGATGTTTTTCTGAAAAAAAATCAGGCTAGGTTTAAACCGGACATTAATAAATGGTCTAGTGGGGATTTGAAATTAATCCTCAAAATTTGGAAAGAGGTTTCTGCTTTGGATTATAGTTTCCGTTTAAAACCTGAAAACATCGTTATCCTTTCCAAACTGACATGGTCGCTGAAAAGAGAAATGGATGTGAAGTTGACTTTCTTCAATTCCAAAGAATGTCCAA
>JAHDFN010000248.1 GCA_020628145.1 Saprospiraceae bacterium | reverse complement strand
CGCCCGAAGCCAAGGAGTTTTTTGATATTGAATTGTGTGTACCCTTTTGAAAAAATTAAATATGCCCTTCATCTATCCATTATTTTTTAGAATATTTATTCTTTCCCCTTTATCAATTTTTCCGTAAATACTTTTTCACCTATCGTAATCCTAATCCAATAAATGCCTTTGGGCAACTCTACTGTTTCCAAAAATAAATCATCATTGCCGGATTCGATATTCTTTTCCAAGACTTTTCGACCTGCTGCATCATAGAGTTCTACTATGGAACCAGATACGGATAGATCAGGAATTCGAATCCATATGGATGAACCGAAAGGATTCGGTCGAACCAGAATCGATTCTCTTTCATCGTTCAATTCTACCACCTTCATTTCTGTAAAAGTGAACGAACCATCATTATCTATTTGTTTCAAACGATAATAATTCAATCCCGGATAAGGTGTCTTGTCGTCAAAACCATAGGAAACCAATTCTTGCGATTCACCAACTGCATCTACCCATCCGATTTCCTTCCATTCTTCTCCATTGCTGCTTTTTTGAATTTCGAATCCCTTTGCGTTGATTTCGGATGCGGTTTTCCAAGTCAATGCAACAGCATTATTATTCAATCGGGCATCGAAAGACATTAACTCCACAGGTAGCCCGACCATACAGGTATATATTTTCAAATCATCAATATACCAACCGTCATTACCATTGCATCCATCCGCCCCCAATTCAAAACGCAATCGGACATCGTCATTGGCCGCAACACCCAGGTAGTCCAAATCAATAACACTTGTTCCCCAACTTCCACTTACCGTACCTTCATCCGCACTGGTAAATGCCAATTCATCCTGCATCGGATTATCATTCCCCTCTCCTGCCGTATTCAAGGTATCATTATAAGCATTGAAAGTAAAAGCCTCGTAAGGTATGATAGCCCAGGCAGAGCCGTTGACACTGTATTTGATATTTCCTCCGTCCCAACGTGTTTCCATAGCTACGTAGTGATCAAAACTCATTTCCACCGGATCAGTAACAGTTCCCGGGATGGTCACTACCGGGCTTTCCATTCTGATGATTCCATTATCGAAATCAGTGCTGCAATTACCGACGGGAATCGGGTCGGGGCCGTAAGCCGCAGATCCCAAACGACCGGAAGGCAAATCACTATCGATGACCCATTCCCTCGAATCCCAATCTCCCGGATTGACCGGTAATTGGGTAACAGTCCAAGCGCCCAATCCGCTCTCGAAGTTTTCATTGTAAATGACAGCCGCACCACTATTCACATCACATACGGCTGGAGCCGGTTGTGCCAATATTGTTTCAAAGTTACAAGCCGGAGTGGTTCTGAATTCTACTGCCGTAATGACTTTCGCCAATTCCTGACAATCGGCCAAGGAAATGATTTCACCCGAAGGTCCGGCCGGTGTTGCCGTAAAGGAAAATCCTTCCAAATCTATTCCTATCAAATCGGAACAAGCAGCTTCCAATGCATCCGCCTGATTTACAAAATCACTTGTACTGGTCAGATAGAATTCCTGTGCCCGCCAGAAAATATGTGCCGCTTTTATGAACCAGATACCATTTACGGTCTGACCGTTATAAGTACCACCATCAACCAATAAGGCATAGGCTTTATTATTGACACCTGAATTGATATGCACTCCTCCAAAATCAAAATTACCACAGTAATAAATCGGGTCCAGCACCCTTCCAGGATCTCCATTACAATTCGGATCCCACAAATCCCTGAGTATCCCAAAAGCAGTTGCATCTTCTCCCAGTTTCCATCTAACGGAATTGGAACAAGTAGATCTTAATGAGAGATTTTCTCCGGCATCTTCATATGCATTGAATAAATCGACTGTCTCCCCCCAGATATCAGAATAGGATTCATTGAGGGCTCCGGTCTGCCAAGCATAAATCAGATTATTTGTGTATTCGGTATAACCATGCCCCCACTCATGGGCAATGATATCATCCGTTGCAGTACCTGTACAAAAATTGGCCGTTGCTCCATTCCATGTCGCATTCGGACAACCGACACTTGTGGCATTATTCACAGAACGCATAATGGCATCAGCACCGTCATAGGAAGTAAAGCCGAACGAATTATCAAAGAAATGATAGACGTGCTTCATGACTTCTACTTGATTCTGTTGCCAGATATCCATCATTCCCGGAAAAGGATCTCCTTCCGTCCATGTCAAATTATTGGTATCCCCTTCATATAATCTCCTGTCCAATGCACAACCGTTACCCGTAAATTGTTCTACTTTCTTTCCCGTATGGGCATCTATATAAACATACTCCCTCAAATGGATATCATCACGAACTTCTACTTCATATACCAAATGATTACGACCGTTTCTATTATAGATGATTCCATTTTTGAAAACGAATAATTCAGTTCCGTAAGCATATAATTTGGTCGGATCATGTGATTCCCCTTGATGCTTAATAAGGTCGATGGCTTTCGAAGCGGCTTGGGTAAGGGTAAGGGTAGGATTTACATTCAAGTCCAAATCAGAAAGGAATAATCCGTTTACGGTAATCAGTTTTCCTTCCGGATTGAAATGGAATCTCAGTTCACTACCAAAGACAGGAATTCCCTTATAATTCACATCACAGATTAGATGGTTGAAGCCGTAGCGATCCGTTTTGTTTTCCCTTAACTCTAAAAATCTGGCAATATTCTTTTTTCCGAATACTTCTCCGTAACGGGAAAAGAATGAGTTTATCTTTTGTATATTATCATCTCCCGGTAAATCCAATGGGGCATTGCGGGGAAAACGAATGAATTGAACAGTCCCCGTCCCTACTTCTTTTGAGATAGTCGCACGGGTATCCGATTCCAATTTTTTTATAGCAAGATCAATATTTTGGGAAAAGAGCATATTGGGTAAAATACCCATCATGACTATCAGGAGAGTAACTAAATATTTCATTAGCATGTGGTTATAGGTTCGTTCTTGAAAAATTGATTGGGATTACAAATATAACAGACTCTTATCGTAAGGGTTGTACAATATGACCTCGAAATCATAAAATGACGACTGTATGACTTTTAGATTAGGATTATAAGATAAAGTCACATTAACATCTGAATAGAGTCTATTTCATACCTCTTTTCCGGCCATGTATGGAGCAAATCGGGCATTTTGAAGGTTCATGTCCCCTTGCCGGGCAATATTCCCTTCCGAAATAAATGATTTGTAGATGGAGTTTATTCCATTTCTCCTTAGGAAACAATTTCTTCAAATCCTTTTCGGTTCTTACTACATTCTTGCCCGTACTCAATCCCCAGCGATATGCTAAGCGGTGTATGTGCGTATCTACAGGAAAGGCCGGAACTCCGAATGCCTGGCTCATAACCACTGATGCTGTCTTATGTCCCACTCCGGGCAGGGCCTCCAATGCCTCAAAAGATTGGGGAACCTTACCTTCATGTTCATTGATAAGTATTTTGGAAAGTTCGGAAATGGCTTGTGATTTTCTAGGAGAGAGTCCGCAAGGCCGAATAATGGATTTGATATCTTCCACTTCCTGTTTTGCCATATCATAAGGATTATCTGCCAATTGGAACAAGTCCGGCGTAACCTTGTTTACTCGTTCGTCCGTACATTGTGCCGACAACAATACAGCTACCAAAAGCTCATATGAATTCTTATGATTGAGAGGAATGGGAGTCGTAGGATACAACTCTTCCAGTTTTTCCAAAATGGCCGATGCCTTTTCTTTCTTATCCATGCTTTTCCTTCAATTCAAAATTATTCGAAATCCTCATCATCCCCCAAATTCAATTTAGCTCCGGCCAATTCTCCATAAGCATGATCATCACCTGCTTTTTTTGCCTTTTCCATACCTTCCTTGTAGGTTTGGAATGCTTCATGAAAACGTTCGGATTGTTCATACAATTTGCCCAAATGATAATACAATCCTACATAATCCGGATTGTTCCGTTTGAGGTTCAGGAAAAAATCCAAGGCCGCTTTTCTATCTCCTATTCCCTCATATTCCTTGGCAATGGCAAAAAGGAGAAACGAATCGTCAGGATTCTTATCCAACATGGATTTCAACAAAATGAGTCGATCTGACATTATAACATTCTATTTTGGCATCGAATATATGAATGCTATTATGATTTCACGATAGAAAACCCAAGGTATTTCAGATTAAAATCAGGTAAACAGAAGCATCCTAGCGAAAATTCGCTTTTAAAGATCATAACCATTATATTTGCCACGAATTTTTGAAAACATCAATTAATGATATATGAAATTACTTGTTTGTGTAAGTAAGACTCCCGATACAACGGCGAAGATTTCATTCAATGCCGACAATTCGGAGTTCAATGGTGCCGGTGTTCAGTTCATCATGAACCCGTATGATGAATGGTATGCCCTTGTCCGTGCTATGGAATTGAAAGAAGCTAATGGAGGAACCGTAACCCTCATCAATGTAGGCCCTGCTGAAAATGATACCGTCATTAGAAAAGGCTTGGCTATTGGTGCTGATGATGCAGTAAGAATCAACTGTGATCCTAAAAGCAGTCTTTATGTAGCCAAGCAGATAGCCGAATTTGCCAAAGAGGGCAGTTATGATATTATTTTCTGTGGTAAGGAAACGATTGATTACAATGGCTCTGAAGTAAGCGGCATGGTAGCCGAATTACTAGATATGCCCTTCATTTCGTATGCAACGGATTTACAGATTTCAGGTACGGATGCTACGGTAGTCAGAGATATAGAAGGAGGCAAGGAAACCGTTTCGCTTTCTACCCCATTTGTCGTTTCAGCAGCCAAAGGCATGGCAGAGCAAAGGATTCCCAATATGAGGGGCATCATGCAAGCAAGGAGAAAACCCATTGATGTGAAGGAACCTGTGGCTTTTGATGATCTTTCTACTGTTGTAGCTTATGAAATGCCTCCGGCCAAAGCTGCTTGCAAGATGGTGGCTCCTGAAAATATGGAAGAATTGGTACGTTTGCTTCATGAAGAAGCCAAAATCATTTAATTCATTAGAATGTAACAAGTCTAACGACTTGACTTAAATATATAAATATGTCAGTATTAGTATTTGCAGAAAGCCAAAGCGGACAATTTAAAAAGGCCGCTTTCGAAGCCGTTACTTACGGTCATAAGACAGCTCAGGTTTTGGGAATGGATTGTATCGCCCTTTGTTTGGGAGATGCGGGAAATGCCGGAGAATTGGGTCAATACGGTGCTTCAAAAGTGTTGAGTGTTTCCGATGCATCCCTGAATTCTTTCGATAGCCAGGCATATACGAAAGTTATTGCTCAAGCTGCTGAAAAGACCGGAGCAAAGGTTGTTGTATTGATGCACTCTTCCACCGGAAAGGGATTGGTGGGACGATTGGCTGCCAGATTGAATGCAGGTTCTGCTCCGGGTGTCAATCAACTGCCTACCAACAATGGTGCTTTCCGAGTTAAAAAGAATGTGTTTTCCGGCAAAGCCATTGCTGAAGTGGAATTGAAATCGGATATCAAAGTAATTTCCGTCATGGGTAACAGTTTCCAACCTGAAAAGGTAGGGAGTGATGCTGCTGTCGAAGGATTGGCTGTTGATGTCCCCGCATCCAAAATAACTGTAAAATCAGTGAATAAGGTACAAGGATCAGTTCCCCTACCTGAAGCCGAAGTGGTCGTATCTGCAGGCCGAGGAATGAAAGGGCCTGAAAATTGGGGGATCATTGAGGAACTGGCCGAATTAATCGGTGCAGCTACGGCCTGTTCCAGACCCGTAGCCGATACACATTGGAGACCACACCACGAACACGTAGGTCAAACCGGTGTTGCCATCCGTCCGAATCTATATTTCGCTATCGGGATTTCAGGTGCTATCCAGCACTTGGCCGGGGTGAATAGTTCAAAAGTAATCGTTGTTATCAATAAGGATCCTGAAGCTCCTTTCTTCAAAGCAGCGGATTATGGCGTTTGTGCCGATTTGTTCGATGTAGTCCCTCGTTTAATAGAGGCATTCAAGAAGCATAAGGCGAATGCCTGATTGTCAGGTGTTGAGAGTATGTTTAAATTTTAATAATTGGTCTGCGAAACTCACTTTATTGCTTACTC
>JAHDFN010000247.1 GCA_020628145.1 Saprospiraceae bacterium | reverse complement strand
GATTCCGAAACAGATAGTGCTACTATTACCCTGACGGACAGTGATACTTTGATTGCACACTTCACGGATGGGGTTGTTTCCATAGAGGAACTGGAAGGCGTATCATCTTTTACGGCATATCCCAATATCACCACCGATGTGGTCACCTTTGATTTTGAATTGGAAGAAACCGGTGATTTGAATTTCGAGATATATTCGCTATTGGGAGAAAAAATTGCCAATTTGGATGATATCAGTGAATCATATACACCGGGTAAGCACAGGAAAGAAATTCGATTATCGGATTATAATCTTCCACAGGGAATGTATCTCTTGTCGGTCAGAAGGGATGGCGGGGCTTCCAAATCAACCAAATTGACGCTGATGAGATAAAATGGTCTTCAAAAAGAAAACGATATGCCCTTCAACAACTGTTGAAGGGCATTTTCTGCCTTAGAATTGCCATTTAGTTCGAAATATGGGTATTTATAATTGAATATCTTATAAAAACAGGTATGATAAGCGTTTTTACTTTACTTTAGCTTAAAGATTACTTTACATTAAATTAACGTAGGGTTGCTTCGAACAATCCATTGGACATAAAACGTACTTGACAGTGTTTGACATTTCTGCATTATTGAATAATACGGAAGAACCTTCCTTGCAATTGGTTTTGCTGACCGCATTGTTTTCTTTTTTTTTGGCGGGGATGATCACATTTACTTATGAGATGACGACCCGGGGGACATCCCGCCCCGATAATTTCCTCCAGGCTTTAATGTTGGTGGCCATTGTGGCCTCTACGGTCATACAGGCTATTGGTGATAGTTTGGCCAGAGGATTGGGTATGTTGGGGGCTTTGTCGATCATACGATTCAGGACGACATTGAGGAATCCGAGGAATATCGTTTTCATGTTTTCCTCATTGGCGACCGGAATTGCCTGTGGCGTATATGGATTCGAGGTGGCTTTTATCGGAACGTTGGCATTTTGTCTGACCGCATTTTTATTGTATCTGACCCCCTTCAGTAAAAATCATGATTTGGTAGGGAATCTAAAACTGGAATTGAATCGTGAGGATGGGGACGAAAGAAGAATTTTAGATATCCTGAAAAAATATAGTAAAAGCTATGCACTTTCGAAATATACGGTTTTCAATCGTCGGGAACAGTTGGTGGAAGGAGAAGTAAGTACCAAAAAGAATGGAATTGCGTCTTATGAATATTCGGTTTCGTTATACAAGGAATCGGAAGGTTGGGAATTGATGGATGAGCTTTATGAAATAGTCGGAGTGGAAAACGTTAGGCTGAGTTTTAGTCAGAAGGATGAAAATGAAATGATCTGAAATGTTGCATAAATTCAAATTCAATATCATTTATTTATTATTGCCGTTGGCATTGTATTTTATTTTTCAAATCACTTGGGATTCGAAGAAGAGTACAGTTACATTTTATGGTTTTGCTGAAAACAAGGAAACCGAATTGAATTTCGATAAATCGGTTATTGTGGAAAATGTACACATCACGCCCGGAGCATTCGTCCAACATGGCGATACGCTGTTGACCCTGTCCCTTCATTCCGAAATTGAAATGGATTTGAATGATGTGAAACATGAAATACAATCCCTACAGGTAGATGATGATATGAGACGGGATGAATTGGCTGCTGAAATCAGAAAATTGGAAGCGGAAAAATCAGTTAAGCGGAAAGATATCCAGTCCGAAATAGACAAACTTCAATCCGAAATAGATTTGAATCGTTCCATTCTATCCGAATTGAAAAGCATCGATACAGGAAAAATAGGAAAGGTGGATTCTCCCCATCAGGCTCAACAGGATGCTTTGAGGAGGGAATTGCAATATGTCAACCAACCTTATGATGCCGAAATTGCCAAATTGAATATTGAAATTTCACAAATCGGAAAACCTTCGAATATTCAAATCCGTAAATTGACCAACGAAGCGGGTATCCGTAAAAAAGAAGAAGAAAAAATACATATCATTGCTCCAACTGATGGATTGGTGGGAAATGTACATTGTAAAATCGGAGAAAATATTTCTTCCTTCAATACCTTGATTTCCTTTTATGAAAGAAACCCGACATTGGTTAAAGGCTATGTGCATGAAAATCTGATTGTACAGGTAGAAGTAGGGGATACGGTGGAAGTTATTTCTACCTATCATCCGGATAATTATGTGAAGGGTCGGATTACAGGTTTGGGATCTAGGATTGTCGAAATTCCGGAACGTTTAAGAAAATTACCGGAAATAAAAACCTACGGCCGGGAAGTTTCCATCGAGTTGCCCAGCGTAAATTCTTTTTTACAAAAAGAAAAAGTCGTTCTGAATTTATTGACGGATACAGATGTATCTTCAATAAAAAAATCTTTTCAACGTCCTTCTTCCACAACAGAAAAAAAAGATGTGGATTTGTCTTTAAATCAATAAGATGTTTTCCAAGGTCAATATCCATTTTCCCTTTTTTATTTTATTTATCTGCCTTTTTTTCGGTGGTTATTCTTTTGTGTCTGCTCAACCGAAAATTGCTTTCAAGAATTTGTTGTTAAGGGTATCTGAGAATCCTGATTTATCCATTCGGGATAATGAATTGGAATACTTGTCGGGAGATCCTTTCCGTGTACCTTTTGTAGATGATGTGGAATTTAGGACTCAAACCAGTGAGTGGGATATTGTTCGACAGCAATATACGGTTCGTGTGAGTTTCAATGGATGGAAAGAACGGAATTATTATCGGGAATTGCAAAAGCAGATGATGAATACCCGGAAATTGGAAAATGAAATGCTTTACCACGAAGAAATAGCGGTAGCATATTTTTCTTTTTTGGATTATTATTACGGACATCGTTACAAGGAAATTAGAGAGAAGGAAAAAAAGATTCTTGCTGATAAGTTGAGGGTGCTGGATATTTTGGCTAAAAAGAAAAATGAATTAAAAGTCAAGGAAATATTAAGTGTCGAAGATGATTTTTATGAATTGGAAATGGAGATCGTCGAATTGGAAGCTGCGAATATAAGACTGATGGAATCTTTTGGGATAACGATGAGTAACGGAAGTGATTACGGTATTGATACAACGGGGTTTATTTCATTTGGAAAAATGGAAAGTTCTTTTTTAAGAATCGAAGAAAATATTGAAAGTCATCCTGAAATCAGAATGAGAAAATCCCAAATGGAAGAAACATTTGCAGAATATGATTTGGAGTTGGCCAAGACCAAAAAGATATTGGATTTCGGTCAGGTAAGATATGCAGGGAGAAATAATTTGGGGGTGGGGAATGAATTTTCCATCGGCTTCGGTTTACGTATTCCGATCAAGGGAAGCAATGTCGTAAATTTAAGAGAACTGGAATTGGAAATGATATCGGATGAGAACCGGGTTTTATTGGAAAAAATAGAATTACAGAATGATATCGGTTCAATGAAAAGTAAATTCACTGAATTGAAAAGGAAACGGGATATAATCTTGGAACAAATCAGTAGGACTAAAAGCAGGTTTGAGAAAAATAATTATTCCAATGTCGCTATCAACGATCCCTTAGCCTTATTGGATATAGAAGAAAGTGAATTGGACCGGAGAATGGAAATTTTGGAATTGGAACATGAAATGATCGGTATATATCTTACCGTTTTGAATTTGAATGGCTACCTATCCAAGGAAACCGTATTCAATTATCTATCCGAAGGCTTGGATAGGTTGAATTGAAATTAAACCCTCTCTTTTTTCTTTTTCTTTAAATATTTTTCTAACGAATAATTCATAAGTCGATAAACCGACCCGCCGATAAGGATTCCTAAAATACCTCCGCATAGAATATCAAAAGGATAATGTACGCCTACATATATTTGTGCAAATGAAATGATTCCTGCCCAAATCCAAAAAAGAATCAGACTTCTTTTTTTTATGAATGGAAAGAAAACCAATCCGAGAAAAGTACCAATGGCAAAATGGTTCGTGGCATGGGAAGAAGTAAAACTATAACCGCCGCCACAGTGAATTAATAAATTTATTTCTTTTTCCATGATATGACAGGGGCGTGGACGTTCGATGATAGGCTTGATGACTTTGCTGCTAAGCGTGTCCGAGATTCCGACAGTAAGTATGGCAGCTAAAATAATGGCAATGGATTTTTCCTTGGAGAAATTACGGAATACGAATAAAAATAAAATGGCATAAAAAGGAATCCAATTGCTTTTCTCCCTCAAAAGAGGCATGATGAAATCGAAAAAGGAATTTTTCAACCCGGAATTAATCCAATGGAATAATTGAAGATCTATGTTTGATAATAATTCCGACATTATTTTTTTTCTGCTACAAGAATCATTCTGTCTGAATGGAATATATCGAAAGGAGTTAAATCATAATGGCCGTAGATGTTTTTTAATTCCAAACCATGCTTTCTGAACATTCTGGCCATTTCGTGTAATTTGAATCCACGTACCCTTTCTTCAAAATTAAAATCCTTTCCTTTGTCCTTGAAATGGATTTTCTTGATGATCGTTCCTCGTTCAACTTTTCTGGAAATATCAAATCGAATATTATTGATTTCCTTGCTTTCTTTTTTGACCAGATTCTTTTTTGCTTTTTCAGCATTCATGAAGTCCATGACGAAAAGTCCTTTTTTCTTTAAACCATTTGAAACGGCATCCAAAGTCAAATGATGATCCAGGTTTTTGGAAAAATAACCGAAGCTGGTGAAGAAATTAAATATCACATCATAATAATTCGAACGGAATTTCCGCCGCATATCATGAACGAAGAACTCTAAAGTGTCATTAGAGAATCGAGAAGCATGAGCAATGCTCTGTTCGGATAAATCCAATCCGGTAACTTCCAAACCTTTTTCATTTAAATAAACAGAATGCCTTCCCTTGCCACAGGCTAAGTCCAAAACGATAGAGTTTTTTTCAGGTTGATATTTTTCAATTAAATTATCAATGAAGAAACGGGCTTCGTCATCATTCCTGTGTTGGTAAAGGATGTGATAATATTCCGAGTCGAACCATTCTGCGAACCATTCCATTTTTAAGTCGAATTTAAATTAAAAATCCTGTAAGAATTCCATTGTGTCTATACCATCTGCATAATCGGAAAGTCCGGGACATTGTGCTTTTCCAAGAGGGACGGAATCAATTCTGTCCAATGGTGATTTAGAAACAATGCACTGTATGTTGTTTTTTTCTTTTAAAAGTATTTTTTCCAGTTCATCCTTTTTTTCATATTCTTCGAAATGAATAACGGAAATAGGAGATGCCAAAGCATTGTTTTTTACGATAACGGATGAACCATTATTCCAATAAGGCGTTTTATTTAGAATTAAAATCGTAGTTTGATAATCGTAATTGTTTTTGTATTTTTCATGCAATACCAAATCCTTGCGTTCATGAAGAATTTCTAGTAAAGGAACGAAATCATAATTTTTCGGTACATATAATTTTGAAACACTCCTGCATCCTAATCCGAAATAATTACAAATATCATCACCCAATTCCTTTAATTCTTCTTGCGTCTCGGAACCATCCAGGATCCCTACGGAATTTCGATTGCTTCGGATGATGTTTTTCATTTTCCGAAAATAATAATCAAAGTATCGGGAAGAATTATTGCTTCCTGTGGCAATGATCGCATCTAATTCTTTTACCGCTATATTTTCAGGGAAAGAAAAATATTGCTCCACTCCGGGGAATTCCTCATTCATTTTCTTTACCAGGAACGGAAGTAGGTATTCGTCCCTGTCTGATAACTTAACAACGGGGTCATGGCCGGAAATGAAAATGCAAAAAACATCATGGAACCAAACCAAAGGAATATTGGCAGCTGGAATCAACCCGATTTTTTTCGGATGTTCCCAATGCTTGATTTGATAATTGGAGATCCAGTTATTTAATTTTTCCGGATTTAGGAATTCATCACATATGGCATCAATGGCACTGTACTGGTTTTCTATCGTAAACCAACGGTTCTTGTAATGTGTCCGATGCAAATGAGCATATAATCTTTCGTCTTTTTGACGCAGATAATCGCCTAGGAAAAATAATGCCTCTTTTCTTTTTTGAAGATCCATAAAATGGGAAACTCTTTATTAGAATTTGAAATTATAAGTAATACTCGGTAAAATAGG
>JAHDFN010000246.1 GCA_020628145.1 Saprospiraceae bacterium | reverse complement strand
TCCGGCAGATGCGGCCGGTACACTTTCCTGTACATATACGATGTATTTATTTCTAATAGAACATTCTGATTCTCCCACTTTAACGTAGAAGACATATTCTCCGGGATGAGTGAAAGAGACGGTTAGAGGAGAATTTTCTATGGAAGACAGGTATTGTACACCAGCCGGGCCGTCATAATCAGTATCCCATTGGAAATATTCAAAAAAGCTACCTTGTAATGGATTAAAGACTATATCATAAGTGCCTACTCCACTACAGAAATTAATGATTTCATCCCGATCATCATGGTAGATTGGCCTATTTGTAACAACTATGGTGTCTCTGTAAGTTCCACAACCAGGCACATCCACAGCCCATTCCAAATATGCAGAACCATATGGCAAATTGTTATTAGTGTAAGTAGCTGTAGGGCTGTTTGGGTCAGAAAATGAACTTGTCCAGCCTGAAGTAGCTCCTACGGTATATAATTCTGTCCATGTCCCAGTTGCACCAGAAACAGAGGGAGTATTGGCTGAGAGATTGAAGATTCTGTTATTGAGCTGACAAATATCAGCACCTGCATCAGCATAATCCGCTTCATTTGCAGTCGTGGTAATCACAACATCATCAGAAGCAGTTCCACAGTTATTGGTCGATGTCCAAGTAAATGTATAGGTTGTACTACCCAACATACCTGTAACATAGGCATTTGGGTCATTGACGTCAGAAAAAGTGATGCCAGCAGACGGACTCACTGACCAAGAACCCTGTCCGTCCGTGGGTAGTATTGCCTGAAGATAATATTTGCCTCCATAACATGGTGTATCATCGGGACCCGCATTTGGTGTTGCCGGAGGGTTGGTTGCTACATAGATTTTTACTTCATCTTCAAAAAATCCGCAAACAGCATTACCTACGGAATATTTGAAGGTATATATACCATCTATTAAGTTGGAGGCCGTCAAATCCAATTGTGTGGGATCTGTCATATTAGGTGTTGAAGGCCCGGAAATGAAAGACCATAGATTGGTTGCACCTGTAGGATCAGGGAAATCCGGGTCAGAGCCTGATAAGGTTGCAAAATCATCATTACAAGGTAAAAGTGCATCTGTTCCTGCATTTGCACCTGCTGCCGTGCCTCCTACCGTAATCGAAAAAGGAACGCTATATTCACAAGTTTCAAGAGGTAATCCAAATGCGGGTTCGTAGAAATTAGCAATTTTGTATATGTAGGTGAAGTTATGCACGCCAATGTCCAAAGGAATATTGGTCAAGCCTGATGTGCTGGAAAATGCGGTACCCGAAGCCAAGGTTGGGGAGTCATTAACCATTATCATTGATCCGGAATTAGATACATTACATGTAGCATTTTGATCAAAACTTATATAAGTAGTTGGAAAAGCTACAGGATTACCATCCGGACTACAAATATATTTGTTGGGATCCGGGAATTCAGTATCTGGATTAAATAGGTTAAACTGTATTGAGGAAGCACAACCCGGAGAAGATGCACACTTGTACTGTGCAATAAGGCTGCAATTATCACAGATTCCTTCGGTTGGGACAGTTGCAACCATTTGGTTATCATTAGGTAGGGTGAATCCTGGACCACATTCATTTTTGGAGGAATGTAATGACCAAATAATGGAATCTCCAGGTTGAATCATATTGGGGTCAATTCCATGGTTTCTTAAATCAATGACCCATTTATCCAAATCGTTTAAACAATCAGAAAAAGTCACGATTGAAGTACTAAAGTTTTGACATTCATCCGGAGCCCCTGCATTGGCATAAAATACTACTGTATCTTTGGTTGTGGTATTACAAGGAGGAGGAAATGTGAATGTTAATTCAAATTCGTAAGTACCTGGAGATAATCCCGACCAGTTGACTATCCCATCGGAATAGACATCATATAGAGGATTGTAGGTTATGGTTGCAGCAGAAGGGCCGCTTAGTTGAGTCCATGTTTGTGTACCGCCTCGTGGCATGTAACGATATTTAGTAGCATCCAGATCCTCATAGACCCAAGGATATTTAGTCCACGAATCACCACAGATATAAACATCTGCTCCTGCATCCGCTTTTTCATCATTGGTAATGGTTACATCAACAGTGTCCTTTCTGACACAGGAACCTCTGGAAGAGAATAATATTAATTTTCCTTCCCCACCCGGATAAAATCTAGTTACAGCAATATCGACACATTCCTGATTGGTGCTATTGTCAATATTAACTCCGTTTTCATATTCTGCAAAGTCATCGAATTCTATAGCCAACCAACCGTATGTAACATCCGGTAAAGGATTTTGGATACATATCTGGCCAGTGGTACAGAAAACATAATTTTCGTTCAACCCCGGATCGGGAATGGCTTCATCCAAGATATAAATGACCTGATCCGTGGCCGTGCCACTGGCATCCGGGCATACTCCCGATATCTGGAATACATACTGCCCAGGGACGGTTACATTGGTGACCGGAGTCGTTTCATTATTAGGACTTGTAATAGAGACCGAACTACCTACAGGTTCGCTAACAACAGTCCAAGTAACACTTACGGAACTACCCCCCGGATCATTTGAATTTCCCAAGAGCGTCCAGCTTGTGCCATCGGCCTGGCACATGGATAGAGGGACTCCTGCATTTACCGTACAGGTTTGGGCATAGCTTGAATTTGAAATTGCAAATAAGGCAATAGCAATAGCGTAGATAAATCTTCTCATTATTCGGTATTTGAATTAAAAGTATAGGGCAGTGCGTGGTTTTCGAGTTTCTTCAAATACGGAAGTGCCAATATTTATGCCAAAAGCAGGTAGAAAAGATTTAATGAAATCTATAACAAATGTTAATTTTTTAATGTGGTTTTTATTTCATATGTGTTATGTGCTGGTTATTAATTAATAACCTAATTTCAAAAGATATGTGTTTCTTCTTAATGTGTTTTGGTGTTTGAGTTGTGAAAGATGAATAGGATATGAATTTGGTTATATTCAACTAAAAGAGAGTATCGGAATATATTTTGGATATCTATATTTGACTTTTAGGGGTATTTGAAAAAAAATGAAGATAAACAAGAGATGTGACAGGTGAAATAACTTTTTCAATCTTATTTTAAACATGCTTGTTTTAAAAGATCAACAAAAAAAACGGACAGGAAAATATTTCCTGTCCGTTAGATATTCTATTGGAATCCTAAGGATTACCAGTTGTTGTCATGTCTATTGAAACGACCTTCATCATACTTGGAATTCCTGTCGTTTCTGTCGTATCGATCATTACGACTATTCCTATTATCATTACGGCTGTTACGATCCCGGTAACCGCCACCGCCACCGCCACGGCGGTCGTCACGATTGTTGTAACGGCGATTGCCTCCACCACGGTTGAATCCACCACCGCCGCCACCTCTTCGGTCATTATTGTTTTCGCGTGGTTCTGATTTTTTGGCTACAATTTCCCTTCCATCGATTTCGGATCCATTCAGGGTATTAATGGCGTTCATTCCTTCATCATCATTGGGCATTTCAACAAAACCGTATCCTTTGGATCTACCGGTTTCCTTATCCATGATGATTTTAACGTCGGATACTTCGCCAAATTCGGAAAAAACTTCCCTTACAGTTTCAGACGTGGTACTATAATCCAGTCTAGCTACAAAAATGTTCATATAAAAGTATTAAAAATGTAAAAACAAAATCTAAATCTATTGGGGTCTTATCATGTTGAAATCACAATCCAAATACAGTCTCTCGAACACTTGATTTTGGCATAATTACCCTAACAAACTTGTAAGATATGGTTTTTTAGGATATGAATCCAAATATTAAGTGTAATTCTGTCTCTATGATAGGTCTGTTCTCTGTTTTAAAAATGCTTGAAAAATTTTAAGTATTTGGTTATTAGTAGCTTATGTTCAGGTGTAATCGATTGTTTATTGGGTAGGATGGTGTTTAAGTAAAATTACGTATTAAAAATACATGAAAAAACCTATGGTTTGATATCTGGAAAATAATGAATTTGCTTAAATTAATAATAGAAAAATGCCATTACCATGAAAGTCCAATCTCTTATCCTGTTATTTGTTTCACTATTCTGCCTATCTGTTTCAGGGCAGAAATCCATTGATTATAGACAATATCAAACGCCTGTACAGCAACAGGGGAATCGAGGCACTTGCTCTGCTTTCGGTATTGCTGCGGCTTTGGAAATGCTCCCCGGCGTCCCAAGCAATATCAGCGAACAATACATTTATGGTGCTTTAAAGCATTCCCAAAAGAACAAACCTTTTACCGAAGGTGATCGACTTGAGAATTATATTCCTTCGTTGATGAAATATGGATTCGTACACGAAGATGTGCTTCCTTACAATCCTGCTAAATTGCCCTGGGAAAAGTTTGACGATAATTTCGAACGTATTATCGTAGGGAGCCAAATGAATACCAAGATGTTGAATGAGTTGCAATATTTTGCAAAATATTCCATTTCGAACCATCTACAATATGAATATTATGATGCCCGCCAATCCAAAGATCCGGCATTGATAAAAGGACTGCTTCAAAGAGGGTTTAAAGCTGTTGCTGTTCTATATCTGGATTTACATTTGAAAACTTGGAGTGAGGGGGGATGTACAGCGTCAAAGCCTTTTACACCCAATGAGATACTGGTTGTCGAAATACTAGGTAATAAATATAAATATGAGACAGCCAAACAAATTTACGGTTCAACATTAATGGATGATATTCTTACCGGAAAAGTAGATGCATATTATTATGAACCGAAAAATGAAAAAAGTTATGGCGGTCATATGGTGACTATTGTCGGTTATAATGATAATGGATTCATTTTTAAGAATTCCTGGGGGGAAGATTGGGGCGAGGACGGTTTTGGTTTTATTTCCTATGATGCCCATAAATGGATGATAAATGAAACACTTGTTTTTAAGTCGGCGACGTTTAATAAACCGGAATTAAAGAAAAACGTAGCGTTGAATTCTAACTTCTTGTTGAAGGTGTCATTGTCCAATACACAGGTGATGGATTATCAGGTATCGATTTACAATACCGATCTGATACATGATCCTATGCTGCACCGGGTAGAATACCGGGTGTATGACAAAAACAATCGATTAATTGATTCGGTGAAAAAAATGTCGCCATTGATTGGTGGCTATGACAATTCATTTACAGCTACGATTTTCGAGGGTGAAAAACTGCCGCCCTGGGGAGCGGTGGGTTTAGTAGATCATATAAGGGTTGAAGTTGATATTTATCCGACAGGAATTAATGAATCCAAACAGACTTATTATTTTAACAAGGTGTATTTGAAACCCGATGAATATGTTGGATTCAAACCGATTTCGAGTTTGTTGGATTTAGGTAAATGATTTAATGGATAACCCCAATGTTAATAATTTATCTTAGATTGAAATAGAAATTAATATCTTTGATATGAATGATATTAGAATAAATGCTATGAAGTTTGGAAAAGGATTGATTTTGTATTTTGGTTTTGTTGTTTTTTTCTTCATTGGTATTCAAGATGCTAGGGGAGTGGTTGTCTGTTTTCCTCACAATGCTGATATAAGTGTTGTCGTGAAAAATGATGGGCGGGAAACCAAAAAAGAAGTTGAGGGTGTAAATCAGGAAAGGAAAAATAAAAAAGGATTTTTCAAGAAGATGAAAGAGAGGGTTGCCCATCGGATTTTGAAAAAAATAAATAAGAGTAAGAATCCCGCGAGAACTAAAAGACTCTTAATTTTACTCTTGGTTTTTTCCTTTTTGCTTGTGGGGATTCTGATGATAGTAGGTGCTATTGGTTTTGCCGGTAGTGTTTATGTCGGTTCCGGGTTGCTTGTGCTTGCAGCAGGATTACTGACATATTATGCCTTGCAGAATAAGGGTAAGCCCCGGGAATAAATTTTTTAGTAATTGAAAATTGACCGGAATTCCGATGTCTCTCTTTTTTTTGTCGGAATATCCCACCAGCCCTCATACCTGATGAAAGAAGGGAGATAGATTTCCCCTGATTTTTCCAACTTGATTTCCATGTCCACATCGAAATCATAAAAAGCACTTTGATAAGCGACCGTATAGTCTCTTGCAATTACTTGGAAATCAACTTTTGAAAAATAAGTTTTCAAATATTTAATGACGGTCTTTTTCTTCTTTTGTTTGTATTCGTCTTTTACCTCC
>JAHDFN010000245.1 GCA_020628145.1 Saprospiraceae bacterium | reverse complement strand
GACGACATCGACTTCAAGCACACAGGCAAGTTGTAGTGGTTTTACGGATGGAACAGCAACAGTTAGTGCTTCTGGTGGTGCTGGAAATTATACCTATCTGTGGAGTGACAACAATCAATCGACACCCACGGCTATCAATCTGTCTGATGGGTGGCATTATGTAACGGTTACGGATATGAATGGTTGTTTTACTTTGGATAGTGCAGAAGTGACTGTGCCTAATCCTATCGTACTCAATACCATCCAAACAGACGTTTCCTGCTTTGGAGGAATGGATGGAACTGCGGGTGTTTCTGCTTTAGGTGGTGATCCTCCATATGATTATCTCTGGAGTGCAAACGGAGAATCGACAGATGCAATATCTGCACTTACTTCTGATATATATACTGTTACCGTAAATGACAATAGTGGATGTTCTGCCACAGCAGTTGTCAATATCCAGGAACCTATGGGGATTTCATTGACAATGGCCGGAACTCCTGTTGATTGTTTCGGTGAAAACACAGGAACGGCAACTGTAACCGCTTCGGGAGGAGATGGTAATTATTCATATAATTGGTTGGCAGGAGGACTGGCCAATACCATTTCAAATGTGGCAGCAGGAACTTATACTGTTATTGTTTCGGATGGAAATGGTTGCTCTGCTTCGTCTTCATATGATGTAACCCAATCTACGGAATTATTGACTTCGATGTCTGTAGGAGGAGCTTCCTGTAGTGGTGGTACTAACGGAACGGCTACTGTGACCGCTTCAGGTGGAGCAGGAGGATATACCTATCTCTGGAACAACCCTGCCATGACTACTACGGCTATGGTTTCCGGTTTAAATGCTCAAACATATACCGTTACGGTTACAGATGCATTAGGATGTACGGTAGAGGATTTTATTAATGTTTCCCAACCTCCGCTCGTTTCGGTAAGTGTAACAGGCACGGATGTGAGTTGCTTTGGTGGAGCAGATGGAACAGCTACGGCCTTAGCTACGGGTGGTGCCGGAAATTATACATATGATTGGGGGATAGGGACAGGTGTTTCCATTAACAATCTGAATGCCGGTATTTATACCGTGACGGCCAGTGACGATATCGGTTGTACGGCAACGGCTATGGTTACCTTGAATGAACCAACCCAGCTTACCCATTTCGAAGTCATTGGGGATGTAAGTTGCAATGGCTTGAATGATGGTTATTTGGGAGTCGTGGTTTCAGGAGGAACCTTTCCTTATACCTATGATTGGTCAACAAATATATCAACCGTTTCCAATTCAAGTTTATATGGGATATGGGACTTGGATGCTACGGGTTGCCTTAATTATACAGCTTATGACCAATTAGGGAATGGAGTGGATGTCATATGCATAAAATCTGAAGATAGTGGTAATACCCACGATACATATTTCTTAGTTTCTGTTATAGCTACCGATGCTTGTTTGGCCGATCCGGCAGATAATGATAATGACGGTATTTGTGCTGCTATTGATCCGGATGATGCAGATCCTTGTGTTCCGAATTCCCCCGATATTGATAATAATGGAACCTGTGATTTCAATGAATCGAATATTGATGTAATACCTCTAGCAGTAGAAATGTTAAATAGTGGAACAGCTTGTGTCAATTTACCTATAGGGTTCGATCCCATTACTACAGGCCATGATTATTGTATGGATTTGGATAGTGCTTTAATCAATGATTTATCTGCGGGAACCTATGGTTTAACCATTACTGACGCAGTAGGCTGTCCAATCACTACATCCATGACGGTAAATGAGCCTCCTGCTATTGTTATCAATTTGGCGACAACGGATGTCTCATGTTTTATGGGGATTGATGGTGCCGTAGATGCCACTGTTTCCGGAGGAACGGGCAGCCTGACATATTCTTGGTCGGATTTATCTGTTACGGAGGATATTGCAAATATCCCTGCAGGAACCTATACCTTGAATGTAACAGATGCCAGTGGTTGTACTGCATCTGCGACAACGACAGTCAATCAACCTCCTGGTGGAGTATCGGTTACGATGTCTCCGGATCAGACCCTTTGTTTCGGAGGGATGGGAGGAACAGCTACAGCTACACCCGATGGTGGTGTTCCCGGCTATACCTATCTGTGGAGCAATAACGGTACTACGGCAACCATAAGTAATTTGGGAACCGGAACTTATACGGTTGTTGTAACCGATGCCAGTGGCTGTACTGCATCCGGCGATGTCACCATTGATGCATTGGCAGAAATCAACAGTTTGATTTCAAGTGTCGATGCTTCTTGTTTCAATGGTAATGACGGGTCGGCAACCATTGATAATATCAGTGGAGGAGCAGGTATGCAATTGAGCGACTTTAATATTGTTTGGGGAACCCCGTTTCCACAAACTGGAATCACCGCTACCGGATTACAGGGAGGCAATACATACCAAGTAACCATCACGGATGGGGAAGGATGCACAGGTACGAATTCGGTTACGATTGGCAATCCGGCATCCATAGACATTTCACTTATGGATATCGTGCCTGTCAGTTGTTTTGGAGGGGGAGACGGTGCGATTAATGTGATGGGAGTTGGTGGAACAACGCCTTATTCTTATGAATGGAGCAGTGGACATATGGATACATTGGCCTTCGATCTTTCTGCCGGAACATATTTCGTAACGGTAACGGATGCGGGGAATTGCTCAACAGTAAGTAGTTTCACTTTGGATAATCCCGAACGATTGGAATTGGATGTGAACGGAAACAATGTGTCTTGTAACGGTGGAACTGATGGAAATGCCCTTGTCATTGCTTCAGGGGGAATGAGTCCGTATGATTATTTATGGACACCTGGGGGTCAGACAGATACATTGGCCTTGACCGATACACTGAATAATATTTCGACAGGGGAATATTGGGTAACCGTTACAGATACCTTGGGATGTATCGCCACATCGTCTATCATAATTGATGAACCTACTCTTATTGAATTTACCTTGGAAATAGATAGTGTTACTTGTAAGGGTAGTAGAGATGGGAGTATTTCCATCAATGCAACAGGTGGAACCGTTCCTTATACATATAGCCTGAATGGTTTGGATTTTGTCGGTGGTTCTTTTTTCCAGGGCTTAACTTCGGATTACTACCCTGTGTCGGTAATGGATGTCAATGGTTGTGTTGTTTCACAGGATTCGGTATGGGTAGGAGAACCAGAGCCATTGGAAGTCATAATTTATCCTGATACTTCGGTTATTATTTTGGAACTAACCGATTCGATAGAATTGGGTGTTGGCATATTCAATAATGCAGGCAATGTGACTTATGAGTGGTCCGGGTTATATGGAACGGATAATATCAGTTGCTTGGATTGTCAATTTCCTACCATCAGTGATTTTGAAAACAATAGATATACGGTAACTGTCACGGATGCCAATGGATGTACCGGTACTGATGAAATACGGGTACAGATTGAGCGGCCTCGTGGCATTTTCGTTCCGAGCGGGTTTACACCCAATGGGGATAATATGAATGATGTACTGATGGTACACGGAATAGAAGGAACCAAGGTTCTGTCATTTAGGATATATGACAGGTGGGGCGAATTGGTATTCAGAGCATATGACTATGATATGAATTCAATGAATCAAAATGTCGTATGGGATGGTACACTGAATGGTAAGGTAATGAATCCGGGAGTTTTCGTATGGCATGTCGAAGTAGAATATATCGATGGTAGAAAAGAAGGATTTTCCGGAAATACGACATTGATACGATAAATCCTACCAAGTAAAACAGGGTGATTCAGGAGTGAAATGAAGTGTTGAAAATCAATAAAATATTTGTATTTTAGGAAAAAGAAATACCCGGCAAAAGCTTATGAGGAGCGAAAAGCGGGGTATTTTCCAAAATACTAATTCTAATGCATTTTTCTCCCTTCGGTCCAAAATCGTTTTCATCAATTTCTAAAATCCCCAACAATTTAAAAATTCGGGATGACTCATGTTTTAAAATAGACATTATTACGAATAGAATCGTATGGACTATTTTTATCGGATTAGTTATTGAACCTAATTCTTGATTTCAGGGACTTTACAATATCTAGAAAACTCCATACAAAACAATTCGTAATAATGTCTAATGATTCAATAAAATAATAATTATCCGACGACGATATTGACCATACGCTTAGGAACAACGATTACTTTCCTGACCGTTTTTCCTTCCGTCCATTTTTGGATGATTTCCAATTTCAAAGCCTGTTTCTCAATATCCTCTTTGGAAGCATCTACCGGGAAATCAAAAGTCGCCCTTTTCTTCCCGTTGATGGAAATAGGATAAGTAATGGCACTTTCCTTCAGATATTCCTCATTATGATTGGGATAGGAGGTTTTGTTGACGGAGTCGGTATTGCCTAATTCATGCCATAATTCCTCGCTTAAATGCGGGGCGAAAGGAGCCAATAAAACCACCAAATCCTGAAGGACTTCTTTTTTATGGCATTTCATTTTCCTCAATTCATTTGTGCATTTCATGAATTCACTTACACAGGTATTGAAGGAAAATCTTTCGATATTATTATTGACATACTTAATGCAGGAATGAACGGTTTTCAATTCTTCCGGTGTGGCTTTTTCATCCGTAACGCACCAACCGTTTTCATTATAAAACAAGGAATAGAATTTTTTCAAGAAACCTTGTACGCCGTTGATACCTTCGGTATTCCAGGGTTTCCCCTGTTCGATAGGCCCCAAGAACATTTCATACATCCGGAAACAATCCGCACCGTACAGATCTACCATGTCATCCGGATTAACGACATTGAATTTCGATTTGGACATTTTTTCAAAAGCATGACTGCATTTGTATTGTCCTTCTGTATTCAAAACATAAACCGCCCTTCTGAAATCGGTTCTTGATTTTTCAAAAGCATCGACATCCATGATGTCATTATGGACGATATTCACATCGACATGTAATTTGGTGACCATGCTCCGATCTTCGATCATGTCCTGGGAAACGAATAAAGCGGTTTCCTTGACATTGGCATTCGGTACGACTCTTTCCTTATTTTCAAATGCCCGTTTTATTTTATCCGTAATCGGAGTGAAATCATGATAATGGGAAAAAACTTCTTCGGTGGCAATCGGAACGAAAGTATAACCCATTTTTTCGAATTGTTCATGATGTTTATCATCATAACGCTCCAAGCGGTGTATGGCTTTCAATTCGATGGCTACCTTGCATTCGTCACAGGCAAAATCCACTTCGAAGGCATTTTCTCCTTCTCCGATGATTTTATTTTTTTCGAATGCATGACTGACGGATTTTAATTTTTCTTCCAAATAATGCTCGGCGAATTTTTCATTGGCCCGATAGACAAAATTGGAACGTCCGCCAATCATTCCCTGATTGATCAATTTCTTAAACGGTTCTTCCGTAGGAACCAAGCCTAAGTCGTAAAAGAATTTATGCCAAGTACGGGAGTATAACAAGTGTCCGACAACATGCTCGGCACCACCAATATATAAATCGACACTCTGCCAATAATCAACTGCTTCCTTGCTAAAGGGTTCCTTGTCATTATGAGGATCCATATATCTCAGGAAATACCAGGATGAACCGGCAAATCCGGGCATGGTGTCGATTTCCCTACGCCCCTTAGTTGATTGAACCCAATCTTCCAACCTGCCCAAGGGGGCTTTTCCATCGGCCGTCGGTTTAAAGTTATCTAAAGGAGGTAATTCCACCGGTAATTCTGAAAAATCTACAGGATGGGGAACATCATTTTCATCAAATCGAATAGGGAAGGGTTCTCCCCAATATCTTTGTCTTGAAAAATTGGCATCCCTCAACCTGTAATTCACCTGTCGGGAACCCAATCCATCTTCTTCCAATTTTTGGATAACCGCTTCAATGGCTTCCTTGACTTCCATGCCGGTGATGAAGCCGGAATTGATCATTTTTCCGACCTTGTCCTTCATATCGGCATCGGGATAATCGGATTTATCCACGACGGGGATGATTTCCAAACCGAAGTGGGTAGCGAATTTATTATCCCTTTCATCATCACTGGGAACGGCCATGATCGCTCCTGTACCGTAATCCTTCAAAACGTATTCGGCAATCCAAATCGGAATTTCCTTGCCGGTCAATGGATTAATGGCATAAGATCCGGTGAATTCTCCGGTAATGGTTTTGACCTCACTCAT
>JAHDFN010000244.1 GCA_020628145.1 Saprospiraceae bacterium | reverse complement strand
TTCCAGTGATGAAAAGTCATTGTTAAATTCAGGATATAATTTCTATGAAATCACATTCGAAAATATCGGAGGTTTGGTCATGCCCTTGATACTCGAATTTGAATACATGGATGGAACTAAGGAAATAGAAAGAATCCCAGCGGAAATCTGGAGGCAGAGAAATGAAAAAGTGACCAAGGTATTCCTCAAGAAAAAAGAAGTGAAACAAATCACACTTGATCCGTTTTTAGAAACGGCAGATACAGATACCAATAATAATTATTTCCCTGAAAAGAAACAGGCTTCCCGTTTTGAGTTGTTCAAACAACAAGAATTCAACAGGGAAAATCCTATGCAGAAGGCAGAAAGGGCAAAAGGAGTTAAAAAGCCCTGATAATCAGTTTGTTATAATTTTAATAGCGGATATTTTCATTGAAGATATCCGTTATTTTATTGATATTCAGTTGTTTATGGTTTTTATATGATAAAAAGCCGGTTGTTAGGTTTATATCTTCTTAGTGATTAATTTTGATATAAACTATCAAACAAGCAAGGCTGTTTTTTAATGAAATCTGATCACTACCACCATATCAGTGCGGCATCACTCAGTATAACTGATGTAAAGGAAATTCTTGAGCAAGGCAAAAAATTGACTTTGTCGGAGCAAACTCAATCTGCTATTTTGAATTGCAGAAAATATCTGGAAAAAAAATTAGCAGAAAGCGAACAACCCTACTATGGTATCAACACCGGCTTCGGTTCCTTGTGCAATGTCAAGATCGATGATGAAGAAATCGAACAGTTACAAGACAATCTGGTTCGGAGTCATGCTTGTGGAATGGGAGATGAAGTTCCACATGAAATCATCCGTCTCATATTACTGCTCAAAATTCAAAGTCTATCTTATGGTTATTCAGGAGTAAGACTGGAGTTGGTCAATCGACTCATTGAATTTTTCAACCATGATATTCTTCCTGTGATTTATAGGCAAGGGTCGCTTGGAGCTTCCGGTGATTTGGCCCCATTGGCTCATTTGAGTTTGGCCCTAATCGGAGAGGGAGATGTTTATTTTGGCAAACGGAAAATGAAGTCGGCGGCCGTTCATAAAAAAATGGGGTGGCAACCCCTGATTCTAAAATCCAAGGAAGGTTTGGCATTATTGAATGGTACTCAATTTTCATTGGCGTATCTGTTATGGTGTTCGATGCATTCTGATCGATTATCAAAATTATCGGATTTGATTACTTGTCTTTCATTGGATGCATTCGATTGTAGGATGGATCCTTTCGATTTGCGAGTACATACCAACCGCCCACATCATTGGCAAGTTAAAACCGCTTTTCGGATCAAGAAAATTCTGGAAGGAAGTGAAATAGGTGAACAGGAAAAAATAAACGTACAGGATCCATATGCTTTCCGATGTGTCCCACAAGTACATGGAGCAAGTAAAAGTGCGATTGATTATGTAAGGAATGTGGTGGAAACCGAATTGAATTCGATAACAGACAACCCGAATATTTTTCCGGATACGGATGCGATTATTTCGGGGGGGAATTTCCATGGACAACCCTTAGCACTAGCAGCCGATTTTTTAGCGATTGCTTTGGCCGAATTGGGAAGTATTTCTGAGCGAAGGGTTTATCAATTGATAAGTGGACAAAGAGGATTACCTTCTTTTTTGACCGAAAAACCCGGGTTACATTCCGGATTCATGATTACCCAATATACCGCTGCATCGATTGTCAGCCAGAATAAACAATTGTGTACGCCAGCTTCGGTAGATTCGATAGTTTCATGTAATGGTCAGGAAGATCATGTAAGTATGGCGGCCAATGCCGGAACGAAATGTTATGAGGTGGTTCGGAATTTGGAATCCTTATTGGCTATTGAATTAATGGCTGCGGCACAGGGTTTGGATTTTAGGAAACCATTAAAATCTTCAAAAATCGTAGAGCATTTCAAAAAAGAATATCGAAAATCCGTTTCCCGATTAAATGGAGATAGGATGATGTATAAAGACATGCATAAAACCGTTTTATTTTTACAAAATATAAATCCATTGGATTTTATCTCGGAATAAAACACCAAACGATTGAAAAATATATTCATAATAATTTCCTTTCTTATTTTTTCCCATTCTGCTTGGAGCCAATGGCCGAAAGCGTGGGGAGTGGAAGGGAATATTCATTATGGGAAAATTTTCAAGCACAATCCGAAAATCGAATTCGATGTTTTGAACCCGAGTTGGGGAGCGGAGTTAGGTTTTAAATTTCAAACACATGGTAAGGATAAATGGAGTCAATATCAACGTTATCCGGCGATGGGTATTTCTGCGATGTATTTTAATTTCGGAGATAAAAATGTTTTAGGAAATGCATATGCGGTTTATCCGAATTTGACGATAAATATTCTAAGGACAAAAAAAGGATTTATAGAATTTCAATTCGGTTCGGGAATTGCATTTTTAAATCGCCCCTTTAATATTAATTCCAATCCAACGAATAATGCCATCGGATCGAAAACCAATAATATTACGGCTTTCCGTTTTGATGGAGGATATAGAATAAAACCCGGCTTAAAATTGCATGCCGGAATAGGCTTGACACATTTTTCCAATGGTGGTGCACAAAAACCGAATTTGGGAATCAATGTTGTTTCCGGTGTATTAGGTATTCAATATTCTCCTAATCCTGTTCCTCAGGAAGAATATATTTTTGATGAAGCATTTTTAAATGTTCCTAAAAAAAGGTGGGGTTTTCAAATGCATTTCGATTTGGCATATCGGGAATTCGGAGAATCCGGCGGAGCAAGATTTCCGGTTTATATCGGATCGGCAGGAGGTGTTTTTCATTTTAATGCAGTCAATAGAATGCACTTCGGTTTGGAAGCTGAATATAATGTCGGCGTCTTTCATTATATCGATCATTTATATTCGGATATGGAAGAAAAAGAATTGAGAAAAGAATCGTCGAGGCTAATGTTTTATTTAGCTGATGAATTAATGTTCGGAAATTTCGGTGTGTATTTGCAAGTCGGATTTTATATACACCAAGGAGATCAGGTACCACTTTTTTTATATAATAAATTATCGGTAAGATATTATTTACCTCCTGTCGGAAAACCGAAAACAAGATTTTTTGCAGCAGTTTATTTAAAAAATCATTTGGCCGTTGCAGAATATATTGCATTTGGAATGGGTGCACATTTATAATATTATTGATTTATCAAGCCTTTTTCTTGGGAAGTCGTTCTACGATTTTTTTAAGTACACTCCTTGATTCTTCACTCCACCATTGTTCCAAAACCTGTTCCCGATCCTTTTTGGTGATTTTTGAATTTTCCAATAATTCTTTTTTCATATTCTTTTTTGATCTTCTCCAAACATTTTGAGGAAGGGATAAATAAAAACTCATTTGTCTTTCCGCCTGTTCCAAAACTTCTTCATGGGTCAAAACTAATTCATCGACAAGTCCGGCGGCCAACGCTTCCTTTGGCGTGAATAAATGCCCCCTTAATAACATTTGATAAGCCTTGCCCAATCCGATCCAAAAACCATATAAATGCAATAAGCCTGAAGGGATGATTATTCCGACCGGTACTTCATTTAATCCGATTCGGAATTTTTCCATATCCAACATGATCCGATAATCGGAACAAATAGCCATAAGACATCCTCCTGCCGGGCTGTAACCGGTAATTGCAGAAATAAACGGTTTGGAAAAAGAACTCATTTCCTGAATCATGTCCAAAAAATCGTCCCAGAATTTTTCCATCTTGAGTGGGTCATAACTATATAAATCAATCACATCCAGTCCAACGGAAAAAAATTTTCTTTGTCCGGTCAGAATAATACCCCGAACATTATCATCCTTATCGGCATCTTTGAAAACGGTTCTCAATTCATCCACCATTTCCGCATTTATAGGATTCGATCTTCCCCTCGATAAATGAATGATTAAATAATCATCTTTATGCTCTACTTGGATGGTGTTCATAAAATTTATATTTTGAATTTTATTTTGATTCTTCAAATATAAGGAATCTGTTTCTAATATATTTTTATCAGTAAATTATGAATTGGAAAAAAATAAGAAAGCAATTCAGGGCATTTGACAAATCCATTTATGCCAATACCGCCGCTACCGGACTGATTCCGGATCGGACATTGGAATTAATGAACCGATTATATCGGGAACATGCCTTGCGTGGAGCAGATGCCGCCGAAGAATGGGTTCCGAAAATGGAAGGGGTTCGTTCCAAAGTGGCTCGATTGATCAATGCGGATGATTATGAAATCGCTATCGTTCCGAATATGGCGACAGCCCTGAATTGGTTGGCAATGATGTTCAAACCGGCCGGATATGATTTCGGATGTGTAGATGGAGATTTCCCTTCCCTGATTTCTCCCTGGGAAATACATGGTTATCCGATAAAAAAAATCAATGCAAAAAAAGACGGTTCGTTTTCTTATGGGAATTTGAAAAAATTAAATACCGGAATTATAGCGGTAAGTCATGTACAATGGCATACCGGATTTAAATTGGATTTGAAAAAATTAAAAAAAGTAAAATCGAATAATAATATTTTATTATTGGATGCCACTCAATCATTAGGAACCTGTAAAATAGATGTCCGGAAATCGGATGTGGATATCATGGTGGCGAGTTGTTATAAATGGATGATGTGCGGTTTCGGGAATTGTATCGTTTATGTAAAAAAAGAATTATTGGAAAAATTCCCTTCGATGTATTGCTGGCAATTCCGTGCCGAATTGGAAGGTTACCCGGCTTTTCCCAGTGCTAAGAGATTCGAAATAGGACATGAAAGACATGATGCCTTTTTCAGGTTGGGAGCATCCTTGGATTTGATAAATGAAATCGGTATTTCCAATATTGAAAAGAGAATCAATCAACTAAAAGATTATTTTTACAAGGAAGCCAAAAGAAATGGAATAGAATTTATTTTTCCCTACGGAAAAGAATTCCGTTCGCAAATCATTATTGTTGGGGGTGATTTTAAAACACAAAAAAAACTGGAAAAGAAAAATATATATACTTCATTCCGAGGTACGGGCCTACGAATTTCATTACATTTTTATAATACAAAAAAAGACATTGATTATTTGATTTCTGAATTGAGTAAATTGAAGAATTAGTAATTATTTTTTCTCCAAATATTTTTCTGCATTCTTCATGGAAGAATACATTTTGTCTTTCATTAATTCCAATTTTTCGACTTCCTTTTCATAATAGGAAATCCGTTCTTTAATTGGAGTTTGTTCCGATTGCCAATTAAACCCCTTCATCCATTCATGCATCATTTGATCTGCTTCATTCAAATCTTTTTTCAATAAGAAAACTTCCTTGGCATTTACATCTGTTTTAATGCTGTCCAAATCATCTGCCAAATTACGGAGGAAAATAATTTTAGGCATGGTTTCCACATCGTGTAGCAAATGGATTTGATCCAATAATTCATTCTCTTTTTTAACTTCCGGGTTACAAGAGAAAAATATAATTATGGAAAAAAATATGATTATCGTTCTGAATGTTTTCATTGAATTGATTTTAAGATGATATTCTAAATATCTATGACTATTGGTTGATTAACCAATTGGTAACTGAAATTTAAAACACTTGCATTTAAAAATAAACAATCTTCTTCTTGTTGAATTCCATAGGCTTCATGGATGTGACCGAATGCATGTATTTTAGGTTGTACCCTTTCAATTGTTTTTTGTAATTCCTCACATCCCACATGTTTTCCTCTGATGGTTTTATCTAATATTCCGAAAGGTGGGCCGTGAGTCAGTAAAATATCTGTTTTTTGTGGAATCAAATTCCAATGGTATAGAATTTCTTTGCCTCTTTGTCTATTAAATGCCCAATCGAAAAACCAAGGTTGAATAGGAGAACCCCAAATAAAATTTCCTTCTATTTCAACACCGCTGTCATTCAGGTAAATAATATCATCCGGAATTATTCTTTTTATTTGTTCTTCATGTTCCTTTTCAAAATAAAAATCATGATTCCCTGCGATAAATATTTTGTATCTATAATCCGTTTTTTCAAACCAATCGATAAAGGATTCGATTTCGGACAAGGTTCCTGTAGAAGAAACATCTCCTGCATGGAAAATAATATCTCCGTCAGGTAAAATTAAATCATGGTGTTTCCCATGTGTATCCGATATGAAGACGGCTTTCAACTTTAATGGAATTT
>JAHDFN010000243.1 GCA_020628145.1 Saprospiraceae bacterium | reverse complement strand
ACGGCAACTGGTTTTGTTTTTTGTCCTGTACTTAGTCAGAATTTTTAAACAATAAAAAAGCGGAGTTAAATTTACTCCGCTTTTTTATTTATTTCTTTTTTCTTTTTTTCGCCTGTCTTTTCAATCTACCCCGATTTACAGGTTTCGATTTAGGAGGATTCTTTTTATGTTTCCCTCCCTGATTCACTTTTTTATTTTTTTCCTTTTTTTCATGATATGCTCCTTGTGATTTTCTTCCTGCATCCACAAGGTAAGGTCTTCGATTCGCACCTTTTTTCGGTTTTTCTTCTTCCGAAAAGATATCCGAAATTTCAACCTCTTCCGGAATTTCCAACATCGGAATCTGCATGTCCATTAACTCCTCAATCTCTTCCCGTATCTCCATTTCCACTTCATTGATAAATGAAATGGCAACCCCTTCCTTATCTGCACGTCCTGTTCTCCCTATCCGATGAATATATGTCGGTGCATGATTCGGCAAATCGAAATTCACTACATGACTCACATCCGTAATATCCAAACCACGAGCCATGATATCCGTTGTAATCATGATGGGAAATTCACCGGATGTAAAAGATTCCAAATTCCTGATACGGAAATTTTGGGATTTATTGGAATGGAGTATTCCGATTTTATTTGGAAAGACGGCATTCATTTTTTCGAACAGCCGATCCGCCAGTTTTTTACTACCGGCAAAAACCAAAATCTTTTCCATTTCGGGATGATGGGAAATAAGGTATTCCAATAAATTGGCTTTGGTGAAAAAATTGGGGACATGATAAGCCTCTTGGGTAATTTGTTCTAAAGGCGTACCATGTTTGGCAATTTCTATTTTTACCGGTTTGAAAAAAAACTCATCGATTAATGCCTGAACCTTAGAAGGCATCGTTGCGGAAAAAAGAAGGTTTTTTCTTTTGGATGATAATAAATCCATAATACGGACTAGTTGAGGTTGGAACCCCAATTCCATCATCTCATCTACCTCATCAACGATAAAATATTTTATCCCTTTCAATTTCAAAGCACCATCCAATGCCAAATCCAAAACACGCCCCGGTGTTCCTACGAGTATGTCCAGACCTTCATAAACAATTGTCTTTTGCGTCCGGATATTGGTACCACCATAGACACCTCCTATACGCATGGAAATATAGGCCGTTAACTTTTCTGCTTCTTCTACTACCTGTAAGACCAATTCCCTTGTGGGAACAAGAATAAGCACCCGAGGCGGGTTTTGTTCCGAATAAGACAAGATCCTTAAGACCGGCAATAAATAACCGAATGTTTTTCCCGTTCCCGTTTGGGCAATACCGACAACATCCTTACCTGACATGATAACAGGAAAAGCCTCCTTCTGAATGGGCGTTGGATTGACATAACCCAAATCATCCAAAGCTTTCAGTAAACCTTTGCTCAGATTCAAATCTTCAAAAGTCACGATATTCGTTTTGGGATGTGTTCAGCCGAAATGATTCGGCTTCTTTATTATTTTTTCTATCAACCTTCAGGTTGTTCTTCAATTTCAATATCTACCTTTTCTACCGTATTAGACCTGTTTTCATAATATTCCTTTCTATTCATGGATATATCCTTCGCCAAATAAAGGGCCTTCCTGAAAGAATCCGGATTAGCTGCGTTCTTCCCCGCCAAGTCATAAGCAGTGCCATGATCCGGTGATGTCCTGATAAAGCTCAGACCGGCAGTATAATTGGTTCCATCCCCAAAGGAAAGGGATTTGAAAGCAACCAATCCCTGATCATGATACATGGCAAGAACACCATCGAATTTGCGGCATTGATCAGAACCGAAAAAACCATCCGCCGGATAAGGCCCCATGACCAGCAATCCTTTTTTCTTTGCTTCGACGATAACAGGCCGGATGATGTTTTCCTCCTCATCACCCAATACGCCTTCATCCCCTGCATGTGGGTTCAGTCCCAAAACGGCGATCAAGGGTTTTTCAATACCGAAATCCATCTTGAGGGTATTATTGAAAATTTGTAGTTTTTTCCGAAGCCTTTCCTTAGTAACAGCAGATGCCACATCTTTCAATGGTAGATGATTCGTCAATAGTCCGACTCGTAGTCCTTCATTGACCATCAGCATGAGGCTTTCCTTCTTGTCGGATGCTTCGGTCAAATATTCGGTATGGCCGGCAAAAGGGAAGTTCGCCATATTCATGGCCTTTTTATTAATGGGTGCAGTTACCAGGGCATCCAAATGCCCCTCCTTCAAATCCGCAACAGCTTTTTCCAATGCAAGATGTGCATATTTCCCTCCTTCTTCCGTAGCCTCCCCCAGCGTAATCGCAACCTGATCCTTCCAACAATCCACTACATTGATACGACCTCTTTGTGCTTTTTCTACTGAAACGACTCCTTGGAATTTCACACTATCATTGTCCAAAATATTCTTATGGTAGGCAATGGATTTGGTCGAACCATAAATAACCGGAGTACAATGGTTCAATAACCGACTATCGGACAATACCTTTAAAATGATTTCAGGTCCGATTCCATTCACATCTCCTATACTTATACCTACTTTGAAATTGCTCATTTTTTTGATTTAATCTCTACAACATCTTCTAGAAAACAGATAGACATCCGTTCCTTATTACTTTACATATCCATTCAGATAATCGAATATAAGACGGACACCCACACCTGTTCCTTCCTTGGTCTTATAGCCATTTTTCTTATGAAGGTATGATGGCCCTGCTATATCGAAATGCAACCATGGATAATCAGTGAAATGTTCGAGGAATTTACCTGCGGTAATATGCCCCGCATACGCTCCTCCCAAATTCTTGATATCGGCTATATCCGATTTGATGGTTTCACCATATTCTTTCCACATCGGCATCTCTACCAATCTTTCATGGGTTTTATGTCCACATTGTTCCAATCGGAATTTCACCTTGCTATCCGCATTTCCCATATAGGGTATTCCTTCAGGGCCGATACAATAAGCCGCCGCTCCTGTCAATGTAGCGAAATCCATGACTAATTCGGGTTTGTATTGCTTGGCATAATGCAAGGAATCTGCCAGGGTCATTCTTCCCTCTGCATCGGTATTCATGATCTCTACGGTAATACCACTATACGTTTTGACCACATCACCGGGCAGATAGGCTTCCTTACCGGGACGGTTATCCGTAGCACCAACCAAAGCCACTACCTTGACCGGCAATTTGGCTAAGGCAACGGCCATCATGATTCCTACAACTGCAGCAGAACCTGCCATATCGCATTTCATGAAATCCATTGAGTTCTTTGTCGGTTTCAGGCTCACACCTCCTGTATCGAACATCACTCCTTTACCTACCAGAACAATCGGTTTCTTATTCTTAGCGTTCTTGGGCATCCATTCCATAATGTTGAAGGTGGGAGGGATATAACTCCCCTGGTTCACAGCCAACAGACCGCCCATCCCCAACTTTTCAATCTTATTTTTCTCCAAGACTTTCACCTTGAAACCACATGTTTTGCCTAAAGCTTTTACTTCCTTACTGAAGTTGGTCGCATTCATGTAAGAATGTGGTTCGTTCACCATGTCCCTTGCCTTGCAGGTTGCGACCAATACACTATGTAATTTTTGAAACTCGCCCTTTCTCATGCCGGATGCATGTACTTTGACTTCCTTCAGGGAATTCGTTTTCCCTTTTTTGTCATTGAAGTATTTGAGGAATTGATAATTCCCCAAAACCAAGCCTTCCGCTACGGCAGGAACCACTTTCAGAGACGAATGGTTGATGATAGTGACGGATGAAAGCTTGTAATGTTCCAAATCATCCAATATTTCGGCGGCAGCCATACGGACGTCTTCCACTGTCGTATTAGAATCCTCGGATTCCTTTACAATAAGAATGAAAGCAAAGTTGATAGCTTTAGGGAAGATGAAAGTTTTTACTTCTTTTTCCAATCCTTTTGCGAGGATGGTTATTTCTCCCGGGGTCAGATATTTATCCGCCCAATCCAAATTAGAACCATCTGAGATAATAATCAGGTTGTTTTTAAGGGAACGGGTATGCGTGAATTTTGTATTCATCAAGTATTTTGTATTAACAGTGTGCAAAGATAATACTTTAATATGATACAAACCTGTTATGTAGAATCTAAGCAATACGGTCACAAGATGTAACCCTCGGATTTGATACAACACATCCATATCCGTTTTTTTAATACCTTTGAAAAGTATGAAAGCAAAGAAATCATATGGTCAACATTTCCTTCATAGGGAAGATATTGCCGAGCAGATCGCACAGTCCCTCACCCATAGGGAAAGATATGACCGGATCATAGAAATAGGGCCGGGAAAAGGAATGCTGACCAAGTATCTTATAAACGAATGGAAAGATCGATTGACTGCTGTTGAAGCAGATAGGGATATGGTTGAATACCTCGCCATACATTACCCCCGGCTCAAAGTCGTCCATAAGGATTTTTTGAAGGTATGGCTCAACAAGGTTTTCGATGACGGGCATCCTTTTGCTCTGATTGGCAATTTCCCCTACAACATCTCTTCCCAAATCGTTTTCCGAATGTTGGAACATAAGGAATTGATACCTGAATTGGTCGGGATGTTCCAAAAGGAAATGGCAGAAAGAATCATTGCCGAACCGGGAGGAAAAGATTATGGTGTCATCAGTGTCTTAACCCAGGCATTTTACAAAGGAGAATACCTCTTCACCGTCAAAAAAGGAGCCTTCAACCCTCCGCCGAGGGTGATGTCTGCCGTTATCCGACTGACTAGAAAGGAGGTGGAGAATCTGCCGGAATACGACCATAAATTATTTAGACGGGTGGTTAAACAAGCATTCAGCCAGAGGAGGAAGATGCTTCGCAATACGATGAAGGTTTTCATTCCTCACGAGATATTAATGGAAGATGATTATTTCACCATAAGACCCGAAAAATTGTCTGTTGATGATTTCATCGTATTAACCAATAAAGTGGATATTTGGATGAGGGAAAATCCGACAACATGACCATCCTATAAAATTCTATTATCATGAAAAAAATCATTTACACCTTCTCTTTTGTCATTTTGTTTTTTTCTTCATTCGGGCAAAAGACCTATATCCATTGTGGTCAACTCATTGACGGAAAAAGTGATAAGGTATTCAAGGAAATGACCATCATCATTGATGGAAATAAAATAGAAGATATTAAAAATGGATTTACCGAAGCACCGTCGGATGCCGAAGTCATTGACTTGAAAAACAGGACGGTACTCCCGGGCCTGATGGATATGCACGTTCATTTGGAAAGCATTTATAACAAACAATCCTACCTGAACCGCTTTGTCATGAATGATGCGGATATCGCTTATCGTTCCGTCGGTTTTGCGGAGACGACTTTAATGAGCGGTTTCACTACGGTAAGGGATTTGGGAGGAAGCGGCGTCAACGTATCACTTCAAAAAGCCATTGCCCGTAGATTCGTAAAAGGCCCCCGTATTTATACGGCTGCAAAATCGATTGCTATTACCGGTGGCCATGCCGATCCTACGAATGGTGGCAAGAAGGATTTATTCGATTACCCCGGCCCGGAGCAAGGTGTTGCAGACGGCCCGGACGAATGTAGGAAAGCGGTTAGGCAACAGGTCAAGAACGGGGCGGATCTAATCAAGATTACAGCTACGGGCGGTGTACTCAGCGTAGCAAGGGACGGCCATCGCCCACAATTCACCATTGAGGAAATCAAGGCCATTGTGGAAACGGCTCAAGATTTCGGTATCAAGGTGGCTGCCCATGCCCACGGTGACGAGGGGATGTACCGAGCAGTAAAGGGTGGCGTTGCATCCATTGAACACGGTACGATGATGAGCGAAAGGACGATGGATCTCATGAAGGAAATGGGAACTTATTATGTTCCTACCATTACTGCCGGATGGTCTGTCGCCGATTCGGCTAAAATAGAAGGGTATTTCCCTGAAGTGGTCAAGCCGAAGGCTTTGGCTATCGGGCCGCAGATACAAAACACTTTTGCCAAAGCTTATAAGCGAGGAGTGAAAATCGCATTCGGAACGGATGCCGGGGTTTTCCCTCATGGCTTGAACGCTTTGGAATTCCAATACATGACCGATGCGGGTATGCCTCCGATGGAAGCCATCCAATCAGCAACAATGGGAGGGGCAAAACTACTTGGGGTAGATGATAAACTAGGTAGTTTGGAAAGAGGAAAATTGGCAGATATTATTGCCGTGGAAG
>JAHDFN010000242.1:1363-6262 GCA_020628145.1 Saprospiraceae bacterium | reverse complement strand
CTCGGAGAATCAACCAGTGCCGGTGGGGATGAATCTTTTATATCTTCCGCCCTTATCGGAGGTAATACCTATTATATCCATGTTTCTACTTTTGCGGCTCCTCAAAGTGTCACTTTTTGTTTGGATGCACAATATGTCCCGGCTCCCGTTCCCCCGTCCAATGATGACTGCCCTGATGCAGTTGCTCTTACCGTTCATCCGGATATCAACTGTACAAGCCCAACTTCAGGAACGATAGATAATGCAACGGATTCCGGAGAATATGACATTTGTACAGGAACCGAAGACGATGATGTTTGGTTTTCGTTTGTTGCGACAGGAACCAACCACATTATTGACATCTCCAATATCACAGGTTCGACTTCCGATATGGCTTATGGTTTCTTTGAAGGAAATTGTGGAGGTCTCACCAATTTGAATTGTACCGATACCAATAGCGGATTAACCCTGAACGGCCTCACGCCGGGCAATACATATTATATACAAGCCTATTCCTGGAGTGCATCAGAACAGAATATTACTTTCGACATTTGTGTACTTACTCCACCGCCTCCGCCTTCCAATGATGATTGCAATAATTCGGTATTACTCACTACCCATCCGGATCTAAATTGTGTATCATCTACATTCGGGACAGTTTACAGTGCGACTCCTTCCGGTGAAGCTACTAATTGCACAGGAACCGAAGATGATGATGTTTGGTATTCCTTCGTGGCTTCCGGAACTGACCATATTATCGAAGTAACCGATCTTTCAGGTTCAACAACGGATATGGCCTATGGGATTTATGAAGGAAACTGTGGCGGTCTTACCGAAATAGCCTGTACGGATACCAATTCCGGGTTGACGGTTTCAGGACTGACGCCCGGCAATACCTATTTTATCCAAGCATATTCTTGGAGTGGTACGTCACAAACCACTTCATTCAACATATGTGTCACGACCCTCCCTCCACCTCCAACAAATGATGATTGCACAGGAGCCACCACACTCACCGTTCATCCTGATCAAAATTGTATTAGCCCTGTTACAGGTACTGTTGCCAGTGCAACAGATTCAGGAGGGCCAACCACATGTATCGGTACAGAAGACGATGACGTTTGGTATCAATTTACTGCGGTAGGTACGACCCATATTCTGGATGTGAGCAACATTTCAGGTTCAACAACCGATATGTCCTATGGAATTTATGATAATAATTGCAACAGCCTGAATAACATAGCTTGTACTGATACGGATGGGGGGATGATACTCAACGGTTTAACACCGGGAAATACTTATTATGTACAAGTCTATTCATGGAGTAATTCGAGCCAGACCACTTCTTTTGATATATGTATCCTAACTCCTCCTCCTCCTCCTCCAAATGATGATTGTAATGGTGCTATCAGCCTGACCGTTTCAAATAATCAGAATTGTGGGACAACTATATCCGGGGGTCTATTATCTGCGACCGATTCAAATGAAAATGCATGTACAGGTACATCTGATGATGATATATGGTATTCATTTGTAGCCACCAGTTCTACCCATGCAATACAGGTAACGAATATATCGGGAACTTCTTCGGATTTGACATATGGCATTTATACCACCTCGAATTGCAATGCATTGACCAATATTACTTGTTCCGATGCAAACAATGGATTAACCTATTCCAACTTCGTACCCGGAACGACATATTATGTACAGGTTTACAGTTGGACCTCAAGTGTAGTAACCACTACTTTTGAAATCTGTATATCTACTCCACCTCCCCCTTCCGATTGTAATGAGGCCAATGATTTCACCCAATTCTGTCCGGAAGTTCCGATAGTATATTCTGCAACAACAGAACAACAAAATGCTTCCGATATCAATCCGGGAAATGATTATGACTGTTTGTCCACCTCTCCCAATCCTGCTTGGTATTATATAGAAATTACTGGTGATGGCATCCTTGATGTGGAATTTTCAAATTCGGAAAATGTTGATGTGGACGGGATCATGTACGGTCCCTTTAGTGATTTCAGTGCAGCACAAGGTGCATGTGAATCCTATGGGGATGGAGCCTCAGGAGGCAATGTGGTTGGTTGTACTTATTCTACCATTTCTACAGGTTCATTTAACACACCTGCGACCGCAGGAGAAGTTTATGTATTATTAATTACCAATTATTCGAACTCACAGACTATCATAACTTTGGAGGGTGGTGCCGGGCATACGGCAGAAGCAAGTTGTGCAGTACCGGAACCTTGTCCTAATGATTTGGAATTTGTCAGGGAATGAGGTATTCATTCATCCTTATCCTGCATCCAATTGAGTAATTCCTTGAAGGATTTCATGGATTTACGGATTTCCTTTTCATCCAAACCGACAGCTTCACATCTTTTTTTAAAAACTTCTTCAGGTTTGAGACTATCCAATTCAAATGTGGAAAACAGAGCATCCAATGCTTCGTATTGGCGAGCATAGCTTACACGCAATACTTTGATAGGCCAGTTTTTAACCATTTCATTGAAATAACGATAAGCGTCAGGACGTGTTTTTTCGGAATCTATGAAAATCTCTACCCAAGCTTCCAATCCTCTATCTACAGATGCCATATTTTCGGCCATTAATTCCAACTGCTTTTCAACTTGGATTTCATCTCCATTGATAGTGACTAATTTTCGGAAAACGGGAATCTTCTCCAAACTTATATCCTTTATCTCATTCCCTTTCCACTCTATGATGGTAACGGATTTTTCATCTTTCCATTCTCCAAAACTCATCGGAATCAGCGAACCTGAATAACGGATATGATTTTTCCTACCTATCTTTTGAGCCGTATGTAAATGACCCAATGCTACATAATCGAATATCCCAGGGAAATCATCTGCAGCAATGTTTTCCATATCACCTATATAGATATTGTCCTGCTTATCGGAAGCAGTTGCCCCCTTGGCATAGAGGTGTCCCATCGTTATAATGGGAACGTTTTTTTGTTTCAATGAACTTACAATATCTCCTGCTGCTTCATAATGGTTCCTAATTCCTAATTTGACTCTTTTTATTCTTTC
Source organism: Saprospiraceae bacterium (assembly GCA_020628145.1). Lineage (GTDB taxonomy): Bacteria > Bacteroidota > Bacteroidia > Chitinophagales > Saprospiraceae > JAHDCE01. The sequence continues at coordinate 3,221 of JAHDFN010000242.1, read as the reverse complement.
TTCTCCACTTTCTCCAACCATACCGGATTTCAAATCCCTATCCCGTAAGAAAGGTACTGCAGCGATAATGGCTTCGGTTTGTTCCTTATCATTTTTCAATATGATGATTTCATCTTCAATATTCCCCGTTGCAGCCCCTATCACATGTGTGTTTATGGAATTCAGAATGATTTTGGGAGCATTCAACATGGAAGGGGAATCATGGTTCCCTCCGGTAATGACGATATGGCGGCAGCCGGCCTGATGAGCATTCATGAGGAAACGATAATATAATTCCCGGGCATTATTGGCGGGATTAGGGGTATCGAAAATATCTCCGGCAACCAGAAGGATGTCGATTTTTTGTTTTTTTGTTAAATTCACCAACCAATCCAAAGCAAATCGGTGTTCTGCTATCCTATCCAGGTTACCTGTGAAATTCTGTCCCAAAAGCCAATCTGCCGTATGAAGTACTTTCATATAGTCACCCCATACAGGCTTTTACAAATGAAACGAATAAAGGGTGTGGTTCTTCAACCGTACTTTTATATTCAGGATGAAACTGTGAAGCGATGAACCAGGGATGATCTTTCAATTCAATGATTTCCACCAAGTCGGAATCAGGATTGATTCCGACACAACCGAGTCCGGCTTTTTCCAAGTCCTTCCTATATTTATTATTGAGTTCATAACGATGTCTATGGCGTTCTTCCACCCGGGTTTCATTATAGGCTTCATGTACCTTTGAATCTTTTCGGATCTGACATGGGTAAGTACCCAATCTCATTGTTCCTCCCATGTTTTCAATCTCTTGTTGATCTTCCATTAAATCGATTACCTTATGCGATGTATCAGCATCCATCTCGGTGCTGTTTGCACCTTCAAGCCCGAGTACATTCCTTGAAAATTCGACAACAGCCGTTTGCATACCCAAGCAGATTCCGAAAAATGGCAATTTGTTTTCCCTTGCATATTTGACCGCAGCGATTTTTCCTTCGAATCCCCTTTCTCCAAAACCCGGAGCCACCAAAATTCCATCCAAATCCGATAATTTTTCATCAACATTATCATCGTGTACGCTTTCGGAATGGATGGCCTTTACATTGACTTCGCATTCATTGAATGCCCCTGCCAATAAGAAAGATTCATAAATGGACTTATAGGCATCCTTTAGTTCAATATATTTACCTATTAATCCGACATGGATTTCCTTGGTGGGGTTTTTGAGTCTTCCTAGAAAATCTTTCCAACCTTTCAAATCAGGTTCTTTTCTTTCCCTGAGTTTCAATTTATTGATAACTACCCTATCCAAATTTTCCTTGAGCATCAATAATGGAACATCATACACCGTATCGGCTGTTATTGCTTCAATTACCGAAGAGATTTCGACATTGCAGAATAAGGCGATTTTTCTTCGGATTTTATTATCAATATCATGGTCGGTTCTACAAACGAGAATATCCGGTTGAATACCAGCATTTTGCAATTCTTTTACAGAATGTTGTGTTGGTTTCGTTTTCAATTCCTTAGCAGCTTCCAGATAAGGTAAGAGTGTAAGATGTATGACAATACAATTATCCGTTCCCAAATCCCAACGCATCTGCCTCACTGCCTCCAAATAAGGCAGGGATTCTATATCTCCTACTGTCCCCCCCAGCTCAGTTATAACAATGTCAAATTGCCCCTGTTGTCCCAAGAGCATCATCCTTCTTTTGATTTCATCCGTAATATGAGGAATGATCTGAACGGTCTTGCCTAAATACTCCCCTTTCCTTTCATTCTCGATTACAGTCTGATATATTCTTCCGGTGGTCACATTGTTCGCTTGTGATACCGGACGGTTGAGGAAACGTTCATAGTATCCCAAATCGAGGTCAGT
>JAHDFN010000242.1:0-1353 GCA_020628145.1 Saprospiraceae bacterium | reverse complement strand
CAGTTTCGGCACCATCATCCGTAACATAACACTCACCGTGTTCATAAGGATTGAGCGTCCCCGGATCTACATTGATATAAGGATCGAATTTCTGGATGGTAACGGAAAAATCCCTAGCCTGTAATAATCTTGCCAGAGATGCGGAAATAATGCCTTTTCCAAGTGAAGAAGTAACTCCACCCGTGACGAATATGTATTTGCTCATAGAAGGAAATTGATGATTTCAGCTAATTACATCACGGGACACAAAGATACATACCCTTTTATCAAAGCCGCATTAAAAAAGAAATTTATTTTACGCTCCATCGTTTCTTCTGGAACTATCGGTGTATTTTTCAGGCTTGTAGTTGCCGTATGAAGTATTCATAATATTGCAGATCCTCCAATTTCCCCTTCCCCCATAAAGGTCTATAGCCGTTTTTTATCCGATAATAATCCTGAACCAGATCGCCTTGTTGTTCGAAATTAAAGGAAAGCAGATCCAGTTTTTCCAAAACGGCATTTTTGAGTGCTGAAGCCCCTCCATAATCATATTGCATTTTGGAATTCTGAGCCAACAATGCTTTCAAAAGGTACGGGGAACCGAATTTATGGTATTGCCAGATATGAACCATCTCATGTAGCAAGAGGCCGTTTTCCATTGTTCCCGTAGTATTGATGGTATTAAAACTGACATATGCCTTAGCCATAGCAGGCCATTGTACGCCTAGAATCGCATTCTCGTCCACGGTAATGATATTATACCTTATAGAGTCTCCATAAACGGTTTTAACCAATTTGATTTCCCAGGGTTTCAGCCTTCTGGATGAGAATTTTATCCAATCCAATAATGAGCCATATATTTCCCCGACAGCGATGATATCAAAAAGGTAAAGGAATAATTCCAAGAACCACAGGGAAATGCGATTGAGGAGTTCAAAACCACCCTGTTTAGGAATCAATGATTCCTTTCCCAACTCAAACGGAATGGCCAAATGCCTAAACAAACGCTTGAATCGAGTAGGAAGTGTAATGAAATAATAGTAAGTCCTGCGAAAAGTCAGCATGACTTTTGACAGTAATTGTCGAATAAACCAGTCCATAATTCTTTGTCGTTGCCTATAATAACGTCGGAGTATCCAATCCGGTTTAAATAAGGATTGAGTGCGGCTTACCTTCTCAATTTATGAATCATATGACTAAAAATCAATAGGGGGAAAGGATTAGGTCGGTAATCGAAGGGGTAACGGCTAATGTCATTTAGGCAATGCCCCTACATTACACTCATGAATAAGAACCAAATACAAATATGTCGGAATCCCAATATATTGGAATTATGTTTTTTGGCCTTTCACCAAAAAAACATGGGGCGTC
>JAHDFN010000241.1 GCA_020628145.1 Saprospiraceae bacterium | reverse complement strand
AATACTTTTGGATGTCAATGAATTGGCCGAAGATCATGCTTTTTATACCGTATCTTCCTTAAAAATAAGTCCGGACAACCGCTTTCTTTCCTTTGGAGAAGATACAAAGGGACGAAGAATAAATACGATTCGATTCAAGGATTTGAAAACCGGAAAATTCCTAGCCGATCAAATACCGAACACAACGGGTTCCGTGGCTTGGAGCAATGATAATAAAACTATTTTCTATACCGGAAAAGACGAGGAGACTTTGAGAAGTCACCGAATACTAAGACATACATTGGGACAAGGTGTTTCGAGTGACGAATTAATCTTCGAAGAAAAAGATGAAACTTTCGGTTGTGTCGCTTACCGATCAAAATCAGGTAAATATATATTTATAGCTTCCTTTCATTCCGTCATGACCGAATATCGTTTTTTAGATGCGGATAATCCGATGGGTGAATTTTCCATCATACAGAAAAGGGAAAGGGATCATGAATATGGTGTAGAGCATTATGGAAATCGGTTTTTCATCCATACGAATTGGAATGCCAAAAATTTCAGACTGATGGAAACATCGGTCGTTACACCATCAAAAGATAATTGGAAAGAAAAGATACCACATCGGAATGATGTATTATTGGAGGGGATGGAAATTTTTGAAAAATTCCTTGTCTTAAATGAACGGATAAACGGAATTACGGAAATCAGAATCATTCCACAGAAAGGCTCCCAATACCATATCAAATTCGAAGAGGAAAGTCATATGATTTATTCGGGTAAGAACATGGAATTCGATACGAATATCCTACGATTCGGTTATACTTCGATGACTACGCCTAATTCCATTTTCGATTTCAATATGGATACCCATGAAAAAAAATTATTGAAAAGGCACGAAGTCGTTTCCGAAACTTTCAACATGGAAAATTACCAATCGGAACGATTATGGGCTGAAGGAAAAGACGGTGTCAAAATTCCGATTTCATTAGTCTATAAAAAAGGTTATGAAAAAAATGGGAAAGCCCCCTTACTCCTTTATGCCTATGGTAGCTACGGATACAGCATGGATCCTTATTTCAGTTCTGTTCGCCTGAGTCTGTTGGATCGTGGATTTGCATATGCCATTGCACACATACGTGGCGGAGAGGAAATGGGTCGTCAATGGTACGAAAATGGTAAAATGCTGAACAAGAAGAATACCTTTGAAGATTTTATTTCCTGTGCCGATTTTTTGATTCGAAATAAATACACTTCCAGTGAAAGTATTTTCGCAATGGGTGGTTCTGCGGGTGGCTTGCTCATGGGGGCTGTTATGAATATGCGGCCGGATTTATGGAAAGGGATCGTTTCAGCCGTTCCTTTTGTGGATGTCATCAATACGATGTTGGATGAAAGCATTCCATTAACAACGGGAGAATTCGATGAATGGGGCAACCCTAAAGAAGAAGAATATTATCATTATATCAAATCCTATTCTCCCTATGATAATGTGGAAGCCAAGAATTATCCGGCAACATTGGTAACAACCGGTTATCATGATTCACAAGTCCAATATTGGGAACCGGCCAAATGGGTCGCCAAACTAAGGGAAATGAAAACCGATGACAATCCTTTGCTTTTCCATTGTAACATGGATACCGGCCACAGTGGTGCATCGGGGCGTTTTGCCCCTTACAAGGAAACAGCGATGCAATATGCCTTCATGTTGGATTTGATGGATATAGGGGAATAATCCGACAATAAAAATCCCCCTAAAAGAAATCCCGGATTTCCTTACGGAAATCCGGGATAATCTTATTATTAGAAGCTAATCAGCTATTGCTTATTAATCTTCTTTCACATCCTCTCCTTTATCCGCTTCTTCTTCATTCAATTGTGATTTCAACTCGGAAAAGACATCCAAATCACCCAAAGTGGTTCTTTCGATATTCTGTTGTGTCTTCTTAACAGCTGAACGGACGTTCTTTTTCTCTTTCACTTTTTCCTTCTTCACTTCCTCATCCGCTTCTCTTCTGATATCATCCAAGTAACGGGTATGGGAAACGAGAATCCGCTTATCATCCCTATTGAATTCCAACACCTTGAATGTCAACACTTCATCCGGATTGGCATAATTGCCGTCTTCCTTCTTGACATGACGCAGTGGGGAATAAGCTTCCAAACCATAAGGCAATTGAACAATAGCCCCCTTATCATCCCTTCTGATCACGGTAGCCTCATGGAATGAACCTACAGGGAATACCGTTTCAAAAGTATCCCACGGATTCTCCTCCAATTGTTTATGACCGAGGGACATCTTACGGGTATCCGGATTGACATCCAATACAACCACCTCGATTTGTGATCCCACTTTCGTGAATTCGGACGGGTGGGCGTAACGTTTAGTCCAGGATAAATCGGAAATATGGATCATGCCTCCGATACCTTCTTCCAATTCTACGAATACACCATAAGGAGTCAAATTCTTAACATCACCGGTATGGCGGCTTTCATTCGGATACCTTTCGGCAATATCGCTCCAAGGATCTTTTGACATTTGCTTCAAGGAAAGCGACATCTTACGATCTTCCCTATCGATTGTCACGATCTTCGCATCATATTCCTGACCGACCTTGAAGTAATCACGGGCATTGACCGGTTGATTGCTCCAAGTGACCTCGGATACGTGGATAAGTCCCTCGACACCCGGTGTGATTTCCAAGAATGCACCATAGTCTTCGATATTGACAATCCTACCTTTAACCACAGAACCTTCGGAAATATCTTCTGCCAATACTTCCCAAGGATGTGGCTGCAATTGTTTCAGACCAAGTGAGATACGTTTTTTGTTTTCATCAAAGTCCAAAACAACGACGTTGATCTTCTGGTTCAATTCCAGAATTTCACGCGGATGTGAGATACGTCCCCATGAAATATCCGTGATATAAAGAAGACCATCGACACCTCCTAAGTCCAAGAATGCTCCGAAATCCGTAATATTCTTGACCAAACCTTCCAAGACCTGGCCTTTTTCAAGACCACTGATGATTTGTTCACGTTGTTCAGCCAAATCACTTTCGATAAGTGCCTTATGGGAAACAACGGCGTTCTTGATCGCTTCGTTGATTTTTACGACTTTGAAATCCATTGTACGGCCTACATAGGAATCATAATCGATAATCGGTTTGATATCGATCTGAGAACCCGGAAGGAATGTTTCAAGACCACTGCAGTCAACAATAAGTCCACCTTTGGTTTTGGATACAACAGTACCTTTGATAATGGTACCCTCATTGTAAGAATCCACCAAGCTTTCCCAAGCAGTCAACAACTTCGCTTTCCTACGGGAAAGGATCAATTGTCCTCGGGCATCTTCTTGTTGTTCAACATAGACATCCACCATATCACCCACTTTCAAATCAGGCATATCCCTGAATTCTGAAAGAGAGACCAAACCGTCAGATTTGGCATTGATATCCAAAACGACATCGCCACTGGTGATATCACTCACCCTACCTTTCACGACTTCATTTTCGATAACGGAATTCAATGATGCACTGTAATCCTTGAGCAATTCTTCTTTTTGGCCGGAATCGTAGGTAATGGTATTCCGCTTACCCAAAGACCAATCGAAATCGTCATGTGGTCCCCTATCGACTGTAACGGCCATGCGAACATCTTCCATTTCATCGATTTCCTCTTCCTCTACCTTTTCTTCCTCTACCTTTTCCGGTTCGTCTTCCGTTTGCATCAATACCACGCCTTCCTTCTCTTCAACCACGGCTTTCAACTCTTCCGTATCGGCAACAACTTCTTCTTTTTCCGTTGTTTTTTCCTCTACTTTTTCTTTTGCAGGTGTTTCGACAACTGCTTCCGCTTCATTTTTTTTCCAAGCAGCTTTCATCCCGGCATCGGCAGCAGCCAAATCAGCATAAACACCACTTCTTCCGATTTCCTGATGGTTACCGGCTTTCAATACGACAAAATACTGACCGTTTTCGTTAACGATGGAAAAACGCTTTTCAATTTCACGGTTTTTAGTAACGGAACCGATACCATTGTCTCTTGACTTCGCAGAGGAATAACCTTCACTTCTCAAAAGTACATTTCCTTCTCCGTCCAACATGGCAAAATAATGATCGCCATCTTTCTCAAATGCTACAAAATCGGTATTGGATTCCAAACGGTCGTGACCTTTATAGGCATCCACTTCCATGTAATCATCCTTCCCGCCTTTTGCTTCGTTCTTTTCGTCTTTACTCATAATGGTTCGATTTAATTTTGGTTAATGAATGAGAAAATATTGCGGTACAAACCAAAAACCACATTATAGTCCCTTTTTTCGAGGTGCAAAGGTACATTTTTATTTGGAAATTAACAAAATACCTTTCATATCCAATACATTAGCAGATGAATGAAGCAGCAATTGAAAAATATCGTACCCACTCCTATCAGAAGACTATTGCATGGGATGAGACTTTGGATACTAAGAAACCTGAATGCAGGTGATGAAGTTTATTGTATTTGCTGTGATCGCAGATATGCCCGCTTCCTTCCCATGAAAGTAGGAAGCCACCCGAGGAACAATGCCATATGTCCGGGTTGCGGAAGTGCCGAACGGCATCGGATGTTCTTGAATTATCTCAAGGAGAATGAGACGCATCTTTTCAAGGGAAAGCCCCGGTTACTTTATGTAGCACCGATGATTGGGATTAGGAATTATTTGAAGTCCGTTACCAACATCGAATATCTGGGTGCGGATTTGGAATCTGCATTGGCAGAAGCTCATTTCGATTTACAAGAAATCCCTGAGGAATATTCGAATTTCGATTTCATTATCTGTTCCCATACTTTGGCCCATATTCCTAATGACAGGAAAGCAGTATCAGAAATACATCGGGTACTGAACCCGGGAGGAAGATTAATTATTATGGAAAGAATCTACGATAGGGAAAAGACGTTGGAGGTAGAGGGAATCACCACAGAGGAAGAAAGGTTGAAAGTTTACGAACAAGCAGATCGCTGGAGGATATATGGCCGGGACTTTGCCGAAAGGATTTCATCCCATGGTTTTACTGTCAGCGAAATCAGCTATGGGAATTCCTTATCCGAAGAAAAATTAAATACAGAAGGTATTGATCCGAAAGAAAACATTTTTATTTGTATTAAATAAATATCCTAAGTACAGGACAAAACTTATTCAACGGCCTTGTCAGGTGTTAGTTCACCTGACAAATGCTAGTGAAATGGAGTGTGCGAGGTGAACAAACACCACGCACGGCAACTGGTTTTATTTTTTGTCCTGTACTTAAGTCCTGTACTTAAATAAATATCAATCATGGAAAATAATCCCCCAATCGAAAAGTGGTCGAATCTGAAAAAATGGTTCCTCCCCGTCTTATTCGTCTATGTTCTTTTATTTACCCAATCGTATCAGTTTTTCCTTTCAGTCGTTTTTGATTTTTTGTGGGAAATCCTCGTACCTCCTTTTGCATCTTTATTAGGATATGGAGACGAAGTAAAAAATGTAATGTCAGGAAGTGGAGATGGAATTTTCCAATATTTCAAACTCCCTTTGATATTGATTTTTTCCCTCATCATCGGAACTTTGATTTTTGGATTCAGGAGAAAAAAAGAAAATTCCAAGGGACTGGAAAACTGGCTGAGGGTTATTCTCCGATATTACGTATCCTTTCAAATGCTGCTCTACGGCTTCGCCAAGATTTTCCCCATGCAGTTTGCATTCCCCAATGAAATGAGATTGGATAGGACTTTGGGGGAATTTTCACCTATGGGTTTATTGTGGACGTTCATGGGTTACTCCGAAACCTATGCCCTTTTTGCCGGCTTAGGTGAATTCATTGGAGGCATACTTTTATTTTGGAAACGAACCTCCCTACTGGGGTCGCTGATCACATTCGGTGTCATGTCCAATGTCATGATGATGAATTATTGCTATGATGTGCCTGTCAAAATATTATCGACGCATCTTGTATTTTTCGCATTGATTCTAATTGCCTACGATTCCAAACGATTAATTAATTTCTTTTTCCTCAATAAAACCAGCCCGCCTTCGATTTTATATGAAATCCTTCCTATGAAATTCATCAAACCTAAAAACTTCATGAAGAATCTGATAGCCGGTGTTATCATCATAGGTATTGCGGGAACATTTATTGTTTACAAAGCCGGGTGGTTGAATATGTTTGACCGTCCCAAGGGGATGTTGGATGGGAAATATGAGGTTTTTAATTTTGAAAAATTCGATTCCGGCTTGAAAAAAGATTCATTATCGGAAAATGAAATGTGGAA
>JAHDFN010000015.1 GCA_020628145.1 Saprospiraceae bacterium | reverse complement strand
AGCGTAGCCCTAGCTACGGTAGAGAGGAATAACGCAGGCATATTTTCAAAAGAACCGGTTGGCTTTAATCAATTTTTCGTGATAACATCTATTAATACAACTCAAACTTGACATGAGATTACCAATCAGACTATTATTTTGTTCTATCTACGTGTTTTTTTCATTTTCATTATTCGCACAGGTTTCCTTGAAAATAGAAGTGGCGAATTTTGATAAGAAGAAACCACTCTTCGCAACTTCTTTTTCCGAAAAGGATAAAAAATTACTACCAATGGAAAATGGAAGAGGAACACTCGAATTGATTAAATATACCCAATATATCGTTGTCGTTTACCAAAAGGGAAGGAAACCATATGTGATTAGTGTGGATACGGAAAATCCTCCACGGAATTCCAATTTGTCTTTTTCTTTTATTCCCGGTCGGATGACTAATGAGGATTTTCGTCCGCAAAAACATTACGAAGGAAAAGGAGGACGGTTTTCTGTGATGGATTTTGATTTGGATAAGGTGAGGGACAAAGGTGGTTTTGCATTGCAGATGCAAAAAGCGAATCGGGAAATCAAAGCATTTTACGATAAAGGGACATTGCCTAAAATAGAGAAGAAACAAAAACAATATGAGAACAAGGAATCGATGCGGAAAACCGAACATACTATCGGTCAGGAAATCTATAAATTATTAACTCGGAAAAGAGCCTTGGAACTGGAGTTGGAAAAATTAAATAAGAATGGGTTTTCCAATTCCAATAATTCAAATTCGCAAATCAGTACATGTGAGGACAAGTTAAATATTCTCCGTAGGGAGAAGCAATATTATAAAGTGAGTTTGTCTTTGGCGGAAAGGGAAGTCGAGAAAAATGAAATCATGACCAACCGTCAAAAATTATCAGGCCAAGCAGAAAGTCAAAGGGAATTACAAAATAGCCGTGAAAAATTTTCTTTGGCCCAACAACAATTCGAAGTAGCGGAATTGAATTATAAAAATGCCCATGCGGATTGTTGGGCTTTGAAACTTCAATCTGAAATTGATAATTCAACAAATGAAAAAGAAAATAAAATCAGGAGGATAGAAATTAGTGAAATCCGAACAAAACAACGGAAGGATAATGCACTTAAATTAAATCGGCTGCATAATAAAATAGCAACAAAGTTAACTGGACGTGAAAGAGTTGTTGAATTGGCGAATGCTCAAAAATTTGCTTCTGATCATGCAAAGGCACAGCTTTCTTTAGCGGTCACAAACCTGAATAAAATACGAATTAAAGATAATGGTAAGGGGCGTTATAAAGCCGAAATCGGCAAGGCTCGGAAAGAAGTCGTCAAGAAGGAAGAAATGGCTTATCAAGCCGAAATGTCCTATTTGGAACACATGTGGCACTTGAGGGAAAATCAGGATTTGGAAGGAGGGATGGTTGATGACTTATTCGTCAGACAAACCGGATTGTTGGATTTGGAAAATCTGTCTCGAAGGGATAAGACCGAGGACTTCGTTTCAGGCTTCGATCCAATGTCATCTGCATTACAACAGGCACAGGCATTGTATGATAATGCTGTAAAACAGTCGGAAAGGGAAGATCAGAGAGGCAAGATAACATTGGTGAAAATTTTCAAGGACGAGTACGAAATCATTCAAAAAAGTAATGGCCGGAAAGAATATATTAAAAACGGAAAACCTATTACATCGTTGACCTACAGATTTGAAACCATTCGGGTATATGGGGAATATTTGGACAATGTAAAAGTGGAAGAAGAAAAGAAAAAACAGTTTCTTAATTTTTTTAAGAAAAAAACTGAAAAATAATTTATTGTTTTTGTGACAGGCAATATTTGTTGTATGGCAATATTTTTTTAATAAGTATTTTTTCCTTTGTGTTTTAAGTATTTATTTGGTTTGTATTTGAATATAGTTTATTCTTTTTCATAATGTGAACTTTGGTACATCAAATCCATAATAAATAAGTTGTGATAAACCCACCTTGTATTGATTTGTAACATTGAAATTGTGCTTTTTTTGGCATAGGCTTTGGCATATATATGGACTATCGGAAAAGAATGAGAGTTCTTTTTCCATCAGTTTTTAAGAACTACACAAAACTAAAGTCTTATGTTTCTAAAGTTACCAATCAGGATTATCGTTTTTTTATTGGCATTGTGCACGACACTGACCGCACAATACGATCCGAATAAGAAAGTTTCCAATCAACAGAGGGAATCTGTAGAAAAATTCCTGAAAAAATATGATCAGGATCTGGCCTTTGAAAAAAACGAAGGGCAATGGGAAAATTCAGACATCCTATATCAGAGTCGGAATACCCAGACTTCCATTAGATTCCTGAAAGATCGTGTCAGTATCGGAATGATGCAGAACATGGGAGGGGCTGAAAAAGGCCCTAGGGAAAGATTGGATATGAGCCTTTCTCCCCAAGAAAGACGGGAACAGCGAATGAAAGAAAGAGAAATGGGCTTGGATGGGAATGGATTGGTTTGGAACTTGGTATTCCATAATGCGAATCCCGACCCGGTTATCACACCGGTAGAAAAACAAACATATAAATTCAATTATATGTTGGGTGATGAGTCGAAACATAGAAAAAATGTAGAGGCGTATAAGGAATTGAGATATGAGTCCATGTACGAAAATATAGATACCCGTTTCTACGGAAAAGGAAATGGTACGATGGAATATGATTTCATCGTTTATCCCGGCGGTAATCCTGATGATATCTATATGGAATTGGAAGGCATCCAAAGACTGGCTCTGGACGAAGAAGGTAATCTTTTGATGTTTACTTCCATAGGTAAATTGCAGAAAAGCAAGCCTTATGTTTATCAGGTGATTAATGGAGTTGAAAAAGAAATCCCGACACATTATGTCATAGGGGATAATAATTCCCTCCGTTTTGAATTTCCCGAAGGATATGATCCTAATCATACATTAATCATAGACCCTACCGTATTGGAGTGGAGTAATCTCCTTGCAGGAGATTCTTATGAGTATGGATTTGATTTGGAAGTGTTACCTAATGGGGATGTGATAATGTTGGGGACATCAAACTCCTTGAATTATCCGGTTACTTCCGGGGTATTTCAGCCGGACAGAAATGGTTTGAATGTAGATGTAGTCGTTTCCAAATTATCGGCTGATGGCTCTACTTTGCTTTTCGGTACATATGTCGGTGGTACGGGACAAGAGCGTCTTTCTGATGCAGGGGATCGGCTTCTAGTGGATGCAGATGGGAACATATTTGGATGCGGACATACCAGATCTACTGACTTTCCAACGACAACGGGGGCCTTTCAAAACTCTTTTGGAGGAAATACATATGATGGGTATGCCTTCAAATTGAGTGCGGATGGATCGACTTTGATGTATGGTACATATATAGGTACAGCCTATAATGACTATAGTACGACCTATGGAGGTATGGCTTTGAATGCAGATGGGGAGCTGATTATAGCTGTAAGTGAGACAGATGGTTCCTTACCTACCTCTCCCGGTGCATACCAACCTACAGGTACGGGAAACAATGGTTATCCTAATCCTGAAATGTTATATATCATCCATTTGGGAGATGCCGGCGAAATGAAATATGCAACCAATTTCGGATATGGTCAATGGACACATCAGATGAGATTGGATAATGAAGGAAATATCGTTGTCGTAGGGGAGGATTATTCCGGATATATTCAAACAACACCCGGAGCAGCACAACCAACATATAGTGGTGACGGGCAGGACTTGTTTGTATTGAAATTGACACCGGATATGACGACAGCTGTTTTTTGCACTTATCTTGGAGGTGCTACAGGATATGAAACCGAAGGGCATGTTGATTTTGACGGCAATAATAATATTTATGTTGTGGCGACAACAACATCCGAGGATTTCCCAACAACTCCGGGAGCCTTTATGACTACAAAGCTTCCTAGCTTACCAAACGATGCTGAAGATATTACCCTGACGAAATTCGATCCGAATGGTAATATGGTTTTTAGTACCTTTTATGGAGGTATAGATGAAGAGTGGTCTTATTTTATTGAAGTAACGGATGCCGGAGAAGCTATCATTGGTGGAGACTCAAGATCCATATCTTATTCTCCTGCTGAAAATATTCAGGTAACGCATCCTAACCTTAACACTTATGATGCTTTGGGGGCATTCATTGCAAAATTTTCTGTAGATGGGAGTAGTTTGGAATGGGGACGAATCTTAGGGTGGTATCTGGAACCCTGGGATTCCGAAATGATGATTGATAAGACTAGTAGTGATGTGTATGTGGGAGCGACAACGCGAATTGGTATCGATATAGGTGTAACTGATGATGCATATTTTAAAACGGGGGCTTCGGATTCTTATTCCAATTATATAGCAAGGTTGGATGGTGGAACAGGGGAGATAAAATATAGTTCGTATTTTCATAACTATAGCTCAGACATGGAAGTCGTAAATGGGCATTGGTACATTTCAGGGAGTAATGCATCAGGTACAGCTGCTATGGCGACGGAAGAAGCCGCACAAAATGAAATACCCGTAGGAAATAGAGCTACTACCGTCACTAAACTGGAATTATGTGCCCCCATTACACCTAATAACACCTTGTCTCCTTCCAGTCAATCCATTTGTCTGAATGGTACAACGGCTTTGATTACTGGAGAAGAGGTGAAAATTGCTTCCAAATTGCCGAATTTGGTTCTTGACGGAGTCGTTGGCCCTCATCCTAATATTTCCCCTGCATACCAATGGCAGTTTAGTACGGATGCTGTCAATTGGTCGGATGTGGAAGGTGCGACGGAGAAGGATTATTTTCCGGAACCTCCTGCGGTTACAACTTATTTCAGACGTATTATTTCATGCGTTTCATGTGGTCCGGATCACATCAGCAATATCCATACTTTAAATGTACAGAGTTTCAATGCTCCCGTAGCAAATGCGGGAGAACCCCAAGGCGTATGTCCCGGCGGTTCTGTAACTTTGGGTGGTGCTCCGACAGCTACAGGAGGTAGTGGATCTTATACATATGAATGGACGCCGAATGTTGGCTTGGATGATAATACTTTGGCCAATCCTATATCTACGCCTCCGGATGATATCATTTATAATGTAATGGTCACCGATGGAAACGGTTGTACTAAAATCGAACAGACTACCGTAGCATATGTCGCTGCCGATGCGGGGCCGGACGTGAGTTTTTGTCTAGGTACGCCTGCTCCTACAATTGGTACGATTGCTCCTCCCAATACTTCAGGATTCACCTATTCTTGGCAAATCCTTGGTGGAGGAGGGACGACAGGCATAAGCGATCCGACCCATCCGAGACCACAGGTTTCCCCAACGGTTCCAACCGAATATGAAGTGATAGTCGATGGGGGTTCCGGTTGCCCGGATAAGGATACGGTTTTGGTCACACCCAATGTGTCACCAACGGTAGATGCCGGACCGAATCAAGCTGTGTGTATATTTGATAGTGTTCCTATCGGTGCGACTACGCCTGAACCGGGCATCACCTACCAATGGGCTGCTGCTGTTCCAGGTATGATTATAGATGAGACAGCTCCCCAGACAAATTTTTATGCATATGCCTTACCGGCTGATGAGACCCTGAATCCGGTAAATATTTATATCCGTGCTGTTGACGATGCTACCCAATGTTATGCATTGGATCAGGCGGAAGTATTTATAGATACCATTCCCATGTTGGATTTATGGGATGATCACGTTTGTCCTCCTGTGGTATTGGACGGGCCGATGGTTCCCGAAGGAGTTGGATTTACTTACCGATGGTACACCGAAGCTCCAACAGCTCCGGCTTCCACGATGTTAAGTGATACGACGATTGCCCATCCGGTTGCTAATGTAACTGAACCTACGGTTTTCTTTTTGGAGGTGACCAGTCCTGCCGGTTGTCAGGTTACTGACCAAACGATAGTCCATCCGGGATGTGGCGGTGGTGGCGGCCCTACTTGTGATATTCCCGATGCTTCCGGACCGGAAGTAACCGTTTGTGATGGTGATTCGATCAATATTTTTATTTCCAAGGACTCGGATATTTATGGTGCGATATATGATTATGTCTGGACACCGGCTACAGGGATTCTTACCGAAGACACAAATGTTTCCAGTATCTGGGTGTCTCCAACAGAAGAAACATTATACAAATGCGAAATATTCCTGAAATCCAGTCCCACTACCAAGGTCTGTGAAGATACGGTAAGAGTATTTCATGGTGAAATCCCGATTTTCACCTTGACCAATGATACGATTATCTGTCCGGGAATGACAGTTCCGATTGGAGGAATTCCTTATCCCGGACATTTCTACGAATGGGAAGAAGCAGAAGGTTTAGCCGAAGAAGATAGGGACGAGGCAAACCCATACGTAAGTCCTTCCTCAACGACCGAATACTATGTTGAAGTTACCGTAGATGCTACGGGTTGTTCGGATAGAGATACCGCTTATGTTCAAGTACAATCTCCTGTGGCAGATGCCGGTCCTGACGGCCAATTCTGTGAAGGAGCATTCGTAGTACTGGGAGCACCTCCGGTTGATCATCATATTTATGATTGGAGTCCGAGTATTGGTTTGTCCGACTCGACATCCTCCCAACCTTCATTGACGATTTATACGCCCAATACATTCTACCTGTTAGCCATAGATACCTTGACCAATTGCGAAGCAAGGGATACCATTGAGTTTATCGAAGGTAATCCACCTATGGCTGATGCAGGGGATGATATTACGATTTGTGGTCCTGAATTCGGTATCCCGATAGGAGGGATAGATAGCACAATGTATGGTTTTACCTATTCTTGGCAGCCGGTAGATGGCCTGAGTAATCCTAATATAGCGAATCCTATCGCAAGTCCTTCGGCTACTACGACATATACATTGTATGTACAGAGAGCCGGATTGTATGGATGCACCGGAATAGATGAAGTTGTCGTTACGGTAGATCCCGGGGCAGCTTGCCCTATGCCGGATGGGGGTGAAGATAAGGAAATTTGTGAAGGACAAAGTACTACGATTGGAACTCCTTCGGGAACATATGCTGCAAGTTGGACGCCTACAACAGGTTTGGATGATCCTACTTTGGCCGTACCTACGGCTTCCCCAACGGAAACGACGACTTACTATGTTACTTGGACGGACACGGCGACAGGGGCAGTAGGTTTGGATTCTGTAAAGGTGACGGTTCATCCTATACCTACGGCTAATGCAGGTTTGGATAAGGATGTTTGTTTAGGTTCTACTTTCACATTAGGAAGTACCTCCTTACCTGGCCACACTTATTTATGGACGCCTGCTACAGACTTGGATGATCCCAACATTGCTCGACCGACTACTTCTACTACCGTCAATCAGGAGTACATCTTAACAGTTACGAATGACTTGGCAGGTTGTACGGCAAAAGATACGATAAATATCAATATTCTGACACCTCCAACTGCAGATGCCGGCCCGGATGTGACACTTTGTAATGCTCCTTATCCGACCATAGGTACTGCGGCCATTGCCGGTTTGGAATATAAATGGACTCCTTCTACGGGCTTGAGTAGTACGACTGTTGCACAGCCGGTGGTTAGTGTAGGGGTGACGACGACTTATACACTTGTTGTAACAGACCCGGCAACAGGATGCTCCGCTACTGATGAAGTGACGGTTACACCTGATGCCGAAATTGATTTGGGAGGATTGGAATTTACGGTTTGTAAGGACGGAGAAGTTCAGATAGGAACTCCTGCCATTACGAACTATACTTATTCTTGGAGTCCTTCCACAGGTTTGGATGACCCGAATATTGCACAGCCTACGGCAAATCCTTCAGTGACGACAACATATACCTTAACAGCAACAAATAACGGAACAGGTTGTGTCAGAACAGAATCCATAACGGTTAATGTTGAAAATCCTAGCATAGATGCCGGGCCGGATGTCACTGTTTGCCAGGGAGCTACTGTTCAGGTAGGATCTCCTGCCATAACGAATTATACTTATTCTTGGTCTCCTAAAACCAATCTGATAAACCCTACATCGGCAGAACCGATTTTGGTTTCAAATGGAAATGAAATGCTAGTGTTGACTGTTACTGATTTGGCAACAGGATGCAAAGCAAAAGACACCGTCTTTGTTAATGTCGTATCTACTCCGGCTCCGATTGCCGATGCAGGAGATGACTTGACCTTTTGTTCAGGGACGGCAGGTGTAACCATTGGGACTCCGGAAATAATGGGACTAACTTATTTATGGTCTCCATCTGAAAGCTTAGATGATCCGAATATTGCACAACCTTTAGCAAGTCCCACCTCCTCGACACTTTATACTGTGGAGGTTTATGATCCTTCAACAGGTTGTACCAATATGGATTTTGTCAATGTTGAACTGGCATCACAAACTGTTAATGCAGGAGTGGATAAGACAGTTTGTGAAGGAGGAACCGTGCAATTAAGTACAAGCTATTATGCCTCTTCGAATTATATTGTGGAGTGGTTTCCCTCAGAAACCATTCTACCGAGTGGCACTTATGGAGTCAACTACAGACCTTATGCGGCTCCTACAGAAACTACTACATATACCTTAGTGGTTACCAACACACAAACAGGATGTATGGGGATGGATGAGGTTACTGTAACAGTTACTTCTGATGTCGCTCCTATTGCAGATGCGGGAGACGATATCGTACTCTGCAAAGGAGATACGGTACAGATAGGTTCGGCTCCGATTGCAGGACTGAATTATGCTTGGAATACAAGTTATGCATTGTCCGATAGATATATAGCAGATCCTTTGACATGGACTCCTTCTAACAGGAATTATGTGGTAACGGTTACCGATCCAGTTACAGGTTGTAACAATGTAGATGAAATCAATATTAAAATAAATAATGCAACAGGAGATGCCGGCGAGCCAAAATATATTTGTCAAGGAGAAAGTGTCCAGATAGGACCGGCTTACTTGGCTCCCGGAATAGATGTAAGGTGGTTTCAGGATGGTACATTGGATAACAGGTACACCCAGAATCCTATAGCAACACCTTCTTCTACAACTACATATGGAGTTATTTTTTCAAGTACGGTAGATGGGGTAATATGTACATCATATGATACGGTTACCGTTTATGTTACCCCCGCTCCTATAGCTGAAGCTGGAGATGATCAGTATGTATTCTTAGGAGAAAGTGCAGGGTTAGGTATGCCGTTCAACAATGGAGTCCATACCTATGAATGGTCTCCGGTAACATCCCTTTCTGCGGATAACATCCCCAATCCCGTAACTACTCCTACAATGGATATGACTTATTATCTGACGGTTACGGATCCTGTGTCGGGCTGTTCGAATATCGATTCAGTAAGGGTCTTCATAGTCGAACCTGCCTCAATTGGTGATTATGTTTGGTTAGATGAAGACAAAGATGGCATCCAGGATCCCTCCGAAGTAGGGGTTTCCGGTGTGCCGGTACAATTATATGATGACGAAGGAAATGTAATAGGTAGTACTACCACCGATGCCTTCGGTTACTATCTGTTCGATAACCTGATTCCGGGAGACTATACGGTTGGATTCACTCCTCCGACCAATTATGTGTTTACAGGAATGGACACAAGTTCGGATAACGAAGACAGTGATCCCAATGTTTCCACAGGTATCACTGATATAATCACATTGGGAAGTGGAGAGAATAACCTTGATGTGGATGCAGGTTTGATTTATCAATCTCCGGTTACAGGTAGTATTGGTGATTACGTTTGGTTGGATGCAGATAATAATGGCATTCAGGATGTCGGTGAAATAGGAATCAGCGGAATAACCGTTACCCTTTATGACGGTTCCGGGAATATTTTGGCTGCAACCATCACATCTCAATCAGGATATTATCTATTCGATAATTTGGATGCTGGAACCTATGAAGTAGGATTCACACTACCTGTCGGTTATGTGTTCACTACCCAAACTACCGGGACTGTGGATGGTAGTGATGCAGATGCTACTACCGGGAGAACGGGAACTGTTACACTTTCCTCAGGAGAAACGAATCTGGATTTGGATGCGGGTATTGTAGTTCAAACTAATACAACTGCCAGTTTGGGTAACAGAGTTTGGTACGATAATAACAACGGCATCCAGGATGCTGGAGAAGTAGGGGTTGCTGGTGTAACAGTTAGCCTTTATACAGGAGGAGGTGCATTGACTGCCAGCACTACTACTGATGCATATGGAATATATATATTCAACAACCTGTCGGCTGGTTCCTATTATGTGGAATTCGATGCGGCTTCGTTCCCTACGGGATATTCCCTTGTAACGGCTAATGCAGGGACTAACGATGCGGCAGACAGTGATGCCGATGGTACAAACGGCACGAATACGACGGCTACCATCACATTGGTTGATGGAGATAGGGATATGACTTGGGATGCCGGTATCTATAATGCCGCTTCCGGGACGGGAAGTATCGGAGATTATGTATGGTATGATGATAATGGAGACGGTATTCAGGATGCTTCGGAAGTTGGAGTAGGTGGCGTAACGGTGAAATTGTCGGATAATGGAGGTGCTATTATTTCCACGACGACTACGGATGCTACAGGTTATTATCTGTTTCCCAATTTAGCAGCAGGTACCTATGGCATTACCTTCTGTAACCTTCCAACAGGTTATGTATTCACGACACCTGATGCGACAGGTGATGCGACGGACAGTGACCCGAATGGTAACGGGGAAACACCCGCCATTACATTGACTGCCGGAGAAAATAACACTTCTGTCGATGCCGGTATATATCCGGGAGAATCTCCTTCGGGGACAGCTACGATAGGAGACTATGTATTCAATGATTTGGATAATGACGGTATTCAAGATATTAATGAACCGGGTATGGGAGGCGTCAAGGTTATTCTATACGATGCTTCGGATCTATCGACGGCGATGGCCAATACGGTGACCAATTCACTGGGTGGATATATCTTTACAGGCTTGGATGCGGGTGATTATGTAGTCGAATTCG
Organism: Saprospiraceae bacterium; assembly: GCA_020628145.1. Taxonomy (GTDB): domain Bacteria; phylum Bacteroidota; class Bacteroidia; order Chitinophagales; family Saprospiraceae; genus JAHDCE01. Next base: position 24,359 of record JAHDFN010000015.1, on the reverse strand, counting down.
ATTTATCCTGTTTGAATGATCCGAATTATCAATTCAGTCCACAGGACAATACAACGGATGATGGTTTGGATAGTGATCCTGATCCTGTTACAGGAATGACGGGTGTCATATCCCTGATGGAAGGAGAAGATAATCTGACCATTGATGCAGGTGTATATAATCCTACGCTCATTGGTGCATTGGGAGATTATGTATGGTATGATTTGAATTCGAACGGTATTCAGGAAGCCGGAGAACCGGGAGTGCCAGGCGTCATGGTTGAATTATACAATGATAATGATAACCATTTGGCCACGACAACAACGGATAACAATGGTAAATACCTGTTTCCGAATCTTAGGGACGATGACTATTATGTCGTATTCGGTAATTTACCTACCGGTTTTGGCTTTACAAGCCAGACGACCGGTGATGCAACGGGTAGCGATGCCGATCCTGTAAGAGGAGTGACGCCGTTAATAAAGATTACAGGAGGATCCACTGATTTGGATGTGGATGCGGGATTAGTCGGAAGTGTGGCCATGTTAGGAGATTATGTCTGGTTGGATGACAACCGTGACGGAATACAGGATCCGACGGAATCGGGAATCCCGGGCGTTACAGTGATATTGAACGATGCGGGAGGTAATCCGATAGCATCTACAATTACTGATGCGGATGGTATGTATCTGTTCCCGAATCTTCCGGCAGGAGATTATTCGGTGACATTCGGGACATTACCTGAAGGGGTCTGCTTTACTACGCAGAATGCAACTACCGATGATTTGGATAGTGATGCGGATGAATCCGGATTGACGGATCAGGTGACATTGGTTGCCGGTGATGTGAATCTGGATTTGGATGGTGGCGTTTCCACGAAGGTGTTGGGAAGCTTGGGTAATTATGTATGGTATGACAGCTTGAATACGGACGGAGCCCAGGAAGCCGGAGAATTGGGCGTGCCGGGTGTAACGGCCATCCTTTATAACTCATCAAGCGAACCTGTCGGAATAGCTGTAACGGATGGAGACGGGTATTACCTGTTCGATCAATTACCTGCTGATGATTATACTGTGGAATTCTCCACATTACCTACGGATTATGTCCTGACTTATCAGGATGCGACAGGTTCGACGGAACCGACGGATAGTGATCCCGACAGGGCTTTGTTCTCAACAACATCATATACCGTAAATGGTGATCATACAAGAGACGTTGATGCGGGTCTGGCTAAACTGAGTGTACAGGGATATGCGTGGCATGATGAGGATAAGGACGGAAGAGGTGACGGAGCTGTTGTTGGAAGGAGTGACGGTTTATGTCTATAGAACGTCGGATGATATGTTGATAGGAACGACCACTACGAATATCAACGGATTCTATGAATTCCTTGAATTGGATCCTGAAGACTATTATATCGTCTTTGATGAAACAACCAATGTTGCCGGACTGGTCTTCGTATCCAGTACGGTTTATGAAGCCAATTCCAGTACGGATATTACAGATAAACTGGATAGTGATATCTCCAATGATACCCAACGGACACCTGATTTTACTTTGGTCTTCGGTGACGTGAAGAGGGATATTGACGGAGGCTTCGTGACTGAGCCTCTACCTGTAGAGATGTCCTATTTCGAAGGTTTCGAAAAGGATTGTTCAGCCCAATTGAATTGGGGTACTGCAACCGAGGATGGCAATGACTATTTCATTGTCGAGAAGAGTATCAACGGAATCGATTATGTGCAGATAGGAGAGGTTGACGGTGCGGGTACGACGGCCGAGGCACAACACTATTATTTCATAGATGAAAGATTGAGGGACGAATTCAATTATTATAGATTGAAACAGGTGGACTTTGATGGAGCCTTCGAATATTCTGATGTGGTAACGGTACGTTTGGACAGGGATTCGAAATGCCTGAATGATTTGGGCGATGCCTTCATCTTCCCTAACCCGACCAAAGGAGATGTTCGCTTTGAAGTGGAATTGGACGGAGATGCGGAATCTGTGAAATTCCAATTGACGGATGTTCTAGGCAGATTGGTGGCCGAAGAGGTTCATGACCTGAAGGAAGGATATAATATGATCGAAATGGACTTCGGAAAGATGTCTGTAGGAACTTATTTCCTAAATGTTTCATATGGAGCAAGAAATAATGCAAGGTTCAAAATCGTGATTATAGACGAGGATTAAGATTGTGTAGTTTTAATAAACTTATTATTTTAATGAGTGGGGCAGACGACTGTCCCACTTTTTTTATTGGTGTAGGTGATGACACATATTCTTGTAATTATTATATTTGCAAGGCTGTACTTGTTTCGAATATTTATTCTGACAATACCCGGATTTTTAGAATTTAACACATAACTGATGAATCGTTACCTCTTACTTATCTTGTTTTTAATAACATCTTATGGCCTTTTCGGTCAATCCATTTTTGAAGAAGGCCTTAGACTCAAATTTGATGATGCCCATTTTGCTTTTGGTCATACAGCCCCGAAATTGGGGAATGCCGAAATTGTCAAAATAAAAATGGATGGGGCAGTGGCTACTGTTTATTTAGAGATGCCTCAAAGGGATATCCTTTCATTAGACGATCATGACTTTGAAGATTTTGTAAGGCCCTTACAGAATTATGGAGAAGAAAATGGAATGGAAGAGGTCAGAATATTAATCAAGTCGGATGAAGAAAAAGCTGAATATGAAGACATCCTAACTATTCTGGATCAGAATGAATCCCCGGCTCCTATTTATGTTAAACCGAGGAACAATGATCCTTTCCCGGAAGTGGAAGGAGACCTAAAAAGTTTAAAAGCCAATCGTTTCGGTAGTGCTCCGCATTATGGTCAGGCACAACCCACAGGTGCCCTTTCCGGGAAAACGGTATGGTTAAGTCCCGGACATGGATTTATCTATTATACATCCTTGAACAATTATTCCACCCAAAGGGGAAATACCAATGACATGGTAGAGGATTTCGGAACCATTGAAATCGTAGGATATTACTTATTGAAATACCTCTGGAATGCAGGAGCTAATGTATTCATGGTTCGTGAAAGGGATTTCAACGCAAATGAAGTGGTTGTGGATAATGATGATGGTACCCCTACATATACGGAAACCGGTAGTTGGACTACAAGTACAAGTACCGGTTATAATGGTGGAACATACAGATATGCATATTCGAATACATCTTCCGAAACAGCCACTGCGACTTATACTCCGAATATTCCCGAAGAAGGTTGGTATTGGGTGTCCGTATATTTTAAGGAATCTTCGAATAGAAGTGTAGATACCCGTTATACGGTAAATCATGCCGGTGGCTCTACAACTGTCAGTGTGAATCAAGAAGTACATGGAGAAACCTGGTACTATATCGGTCAGTTTTATTTTGATGCTGGAACAGGAGGAAGTGTTACATTATCCAATTTGACTTCTGATGGAACAGCTACTCAAGCCATCATATCCGATGCGGTACGGTTTGGTGGGGGAATGGGTAGTGAAGAAGATTGTGATGTGTCCGGAGTAGGAACTTCCGGTCATCACCGCTTCGAGGAAGGCGCACAACTTTATGCTCCGTTTATGGGATATCCTACTTGTAATGGAGATGTATCCATCCGACCCAAATATGCAGAATGGGAATTGTCAAAAGGAACGGCAGAAGAACAAAATGATCCGACGACCAATACTTGGAATTCGGTTTATGTCTCCTGGCATACCAATGCATGCTGTGGAGGGCAAGGAACATCATCTTTCATTTATGAACCCGGAACTTCGGGAACCGGTGATTCCGGAAACCCGACCAACTGTGATGGAAGTGCCGGAGGAGATGCTAGTGGTTATTTGAGGAACTATATCCACGATCAAGTGTTGGATGATATCCATACAGGATGGGATCCCTCTTGGCTGAATAGGGGATACAAGTGTGCATATTTCGGCGAAGTAGGAAACCTGACAACTATGCCGGGGGCTTTATTCGAAATGGGTTTTCATGATAATCCTAGTGATGCCGAAGCCATTACGACACCCTATTTTAGGGAGTTGGAAGCCCGGGCTGTCTATAAGGGATTGGTTAAATTTTTCAATCATTACGATTCCAATGTTTCCACAACTATGATACCTGAACCGCCAACACATTTGGCGGCTAAGAATTCGGCACTGGGAGAAATTACCCTGACTTGGGATGCCCCAACTACCGGAGGAATACTAGGGGATGCAGCTTCAGGATATCAAGTCTATGTGAGTACACATGGAAAAGGGTTTGCAGATGGAATTGCCGTTTCGGGAACATCATATACCGTTACAGGACTTGATCCGGGAACTACTTATTATTTTAAAGTAGCGGCTACGAATGATGGTGGGGAATCTTTCCCGACAAGTGTGGTAGCTGCTAGGGCAACAATGGATGGCAGTTCTCCAAATGTATTAATCGTAGATGGTTTTGACCGGTTACAACGTTCCCAGATGGTGTACCAATACGAAACATCTGCCTTAGGGAGCCTATATAGAGGGTTTTTGGAGAAAATGAATGCCTATACCTATATGGTAGAGCATGCCAAATCATTGGAAAGTTGTGGAGCTTATTTTGATGGGACGACCAATGATGCTGTTATCAATGGAACGGTAACTTTAATCGATTATGCATTGGTTGATTGGTTCTTTGGAGAAGAATCTACCAATGACAGGACTTTCGATGCAACGGAAGAAGCCCTAATGACGGCTTTCCTGAATGGGGGAGGAGACCTTATCGTTTCGGGAGCTGAAATCGGATGGGATATCGGAAGATCCGGTTCATCCAATGCTTCCGTGGCTTTTTATAATAATTACTTGAAAGCGACCTACAACGGTGATGATTCCAATAGCTATGATTTTGCCGGGGTGGCCGGTTCTCTATTCGATGGTGTCTCAGGAGCTTTTGATGATGGAACGAATACTTTTGATGCCCAATATCCGGATAGGCTGGGAGCTGCCGGTGGTTCTGCCATTGTAATGGACTATGCCGGTGGTACAGGAGATGGTGCGGCAGTAGCATTTAATGATCCTAACGGATTCGGTGTGGTCAATTTCGGATTTCCTTTGGAAACCGTTACGGATGCTGCCATAAGAAACGATATCATTTGTAAATCCGTTAACTATCTGAATGCTGAAATTGTCAATGATTGTACAGATGGTGTTCAGAATTTTGATGAAGAAGGTATCGATTGCGGAGGAATTGCATGTGAACCCTGTAATTGTTCTTATCCGGATAATATAGTCGTGGATTTAGGAGTTGACCCGAATAAAGTAGTTATTACTTGGGACCCCGTACCCGGAGCATTGAAATACCAAGTGAGATACCGAAGGACATTGACAACTGAATGGACTTATAAAACGGTAACGAATCCTATTGCTACTGTCAATGGATTGACCCAGAATAAACTGTATGATTATAGAATCCGTACCCAATGTGCTAATGGTGCATGGTCGGATTTGAGTGTGATAGATAAATTCAGAACAGTGCTTTGTAAGGCACCGGTCAATTTCGTAACCACGCAGTTGAGTAACAACAAGGTTAGAATTGAATGGCAACATTATACCTATGCGGATAAATATCAGATACAATACAGGCAGGCCGGTTCTTCGAATGACTATACTTCTCTCGTTACGTGGGATGTAGGCCAGAATTTCAGGGTGTTGAATAACCTGACTCCCGGAATGACATATGAATACAAAGTACGTTCGTTCTGTGAGGTTTCCTATGGACCATTCTCCAATCTGAGATATTTCACCAATACTTCCGCTCGTGAATTCCAATCGGAAGAGTTATCTATTTATGACATATACCCTAATCCCACGGATAAGGATATATATATGACTTTTGCTATTGGAGAAGGGAATAAGGGCGATGTCCGATTTACCTTGACCAATCTCTTGGGTAAAACCGTAAGGGAATTTGAAAAGACATATGATACAGGATTGAACCAGCAGTCCATAGATGTGAAAGATTTGGAAGAAGGCTATTATATTATCACCATAAAGAATGATGACCAATCTGTTTCAGAACGCTTTATGAAAGTCAATTGATGTGGAAACAGAGAAGATTCTCAGAAACGGCCGCCGGATTATGACTCCGGTGGCCGTTTTTTATTGACCAAATCCTAAGTCATATCCTACCGTTCCTAGTTATTTTAAACCACTTCATCCATGTAGGGGTATGTCTGCTTTCATATGGCAGAATTTTTGAATCCCTAAGATCAAACCTTCCTAAGGGGAAGAAAGAAAACAAGAACATCCACTCTCTAATTCTATTGTTGTAATTGGCTTTTTACGAGTTGGTTATATACTTATATTTTTTGTAATCAAAACTTAGCACGGTTTTTGGTTCTACAAGGAGAAACATATCTATTTTCTGTAATATGAAGACGAGATCACATACTTTGAGGAAAGGGTTACTATCACTACTGCTTCTTTTAGGGCTGACATTTGCCCTTCGTTTGGAAGCGCAGACTGATGCGATGTTTACCAAATATATGTTCAATAGCCTTACATTCAATCCAGCCTATGCCGGAAGTAAGGAACATATGTCAATGGCACTCATTCATCGTTCCCAATGGCTGGGTGTACAAGGAGGACCCAATACACAATCATTCACATTACATACACCTTTCAAAGGTTTTGATCGGATTGGGATCGGGGGAAGCATAGTCAATCAGAATGTTGGGACAAGCCACATGGTAAGTGCTAACCTGAGTTATGCCTATAGGATTCGTCTAGGGCAGAATGCCAAAGCGGGTACTATAGCGGTAGGTATGCAGGGAGGTGTGACCAATTGGAGAGCCAATCTGAAGAATCTCGATGTTTACAATACGATGGACGAGGCATTTTCTGAAGAATTTCCAAGTTATTGGTTGCCCAATTTCGGTTTTGGCGTGTATTACTATTCCAAATATTTCTTCTTAGGAGGTTCTGTTCCCAATCTTTTGGAACATGATCTTCGGGAGTTGAACCTAACAACGGAAAAGTATGCAAGAACGGCTCGCCATTACTATCTGAGCATAGGAGGAGCGATTCCGGTTAATGGAGATGACCTTATCATCAAACCGATGGTATTGGTCAAAAGTGCCGCATTGTTCAGTGGTATGAAAAATGAAGAAGACCCGTTCAAGAACTACGGTTCTCCTACAGAATTCAATGTCGATTTATCCATATTGTTCAGGGAAGTCCTTTGGGTAGGTGCTGCTTTCAGATCTTCGGTACAGGCATTTACAGGTACGAGTTCCTACGATTCCATGGATGTTTGGGCATCCTATAGATTGAACAATGGAATGGTGGTCGGATTGGCCTATGATTATACATTGACAGAACTACAAAAACCATCCAAAGCCTCTTTCGAGGTGATGCTGGGATACGAATTCGATTTTAAAACAGAAAAAGCATACTCACCCAGATATTTCTAATTTTTGACTATCCAACTAAAATATCATTTATAATGAGAAGACATTTGATAATCCTCGGAATAGCCCTTATGGTGATAGGGAATGTTTCGGCTCAGTCATCCAAGATGAAAAGGGCGGATAAGGCTTTTGAAAATCTCAATTATCAGGAAGCCATTGAGTTGTACAATGAAATATTGGGAAAGGAGGATAATGATAAGGCCAAAATAAGATTGGCGGAAAGTTACCGTAAGGTCAACAATTCACAGGAAGCCGAATATTGGTTGGGGCAAGTCGTCAATCTTCCTGAATCGGAAGCAGTCCATAAATTATATTATGGAATGGCACTTCAAACCAATGGCAAATGTGATTTGGCCAAAGAATGGTTCATTAAATATGTAGAAGAAGCACCGGATGACCTAAGGGGACAATACTTGGTTCGTGCCTGTGATTACGAAGAAGAATTGATGACCAAAAACGAAGGGGTTTATGAAATCGAAAACATGCCTTTCAATACGGATTTGGATGATTTCAGTCCGATGTTATATGGAGAAGGTATTGTTTATGCTTCCGAATACAAAGATTCAGGTACACCGATTAAAAGGGAACATACCTGGACGGGAAATCCCTTCCTGGAACTCTTTTATGTAGAGAGGACCAAAGTTCGGAAAAGAAACAAGGAGCATGGTTATGAATATGGATCGGCCAAAGCTTTCTCTAATAGGCTGAATTCAAAATACCATGATGCTTCCGTTACATTCAATGCGGATGAAACACAGATATATTTTACAAGAAATAATTTTATAGCGGGTAAAACGGGAAGAGATGATGATGGAGCTATCCGTTTGAAGATATTTTCTGCCGAAAGCCAGGGAGCCGGTTATGCATGGGTTAATTTGGAAGGTATGCCATTCAACAGTGATGAATATTCCGTAGCTCATCCGGCCTTATCCCCCGATGGTGAAAAACTATATTTTTCTTCCGATATGCCCGGTGGATTCGGAGGAATGGATTTGTATGTTACGGAATTGGATAACGGTCGTTGGGGACCCCCATCCAATCTGGGGCCGGGTATCAATACCGAAGGGCATGAGGTCTTTCCCTATGTTGCCTATGACGGTCATTTTTACTTTGCTTCCAATGGCCATGTCGGGCTAGGTGGTTTGGATATTTATAAAATGCAGATCAGGGATAATGGCGAATTCGGGAACATTGAAAATCTCGGATATCCGATCAATACCACTTCAGATGATTTCGGTATTGTCATGAATAAAAAAGGGGATTTCGGATACTTCTCTTCTGATCGGGATGGCGGTTTCGGGAAAGATGACATCTATTCCTTCAAGAAATCTGCGGCAAAAGTCAGGCTTTTGGTTATTGATGAAGCGACAGGAAGGGGCATACCCAATGCGGAGGTAATTAGCGAATTGACAGGTAATACCTATATGACCAATGCGGTCGGTATTGTAGAATTGGATCAGAAAATAAACGAATGCAGTAATTTTACAGCTTCTGCTGATGATTACATTGAAAATGCCAAAGAAGGATGTACCAAGGAACTTAAAGACGAAGAGGGTTTGGTAGTAGAAATTCCGCTAAGGAAAAATCTGGTTTTCGATCTTTTCGGTATTGTGAAAGATCAAACGACAAACAAACCCATTTCAAATGCAATGGTAGAATTGATCCCTTCAGGATGCAATGATTTGAAAAGCCAAACGGTAACCACCGATAGGGATGGGAAATATTCCTTTGGAGAAATAGGAAAGGATTGTTGCTTTGAAATCAGGGCTTCGAAAGATCCGTTTTATTTGGCATCCAGATCAAGGAAGCAATGTACCAATGGAATCAATGAAAGCACGTCTTTCAAACAGGACCTTGTATTGGCTCCGGTGAAGCCGGTACAGACTGTGGTTTCCAATACTTTGGTCAGGCCATCGCATACAACAACGGTGACTTCGGTTCCTTCCTCAACAACACATACCTCGTCCGGTCATGTATCAGGTAGTACCCCACATATTTCAAGTGGTACCGTTACCTCTCATCATTCGGGTAATACGGTTCAACATTCAAATAGCCATACCGTGACAGGAACTACTTCGAGCCATTCAGGTCATGTGACTTATAATAATAATGTAACGGTACAACCGGCCAATACCCTGAGTTCTTTCGGACAGGGAAGAACCCCCGGAACTTATTTGTTACATATCTATTATGATTTTGATCAATCGTATATTCGGGAAGATGCTTTACAGGAATTGAATAAGTTGTATAGAATGTTGAAAGAGAACTCGAAATATGTTGTGGAAATCGGTTCCCATACGGATTCGAGAGGATCATATAAATACAATGACAGACTATCCCAAAGAAGGGCTGAGTCGGTTGTTAGATGGTTGAAAGAGAAGGGGATTTCAGGAAACAGATTGAAATCCAAAGGTTATGGAGAGACCGTAAATGTTAATAATTGTAAAAATAATGTGCCTTGTTCTGAGGAAGAACACCAATGGAATCGTAGGACGGAGTTCCGGGTTTTGGGGTATTATGATGCAAATGGACAATTTATTAGCATGGTTGAATCGGCAAAACCTACTCATGTGAGTGTTGACCAATGTCAAGGTTGCCCATTCTAATACAAAGGAATATATATTATGCTGAAAAGTATGTGATATGGGACTTGGAAAAATGATGTTAGTTCCTAGTATTTTTCGTACTTTGTGGTGATTATCAGGGTGTTAGTCATATGATTTTATTTAAAATGTATATAGCTAATGTTAATTGGTATATTATTTGAGGAAAATGTTTAATACAAAAAGTTATTTCAATTTAAAAAGACTGCTACTATGAGGACTTCTCATTTACTCTTAATTTCCCTCCTTTTCTTATTCTGTGGTACAGGCTACATGAATGCCCAGTCAGGCAAACTCAAATCAGCAAATAACAGGATGGAAATCCTGGATTATATGGGTGCCATCCAAGAGTATAATAAGATACTTGCCAAGGATGACATTGCCGAGGCTAAAATCAATCTTGCTGAATGTTATTCGAAAGTGAGTGACATTGACAATGCCGAGTATTGGTACGGACAGGTGGTAAGACTACCCGAAGCTGAGCCTATCCATTATTTGAAGTATGGTTATATGCTGCAAAGAAATGGAAAGTGCGACATGGCTCGTGAATGGTTCCAAAAATTCGTTGAAGCCGTTCCGGATGACAGCCGTGGCCGTCACTTATTGAGGGCTTGCGATTATCGTCAGGAATTGGAACAGAAAAACGCAGGTATCTACGAAGTGGATCACATGCCTTTCAATTCCGGTTTGGATGATTTCAGTCCCATGTTCTATGGTGACGGATTGGTATTCGCTTCCGAGACTTTCCAACAAGGACCATCCAAGCGTTTACATTGTTGGACGGGTAATCCGTTCTTGGAATTGATGTATGTGGACGGAGATTCCGATTCCACACAATGTCTTGCGGATTTCGGTGATCCTGAAAAATTCTCCAATTCATTGAATTCGAAGTATCACGATGCTGCCGTTTCCTTCGGAGAAGAAGACAATACCATCTATTTTACAAGAAATAACCTTTTGAATGGTAAGGCAAGAAAAGACGATGAAGGTATCATCCGTTTGAAAATCTACTCTGCTGAAGGTAGCGGAGGAGAAGGTAGCACAAGCTTCTCCAATTTGGAAAGCCTGCCGTTTAATAGTGATGAATATTCTGTTGCCCACCCGGCTCTTTCTCCGGATGGACAATATCTATATTTCGCTTCCGATATGCCCGGAGGGTTCGGAGGGATGGATTTATATGTTTCAGAATCGGAAGATGGTCGTTGGGGGCCACCTATTAATTTAGGACCGAAAGTGAATACCGAAGGTCACGAAGTATTCCCATTCTATGGTCATGATGATAATCTTTACTTCGCTTCCGACGGACAAGTCGGTTTGGGAGGTCTGGATATCTATCAGATGCAGAAGAAAAAGGAATTCAACGAATGGGGAGACATCATCAATCTAGGTGCTCCTGTTAATACCGTTGATGACGACTTCGGATTCATTATCAATAAGGACAGAACCTGTGGTTGTTTCTCATCCGACCGTGAAGGTGGATTCGGAGATGACGACATCTACTGTTATAGAAGGAATGCGGCTACTTTGGAGCTTCTTGTTTATGATGAGAAAACAGGTGAGCCGATAGAAGGTGCTGAGGTAGTAAGTGATTGTACGGGTAATACCTATTATACGGATGCGGAAGGAAAAGCCATCATCGAGCAGAAATTAAACCAGTGTTGTACTTTCTCCGCTTCAAAGGAAACTTATGAAGACAATGCCAAGGAAGGTTGTACAACCGGTATGGCTTCGGGAGAAACCAAAGTGGTGGAAATTCCATTGACCAAACCAGTTGATTGCCTATTGACCGGTACGGTGACTTCAGGAGGAAGTGTTTTAACCAACCACCCTGTAATCATCAAGGGAGATTGTGTGGAAGGAGGTTCATATACTGTAATGACGGATGATAATGGTTCTTATGCTTATCAATTGATTGAGAATTGTGCATATACTGTTTCTGCAAGAAAGGCTGGTTTCATTGGAGGTTCTGAGCAGAGTTTCAATACGAATGATCCTACAAACTGCTCTTTCATTAAGAACTTTAACTTGGCTCCTCCGACCTTACCTGCCCAACCGGATTATTCTTCAGTAACGGATACTCGTAATACAACGACCACAACATATCCTAGTACAACGACGACGACCTATCCGACCACGACTTACCCTAGTACGACGACGACCACGACATATCCTAGTACGACCTATACTACAGGTACGACTACGACTACATATCCGAGTTCTACGACAAGTGGCTGGTCAAGTACCGATATTGTGAACCAAGCGGCCGGAAGTGATCCATTGGTATGTTGTTCCATGTATGAAGGTTTGTCCGGTTCGTTCGGTACGTTGGAGGTGAGTCCTTCGGTTAAATATACACAACCGGGAGAACCATTACCTTATCTACTACATATCTATTATGATTTCGACCAGTCCTATATCAGGGATGATGCCGTTTCCGAATTGAGTAAACTATTGGGTATGATGAATGAAAACCCAAGTGTGATTGTGGAAATCGGTTCCCATACGGATTCAAGGGGATCTAATAAATATAATGATAGACTTTCACAACGTCGTTCCGAATCTGTTGTAAGGTGGTTGAAAGAGCAGGGGATTCCTGCCAGCCGTTTGCAGGCACAGGGCTATGGTGAGTCTATGAATGTCAACAACTGTATCAATAACGTACCTTGTTCGGAGCAGGAACACCAGTTGAACCGTCGGACGGAATTCCGTATTGTCGGGTTGACAGATGGAACACGTTATTCCACTCCACGTAATAATGTGGATGGAAAAGGATGCGAAGGTTGTCCGTTCTAATTGTAATTACCCAGTATTAAATATAAAAAAGAGGTGGCTTCTGTTCGGAGCCGCCTCTTTTTGTTGTCAAATATGATTTTAACCCTTCCTTAAACAAGTACACTCCGAATAATGCGTTTTGACTAAAATAGGTAGTTGTTTCCCTGGATTGCCTATTGACAATCCGCTGAATTTATACAATATTGTAAGGACAACAAACCAAAATCGTACAAATGAATAACATGATGAAGTATAGATTGATTTTGTTGGTGATAGGAATCCTATCATATTCCAAGATCCATGCACAGAATGAATTACTACACACCGGCAATACCGCCTACGAATTATTGGATTTTGAAAAGGCCGTTTCTTCCTATTCGGAGTATCTGAAAACTCACCCGGAAGATCCTACGGCATTATTGAGGGGAGCGGATGCCTATGTCCACCTGAATGATATGGCTAATGCGGCAGCTTGGTATGAGAAGGCGATGCAATTAGGGATTTCCGCCGAGTATTTTTTACAATATGGTAAAGTGTTGATGCGGTTGGGGGATTACGAAAAGGCGAAACAACAATTCCTTGCTTATTCTTCAGCCGATAAAACGGTAGGAACCAATTATTCTAAAATGTGTGATTATGCTGAGACAAGAAAAGGGATGTCGCCCTTATTCGAAATTATAAATTTACCGATCAATTCGGAAGTAGCCGATTATTCACCTGCCCTTTTCGGCAATGGTTTGGTTTATGTTTCCGGAAGGGATGACGTTTCCCGTTCCGATGCCGGTGAAGCGAATGCGGGTAAAGGTGTCAAGAATAATTATCTTTTCTTTAGCAGATTGGGGGACGATGAAACCATGACGAAACCTAAGTTCTTAAGGTCTTGGCTGAGGGATAACAATGGGGAGAATGAGGGGCCGGTTTCATATTCGGCGGATGGGAAATGGGTAGCCTTCGTAAAAAATAATTTTATCGATAACTATTCGGTAACGAGCCTCATTCCTCCCCAAACAGATATCTATATTGCAAAAACAGATGGAAATGGAGATTGGGAAACCGCCGAATTATTTCCGTTTTCCGGATCTTTTTCCAATCATTATCCGGCATTGTCCGCAGACGGTTCTACTTTATTTTTTGCATCCAATCGCCCGGGAGGGCAGGGGGGGTATGATATTTATCAATCATCAAAAAAGAATGGAATTTGGACGGAACCCCGGAATATGGGAAGCAGTATCAATAAACCCGGCAATGAGATTTCCCCTTTCCTTGACGAATCCGAATTGTATTTTTCTTCGGATTACCAAACGGGCTTTGGTGGGTATGATGTTTTCAAAGCTGAAATAGAAGGAAACCAATGGGTGATTTCGAACATGGGGACAGGTGTGAATTCTTCCCATAATGATTTCGGATTTATTTATAGAAAAGCTACCGGGCAAGGATTTTTCGTTTCAGATAGAACGGGGGGTGAAGATATCTATCGAGCGAAAAAAACAGTGTCTTCTTCATGGATGTCCATTACCGTTAGAGATGCCTCTACGGATAAGTTATTGTCCAATACGGTGGTAGATATGTCTGCTTGTGGAAAAGGAATGTTTAAAACCAATGAAGAAGGAGTCTTGAAAATAAGGATAACTCCCGGACAGGAATGTAGGGTCAAAATATTGCGTCAAGGATATGAGGATTATGATTTGAAATTGAATAAGCCAACGATACTTGCCGGAGAGGCATTGGTCACCTTGTTCAAGAAAGGAGAAAAATACGAAGGGAGTGTCATTGACGGAATGAGCAATGCGAGTCTGGAAGCAGTAAGAATCAGGCTTGTCAACCAGTCGGAAAATACCCGTTCCGAAACCTTTACGGATGAGAGAGGAGTATATTCATTGGCCTTGAAACCCAATTCCAAGTATATGATAACGTATTCAAAAACGGGCTATGTGGATGTGACCGTTAAGACGGGAACCAAAGACGGCACCGATAAGAGTATTCTAGGAAGTCTTTTGCTTTTTCCAACTTCAGGAACCACTGTCCCCTCTATTGCGGATGTTCCCGGAACTCCTTCTGTTCCGTCCGTTCCGTCTGTACCGCAAACCCCTGCTGTAATGACGACTCCCGAAATCACAACTCCTTCCGTACCTAGTGTGCCAACGGTGACCACGGATGTTCCTTCGGAACCTCAGGAGGTTGACGCTTCGGCCGGTTTTTCCGTACAACTGATGTCGCTATCCGTTGGGAATCCGAAAAATCCGGGTGGCTTATCCGTTTTGCAAGGCATGGTCAATCGAGTCTATGTCAAGTCGGATGAAAAATGGAAAAGGTACAGGGTGGGGGTTTACCTAACCCGTGATGAAGCAGAAAGGATTAAGGATTATATAAGGGCTGTAGGGTTCGACAGGGCTTATGTAGTGGAAGAAGATAATACAGGTCTTATACAGGATTTGAATCTGTAATGTATAATAAAAGCTTCGAATTGGAATCGAAATCGGTACTTCTTATGATGGGAGGTGCCGATTTTTTCATATATGAATTCCAATATGTTGATTTTACTTGAAGATGCTTTCGTACATTTTTCTAATCCTAAGACCAATATGTTCCTTGCCGAAATTGCTTTTTGCGAATTCGGAAATGTATTTTTTATCGTATGTGGAATTGTGGGAAATGAAATGTTTTATTTTTTCAAAAAGTAATTTTTCATCTTGAGCTGGAATTAGTTCTCCTACCTTTTTGTTTTGGATCATTTCCGAAATTCCACCTACATCCGAGGATAAAACCGGAATGCCGGAAGCCATTGCTTCAATGATGACGCAAGGTAGATTTTCATAGTTGCTGAATAAAAGAAAAAAATCAGCATTTCTCATTTCTTTGGCAATTCGATCCGGCGGTTGTAATCCATGGAAAAAAACATTTTTTTTCAAGCCTAATTCAATCGAATGGTTTTTTAATTTTTTTTCATCTTCCCCCTTGCCGAAAATATGGTATTCAAAATTAATACCTTCATCCTTTATTTTTTTCAATGTTCTTAAAATACCTGAAATGTTTTTATGTTCATCCAATAGCATGGCTACTGTCAATATTTTCGGAATGGTATTTTTATGATTGAAATCAGGTTTGAAAAAATCAGTGTCCACCACATTATGGACGGTAAAATATTCATTGTTTAATCCGAGGGTTTTCATGGCTTTGCCGAGGTCGTCCGAAGCGGGGGAAATCAATTCTGCATTTTTAATGATGCTTGGTGTGAGTAGTTTTTTTAGTCCGTTTTTTTTATAATGTCCCGTCATAGGGAGGTAGCCTGTCCAATGCTCCGTAATGATGTAAGGTGTTCCTGTAAATTTGTTTTTTATCCAAGCGAAAATTCCTGTACGTAATAAAACCGTAACGTGGATTAAATCGATTTTGTTTTTCTTTTTTTCTAAAAAAGAATATCCTTTTTTTAAACAAAAAAAATAAAGGAAGAGTTTCAGGAATCTGTCTAAAAACGAAATGCCCGTTATTTCCCGTCCGTAATAAAACCGAAGAGTATCTATTCCTTTTTCTTTTTTATATTCCTTTCGAATAGAGAAGCCTTTTAATTCCGTCGAAGCAGCAACATAAAGAACAGAAATGTTAGTGTGGGGTAAAACCGATTCGATATGCCGTTGTACAAAAATACCTGCCGATTCGTATTCCGGATTGGGATACCATTTGGGAAGGACGAGTATGTGTCGGTTTTTTAACATCGAGGGTTAATTGTTTCCCTCCTGCATCTTCCGTGCAGTTTCCGCAACAATCAGGGCATCAATGACAGGCTCGATATCGCCGGCAATGATTTTATCCAAACTATAAAGCGTCAGGTTAATCCGATGATCCGTCACACGGTTCTGCGGCCAGTTGTATGTCCTGATTTTATCAGAACGATCCCCCGAACCGACAAGAGACCGCCGCTCGGAAGAAATCTTCGACTGGTGTTCCAATACCTGTTGCATCCTGATTTTTTCAATCAATCGCCCCATAGCGATTTCCCTGTTTTTTATTTGAGAACGACCATCCGTACTTTCAGCCACCACACCTGTAGGCAAATGGGTGAACCGTACTCCTGATTCTGTTTTATTAACGTGCTGCCCACCGGCTCCACTGGAGCGGAAAGTATCGGTTTTGATATCGGCTTTATTGATATCCACATCTTCCAATTCTAACTTGGGCATGACAGCTACAGTAGCAGCCGAAGTATGTACCCGTCCCTGAGACTCTGTTCTGGGAACCCGTTGTACACGATGTGCCCCCGATTCGAATTTGAGTCTCCCATAAACATCTTCTCCGGCCACTTCGATAACGATCTTATTATATCCGCCTACGGTTCCTTCATTGATGGAAATGATTTCAGTTTTCCAACCCATCATTTCGAAATAACGGGTGTACATTTTATACAGATCTCCGGCAAAGAGGCTGGCTTCGTCACCACCCGTACCCGAACGGATTTCAAAAACCACATCTTTTGCATCTTCCGGATCCTTAGGGATAAGAAGGATTTTGATTTCTTCCTCCATTTCCTCCCTTTTTGCTTTTAACTCTTCTAATTCTTGGCGGGCCATTTCCTTCATCTCCTCATCTTCTTCCTTGAGCATTTCATGAGCCGTTTCCATGTTCCCCAATAATTGCTTGTAGGAAAGATAAACCTCTACGACTTCTTTCAGATCCTTATATTCCTTGTTTACTTTTTTATAACGATTCATATCTCCAATCACATCGGGATCGGAAAGTTGTTCCTCGACATAAACATATCTTTCATAAATCGCTTCTAACTTATCTAACATGGTCTATCTTTTAATCAGGATGCAAAATTAATAATTAATAATTGAAGTAATGGTGGCAAGGCAAAACTACCTTATCCTTCAATAAGAGTATGTTTAAAATTTGGTCTTTATGTCGAGAAACATCAATTTATTGCTTAATCAAGGCGGGAAATCGGGATGATAGCAGGGCTATCAAGCCTGATTTTTTAACGAAGAGTAAGCAATAAAGTGAGTTTCGCAGACCAATTATTAAAATTTAAACATACTCTAAAGGGTACAGGATGCCCGGCTAGTGAAATTCATCTAAATCCTTTAGGCCATAACTTTGATTTTGAATCGTTTTTACAACTAAAATGCAACTTCCTATCAATAGGTTCCTAAAATTCATAATGAATTAATTAGTTTTGGGGTACTAAAAATTAACTGATCATGAAAAATTTCACTATCCCTTATTTATTCTTTACAGCAATATTCTTATTGCTGACTTCCCAACAATTAAATGCACAATGCACAACTACGGATTTGACCATTACGATGTCCGGTACAAATGAGTATTGTGGCAATTCTAACGGTACTGTTACTTCAGTAGTCACAGGTGGAACAGCTCCATATACTTATATTTGGAACAATGGAGCCATGACAGCCGACTTGACCGGTGTTCCTGCGGGTAGTTACCAATTATTGGTGACAGATGCCGAGGGTTGCATAGCTACCGCAACGACGTCCACTGGAGGAGGAACCTGCGATGTGAATGTTGATTTCCAAAGTGGAATCGCTTTTGATCCCATTGCCGAACCCGGTTGGCAGAATGTAACGGTACAAGGAACCGATCCTTGGATCTATCGGGACTTTGGAGGAGATGTTTTTGCACATATCCAAGGTTATCAGGCTGCTTCTGCACAATTGGAAACCTGGCTGATCAGCCCTCCTATTGATTTGACCTCCCAGAAAGTACTGAACTTTGAAACCGAAACCGCCTTTTGGGCACATGACGGTTTGGATGTGTTCATTTCGACTAATTACATAGGAGATGTCGCTACAGCGACCTGGACGAACCTCAATCCGACTTTGGCAGGTAGTACGAATACCAATTATGAGAGGGTCGCTTCCGGTGATGTCAATCTTCCCGTTGGTACTGCCGGCTTCATCGCTTTCCGTTATATCGGAGATAATACAGCGAATACTTCCACCTATAGGATAGATAATATCACGATTTGTGAACCGACCAATACTGTTGTATTGGAAAACATAAATGTAACCTTGGACATGACTTTGTCCCCTACGGATGAAGAATGCGGCACACTCAATGGAGCAGCATCTGTTTCAATAACCAATGGCGTAGCTCCTTTTGCATTTGCTTGGAACAATGGTGGAGATACGAATCCTCTACAAGGAATCGCAGCCGGTGATTATATCGTTACGGTGACAGATGCCAATGGTTGTACAGGGACAGGTATGGTAACGGTCGGAGCCAGTAATACCAATTGTGCCGATTTATGTGGACAGATTGAAATGGCTTTGACCGCTAGTATGGATGAGAGTTGTAGTAATGGAATGGGTAGCATTTCCATCGAATCGTTAGGAGGTGCCGCACCTTATACCTATCAATGGAATAATGGTATGTCGGGTAGTTCAATCAGTGGCTTATCTGCGGGAACATATGCTGTTACCGTAACGGATGCCAATGGCTGTGTGGATGAAGGTATGAATATCGGAGATTGCGATGTCCTAACGGATTTTCAAGATGGTGTCGCTTTTGATCCTGTTATGGAAACAGGTTGGACGAATGTTGCTGTACAAGGTGTTGAAACTTGGATTTATCGGGATTTTAACGGTGATGTTTTTGCCCATATGCAATCGTTCCAATCCACTTCCGCTCATAATGAAACATGGTTGGTTTCCCCTTCCATCGATTTGTCAACACAGAAAATCCTCAATTTCGAAACGGAAACCGCTTTTTGGGGGCATGATGGTCTGACCGTTTGGTTTTCCAATGATTTTTCAGGAGATGTTACGACAGCTACATGGTCTCAATTGAATCCGAGATTGGCCGGGATGAATGAATCCAATTACGAAAGAATATTTTCAGGAGATGTTTATCTGCCAACGGGCGGAACCGGGTATGTGGGATTCGAATACAGGGGTAACCCCGTAGATTCCACATCTACTTACCGTATTGATAATGTATTAATCTGTAGTCCCGCTTCATTCACGATTGGTAATACGATTGAAGAAATTACAATTTCAGAAACGGTGCAAAATGAAACCTGTGGAAATGCATCGGGAGAAATAGCGGTGACTGCTTCTGGTGGAGATGGTAATTATTCTTATTCATGGAATACAGGTGGAATGATGTCCACCTTACAGAATGTGTCAGCAGGCGATTATACCGTTATAGTTACAGATGGTAACGGTTGCTCTGCCGAAAAAACCATTACGGTCGGAAATACAGTGAATGAAATCATGATTTCCGAAACCATCCAACAAGCTAGTTGTGGAAATGCATCGGGAGAAATAGCGGTGACTGCTTCTGGTGGAGATGGTAATTATTCCTATTCATGGAATACCGGTGGAATGATGTCCGTCCTTCAGAATTTGATGGCAGGTGATTATATTGTAATCGTAACAGATGGTAATGGCTGCTCTGCCGAAAAAACCATTACGGTCGGAAACCAGGATGGCCCTACGGCCCAGATAGCACAACAATCCAATCCTACCTGTAATGGAGGCAGTGATGGTGCAGTTGATATAGCTGTGACAGGAGGGACTTCACCTTATACTTTTTTGTGGGAGGATGGTACGATGACATCGAATCTTGCCAATCTTACCGGAGGTACATATATCTGTACCGTTACGGATGTCAATATGTGTTCTTCAAGTATAACAGCTATGATCATTGAACCCGCAGAAATCTCTATTGTTCCACTCAGCTTGACCGATGTGACCTGTAATGGAGGGAATGATGGAGCAATAGTTGTGGATGTGATTGGGGGAACCGGAGATTATACCTTTGCTTGGGATAACGGTGCGGATACAAAAGATTTGATGGGAATAGAAGCAGGAAGTTATGTCCTTGTCGTAACAGATGCGAATGGATGTACCGGCTCATCTGCTACGTTCAATATAAATGAATCGGATGCTCTGTCCGCCGAATACATGACCATGACCAATGTTTCTTGTAACGGGGCTGCCGACGGCTCGGTTGAAGTTGCCGCATCGGGAGGAATCATGCCTTATGCTTATGCTTGGTCGAATCAAGAAACCACAGCCGGTATTTCGGGTTTATCAGTCGGAATGTATGATGTTACCGTTACGGATGCCAATGGTTGTACTTTGGTTCTCCCTGAAACTACCATTTCCGAACCGGATGTGTTGGAGCTGATAGTCGATGATATTCAAACGGCTGGCGATACGGATAATGGAGCCATTAGCATAACGGTGACAGGAGGTGTAGGATCTTATACCTACACTTGGAGTAATGGCGGAATGACCGAAGATATTTCCAATCTTGCCGAAGGGGAATATACCGTAACCGTTACGGATGGGAATGATTGTACTTTGGTAGAAGCCATATATGTTCCTATGGCGATCAGTGTAGAAGATCTCGAAACCGTTTCCGATTTTTCATTATTCCCGAATCCTACATCGGATATCATCCGCATACAAATGGAATTGAATAACCATACGGATGTCGTTATCAATATTTATAATACACAGGGACAGTTATTGAAACAAAAGGAATTTTCTTCAACCACTGCCGTCAATAGTGAATTAAATGTGGATTCCTGGCCGGCCGGTATTTATTGGATGGAAATAAAATTGCCCGAAGGTTTTTTCACTGAACGTTTCGTTGTGGAATAAAAACCATTTTTCCACAATAATCAACCTCCGGTATTTCCTAATACCGGAGGTTTGTTTTTTATATAAATTAATTTTAGTATTTTAGGCTGCCCATAAAATCCGATGGGAAAATCTTTTCCGAATTCTATTAAAAATCCTAATGATGAAAACAACATTACATTACACCCTTGCTTTGTTTTTCATGTTTTTGTCTTATGCCTCAATGGGGCAGACTTTGTTTGCTCCTCCTGAAGAGATTGTTGATCTAAAAGAACATGCTGTGCATGAACCGAATGATGCCGTTCCTGCCGATGTGGATGGGGATGGGGATTTGGATGTTATTTGTGTGAATAGAAACACAGGTAACAGTTTGCTTTGAAAATAACGGACAGGGTGGCTTTGATGTCCAGCATAAAATAGATGATGGGGAAGAAAATTTGACATATGTCCGGCCAGCGGATTTTGATGGAGATGGTAATTTGGATATTCTGGCTGCCACAATCAATAAGAGATATCTATATAGGAATAACGGTAATGGTACTTTTCTAAAAGAAGTCATTGATGGTAGTACAAGTTCTATGGTAGATATCCGAATCAATGATGTGGACGGAGATGGGGATCTGGATTTGGTATATCTGGAATATTATTACAATTATACATTGTTGACCATTCAAAAAGGAGATGGAACGGGCGGTTTCGGAGAAAAGGAAAGTGTCAATATTAGTTCTTCGGAGCCGGGTTTGTTCAGTATGGCCGATATTGACGGAGATGGGGATGATGATGCTGTTCTGACATTTGCTTGGGGAACGCAAAAAGGGACGCAGTGGATTGAAAATGATGGGGGTGACTTTATGGAAAATCAGAATTTTATTTTTGGAGGAGGTAGTTATTTCCGAGGGACATTAACGGCGGATATGGATGGTGACGGTGACCCGGATGTGATTACAATGTTGCCCGATAAGGTGGTATGGCATAAGAATGACGGGACAGGTAGTTTTATTAGTCATCACCTTATAGCTGACAATCTTTTTTCTTTAGTCAATGCGGATGTAGCTGATTGTGATAACGATGGCGATTTGGATTTGGTTACGATTTCCGGATCGGGAGAACAAATCGTATTTCATGAAAACAATGATGCTGGCTCTTTTCAATCAGAGGTGATCTATGGCGGTTTGAGTACGAGTCACATGGAAAAGAATATTTATTTCGCCGATTTGGATAATGACGGTTATAAGGATATAGTGGCTACCGTTTATTATTTCGATTTGATAGTCGGATTTAAAAACGTACCGGGTCAAGGCTTTATAGAAGGAGAAAAGATCAATCCCATCGGACGTACATCCATGTCGTATATACAGGAAGAAGATGTGAATATGGATGGTCGGATGGACTTACTTTATTCGAATAGTACAGGGGTTTATTTACAATTGAATAACGGAACCAATAACTTTACCATCCCGAAAAGTATAATTCCATGTATAAATAACGCACAGGTTTCTTTCACAATCTCTGATATGGATGGCGATGGCGATCCGGATGTGTTGGCTTCGGATATTACTATGGATGTTCTGTCATGGTATGAAAACGATGGGGCCGGAAGTTTTGGGAATGAACATATAATCAGTGCAGGTTTAAATACTCGTGGGCGTATCCGCTTAGAGGATATGGATGGAGATGGTGATTCCGATATCGTTTACTTTGATGCCGATTTTAAAATTCAATGGTTGGAAAACGAGGGGAATGGGAATTATGTGGAAGGTGGCCTCGTTTATGGTGTGCCGGATTTTAATAATTGGTCTCCGGATCATTTTAGAATAAGTGATGTGGATGGAGACGGGGATATGGATGTTGTTCAGATACATGAAGATAGTGGAAGGGTGCTTTGGCATAATAATGATGGTACGGGTAACTTTGTAAGCCATCATTTGATTTTTGAGCTTTTTTCTCCTTCACATATGGATGTTAATGATTATAATGGTGATGGCATTCTCGATATAGCTTTTACGAATTCATCAGATTTTTATATGATGCAAAATGATGGTGCCGGTAATTTTACGGCTCACGTCAGTAGTATGTCTGAAGATATATCTGGTTACAACAAAAATATTATCGGTTTCCGATCTGCCGATTTTGATGCTGATGGAGATTTGGATGTTGCAATTATCCTTGCAACACCAGGTCAGTATTCATATTTGGCAGATACCTATGAAATATTCTGGTATCAGAATGACGGTGCCGGCGATATGGGTTTTCCCAATTTATTGGATGATGGGAGTCGTATTTATGGTATATCGGCCGTCGATTGGGATAATGATGGTGCCATCGATTTATTGAAACTTCAATCACCGATAGGATTTGGCGGTTTAGAGTGGTTTAAGAATAAAGGGCCTGTCAGTACGGTTTCAGGTACTACATATTGGGATGTCAATGGCAATGGAATTTATGATGAGGGTGATCGTCCGCTGGATATCATCGCCATCAACGTACAGCCGGAAGACGTTATCTTCTTTACCGGAAATTCGGATTATCAATTATATTATGAAGACGGTACTTACGAAATCAACTATGTCCCTGATCCGGATTGGTATCTGACTTCCGATAGCAGTTCCTATTTTATAAATGTTACGGATTCAACCAATCTGACCAATTACGATTTCGGTTTCGCACCCACCGATACCATCGTAGAGTTGTCTTCTTACATTTCAAGTGGATTGACTATCTGTGATGAAACAGTAGGTTTTGTTTTCAGTTGGACGAATACAGGTACGACCATCCTTAAAGGTACGGCGAATATTACACTGGATGAATGGGTGCAACAGGTTGATTTCAATACTAATCTTCCGGATGAAGTAATTTCCGCTACTGAATTTTCTTGGAATTTCAACGGACTCTACCCCGGAGAAAGCTTTAAATGTGTCCTGCTTTTTATTTGCCAGGGTATCCTGAAAAGGATTTGAAAATAAAAA
>JAHDFN010000240.1 GCA_020628145.1 Saprospiraceae bacterium | reverse complement strand
TACCTTGTTAACTGTTTGTTCCTCACTTGATGCCCAAATTCTTAATACCATACGACACGCAAACAAAGTAACACCCTCCCATGTGGTTTTCGAGGACAATGTTTTGTCCAATGATTTGGAAGGGATTCTTCAGCGATCTTTTGATTTATCCAATAAATGGGGCATGTCCCCCAAAGGAAAGGCTTTGGAAGATCGTCTGGGAATGTCCCATCATAGATATCAGCAAACCTATGATGGAATTCCTATTTACGCAGCTACCTTGGTTGTACATTATCGAGAAGGGAATTTACATTCTATGAGTGGCGAAATATCTACTGCCCGCCCACCTTCATCAGAATCCAATAACCTACTGACAGGAGAAAGTGCATTGGGATTTGCCAAAAAGCATATTTCGGCCAAACAATACATGTGGGAAATCGAATCGATGGAAGAGTTTATCAAAAAAGAACAAAAGGATCAATCAGCTACTTTTTTCCCTGAATTCGAACTGTGTTATTTCCCATCATCCCTTCCTAATCTTGGTGGTCGATTACGGTTGGCTTACCAACTGAATATTTATGCCAAAGAACCATTGTCCAGAAACATTGTATTTGTTGATGCTATTAACGGAGATATATTATTTGTCGAGGAAAAAGTACATACGATTGATGAGGCCGGTACTGCAGAGACTGAGTATAGTGGAAATAGGGCAATTACTACTTTTAGGGCGAATACTTCAGCTCAATATGAACTACAGGACGAGTCAAGGGGCGGCGGAATCTATACTTATGACTGCCAGGGGGTTGCTGATTATGGCCAAGCAATTATCCCACAAAACTCAACAAATGATTGGGATTATGGCAATGCTGTAGATAATGCGAACAAATTGGATGCCCATTGGGGAACCGAAATGACCTATGACTATTTTGCCTTGGAACACAATTGGTTTTCATATGATAATGCTGATAGTCCCTTATATAGTTATGTGAGTTATGGGAGTATGAATAATGCCTTTTGGGATGGGACACGTATGACTTATGGTGATGGAAATGGAATAGAATATAACCCTTTGACCACTTTGGATGTGGTCGGTCATGAAATTACGCATGGAGTTACTGAAAATTCAGCCGGATTGATTTATTCATATGAATCAGGTGCATTGAATGAATCTTTCAGTGACATTTTCGGAAGTATGGTGGAGTATTATGCCAAACCCAATGATTTTTCTTGGTTGTTGGCTAATGAATGTAATTTGAATGGTAGTTCGATAAGAAATATACAGGATCCGAATTCCTTGGGTGACCCGGATACTTATCAGGGGAATTTTTGGGAGTTTGGCAGTTTTGACAATGGTGGAGTACATATCAATAGTGGCGTGCAAAACTTTTGGTTTTATTTATTAGCCGAAGGTGGTAGTGGTACGAATGATAATGGTGATGTCTATAATGTACAGTCCATAGGTATGGATAATGCCGCACAAATTGCCTTCCGTACACTCAGTGTCTATCTCAATCAAAGCTCCCAATATATCGATGCAAGAACATTTTCCATATTGGCTGCCGAAGATTTGTTTGGTAGCTGTTCGGATGAAGTCGTTGCGGTGACTAATGCCTGGCATGCTGTAGGGGTAGGCGGTGTTTTTGCCAATGCTGTTGTGGCGGATTTCAACCCTTCTTCCTTATATAGTTGCGTTACACCTGCAGCCATACAATTTAATAACCTATCTATTAATGGCACGAGTTATGAATGGGACTTCGGAGATGGAAATACGAGTACATCCACTAATCCGCTCCATACTTATACGGCTCCCGGATCTTATATAGTCAGTTTGATTGCTAATGGAAATATAAACTGTAATACTTCGGATACCATAGTAATGCAAGTTCCATTGGTCATTGAGGACATTGGTAATTTGAGTTCGGCTAATTGTCAACCGACACCTTCTTCTCCTTCATCCAACACGGGGATAATCGAAGTCCAATTCAATGATATCCTTAACCAGAGTGACGGGAGCCTATCCGGTTACGAAGATTTCACCTGTTACTACTCTACGGTTGTCACGGAAGGGAATGTTTACCCATATGAAATTTCCATGAATTCATCATCATATCTTAAGATATGGATAGACTTGAACCAGGATTCGGATTTTACTGATGATGAACTCATTTTAGAATCTTCAACCATATTGTCAATACAACATGCAGGTAATGTTGTTATCCCTGCGGGGCAGATATACAATACCGAACTAAGGATGAGGATTGCTGCGGATGATGTTGTTATTCCTGATGCATGTACGATAAGCAATGATGGACAGGTAGAAGATTATGCCATTACAATATTGCCCAATACCAATCCGCCTATTGCTGACTTTACAGCAGACATTACTTCTGCCCTTGTTGGGCAAACTATTTCATTTGAAGACTTGTCCTTGAATTTGCCTACGTCATGGGAATGGTCTTTCCCCGGAGCAGATATGGTTTCCTCCACGAACCAAGACGAACAGATAACCTATAGCAATTTAGGATTTTACGATGTCCAGTTGATTGTACACAATACATATGGCAGTGATACCTTACTCATCCCGGATTATATACATATTGTGAATGCGTTTAACCTGTGTAATCTTAATGTATCTACATCTCCTTCAGGTATCTTTTACGATCCGGGGGGAGCAACAGGAGGTTATGGAAACAACGATTATTGTGAACTTTTAATCAGTCCGCCATGTGCTTTGGAGATTACAATGGATGTTATCGAATTCAATGTTGAATCCGGATATGATTATTTAAGGATATATGATGGGCCGAATGATGCGGCTCCTCTGATTGGTAGTTATTCGGGGAATATTCCTACTTCAATACAAACGAGTACAGGAGAGGTGTTTGTAGTTTGGGATACTGATGGAAGTGTTACATATTCCGGATTTGAAATCCACTGGAATGCTATAATTGGACCGCAGGATCCTATTAATGTTATTGCCCAGGTAGATAATAATAACCCTGCCCTTGGGGAAGAAATTAATTTTCAGGATTCAAGTTTGGAATCTCCTTACGAATGGCTCTGGGACTTTGGAGATGGAACAATCAGTACGGAAGCTACCCCATCACATACCTATTTGAATCCGGGGCTAAAGGAAATCGTTTTGACCAGTACGAATTGCGTATCGTCAGGGATGGATACCATATATGTGAATGTCCAACCTCCGGGAGGATTTACGATTAATCCCAATATGTTGAATATTGATTTTCCGAATTGTGAGGACTCCATTACAACAGGGATCTGGATTGCCAACACCGGAACCGGTGATTTGATTGTCGATGTAGGAGGCATATCCTTAGAGGATGATTTTGAAGGAATTTTTCCCAATTCGGATGTATGGTTGAATACGACGGGAGAAATAAATGCCAATTGTGGTTCTTCTACAGGAAATACCGCCCTTTGGTTTGGTAATACTTCCAATAGAGAAGCAACAACAATACCGATGACATTGGCGGTGGGTTCCGAAATCGGCTTCCATCTCAAATATGGAACAGGGGGAAGTCCATGTGAAGATGTGGACGGCGGTGAGTACGTGGTTTTGGAATATAGTTTGGACGGTGTATTATTCACAGAACTGGAGGCATATGTTAACCTGTTTGACTATTCTTTGTTTTCACCTATAGTTGCAACTATACCATCTTTTTTATCAGGAGAGGAAGCGTATTATAGGATACGTCAGGTTTTTAATTCCGGTTTTGGTACGGATCATTGGGCAATAGATGATTTTTATATTAATGGTATTAATAGTACTATAACTAACCCTTCATCCGGAACTGTTTTCCCCGGAGATAGCCTATGGGTTGAAGTTACGATAGAACGGAATGGGTTGACAGCAGGACTGTATAATACGCAACTGTCGATATTTACGAATGATCCCCTGGCTTCCGAATATGTGCTTCCCATCAATTACGAGATAATGGGAGTTGGAGAATTACACTCTGGTACTACCTGTATTGTCTTCGATACAATACAAGAAAATACATCTGCCGTTGATAGTTTTATATTGTATAATACGGGCTGTGCAGACATCATGATAGACGGTATGACCAATGCCGATCCCGTATTCCAATATGACTATCCTACTGATACGATAGCCCCTAATGATTCCATGTTGGTGACCGTAACATTTTCACCCCTAATGGCCGGAAACTACTTAGATACCCTGGTAGTCCAATATGATGGAAGTTTGAGCGAATCCATATGTCTGAATGGAGTGGCAGTAGGGGTTCCGAACCTGATAGTCAATCCTGATTCATTATATGTTGATTTTCCGAACTGTGAGGACTCGATCATCACGGGTGTTTGGGTTGTGAATACAGGAAATGGAGATTTGGATTTTGAAACAAACGGCCAAGCTCTTTTCGATGATTTTGAAGGAGGCGTTCCCAATAATGACATATGGGCATTCACATCAGGAGTAATTGATGTAGGATGTACAGCCTTTTCAGGTAATACTGCCTTATATTTTAATGGTTCTTCTGTTAGGGAAGCCATTACCCACCCTTTCATATTCAATGAAAACAGCGAGTTGAGTTTTTATTTACACTATGGTTCGGGTTCACCTCCTTGTGAAGCAGTATCAGGTTCGGAATATGTGACGGTATTCTATAGTATTGATGATGGGGTAACATATACATCAATAATCAACTATAATATTTTTTCAGACTATTTTGAATTTCAAAAAGTCATTGTACCGATTCCTCAGGATGCTCAAGGGGTTCCGACAATTTTCAGTATTCGTCAGAATCAACATGATGGTGTCAATACAGACAATTGGGCAATAGATGATTTCTCGATTTCTTCAGAAACTTCTGATGTAAGCCCTAGTGAGGGAATCGTAGGGAGCGGTGACAGTCTTTGGTTGGAGATGACAATTCAAAGGAATAATTTAACAGAGGGTGTCTATAATTCTTCGGTAATTATTTATTCGAATGATCCGCTCAACTCCCCATTTACAATCCCGATAACCATGGATATAGAAGGAGAAGGGGTAGTTACGCTTCCGGATACATGTTTGATATTTCCAACCATACCCGAAAACGGTATGGAAACAGCCGGTGTTGAAATATTGAATTCAGGATGTGACACCTTGTTTTTGAATAACTTCTCTACAGATAACATTGCCTTTTCTACTGATCCAGCCAATACGTTGTTTCTGCCGCCGGATGAATCGGCAATTATTCCGGTAACGTTTTCTACCCCACAGGTAGGTAATCATTTGGGGATGATTCTTTTTGATGCCGATGGGGTGACCCAGTCCTATTGTTTGGAAGGAAATGTTTATGGTTTATCTAACATAGAAGTTGCTCCGACACCTATCCAATTAGTACAAAACCTATGTAGTGATACCTCGGCAATGGGTGGTTTCGATATTTATAATACGGGTAATGGAGATCTGGAATGGGAGTTTGTTTTTAGTCTATCGGATGATTTTGAAGGTTCTACCATTAATTATGATATATGGGAAATCGGAACAGGAGATATTCTTAATACATGTGGTACAAATACCGGGGATGGAGCATATGTTTTTAATGGTTCAGGATTCAGACAACTTCAAACGATTCCTTTGGATTTATCAGAAGGAGGTAATATTTCGTTTTATATGTGGTATGCGAATAATAACGGTGATTGCGAAGATCTTGATGCTGGTGATTACGTGTTGGTGGAATATTCATTGGGTGGATTTTCATGGGTTGACGTCGGAAGCTATGTGGATATAATAGAATTCCAAAATTGGAATCAGGTTAATATAGAACTTCCTGCAGATGCATTCAGTCCACAAACAAGAATTCGGATACGTCAATTTGATCATTTTGGAAGTGGATACGATGCATGGGCCATTGATGACGTGGAAATTCAAATTTATGGAATGAATGAATTTGTCGTTTCACCTGAATCGGGTACTGTTCCAGTCGAAGATTCTACTTGGGTTTCCTTATCGATGGATATGGAGGGGGCTTTACCCGGAATATACTTTGATACCATTGAAATACATACGAATAGTCCTTATACACCACATTTAACTATCCCGATAGAAATTAATATTATTGAACAAAGTGGAGAACTGGTATATCCTTCCGGTTCCTGCCTGACCTTCGACACATTGCTTGTCGGCGAGGTTGCCATTGATAGTTTTTATCTGGAAAATACGGGTTGTTTACCTATTACTATAAATGATTATTTCTTGGATTCTGATTATTATTCATTGTTGAGCATTCCTGATTCTATTATGCAGGATAATGGTGCATGGATTACGGTTCTTTTCGAACCTCTAGAATCAGGACAATATATTGATACCGTTTTTATCAATAGTGATAG
>JAHDFN010000239.1 GCA_020628145.1 Saprospiraceae bacterium | reverse complement strand
TTATGTATATGTTGGCTTTCGGTGGCCAATGGGCAGGATATACATTTTTCACACATCCATGCGAGTCCTATTTATCTGAATCCCGCAATGGCCGGGATGTTTGAAGGGGATTTGAGGCTTGCCGCCAATTTCAAAAGCCAATGGAGCAGTGTGACGACCAATTACCAAACCATGTATGGTGCGGTTGATATGAAAACCCGGACTTTATTCGGTCGGAATTCCGCTTTTGCCTTTGGCTTGGAGTTCTTTTCAGATCGTGCAGGGGATTTGGATTTCCGATCTTATGGAAGTCATTTATCGATTTCAGGCTTGAAAACCCTTGATGGTTTTTATGGTAAGAAATTGATTACCGTTGCTGCCAAATTCGGAGTAATAGGCCATAATGTGGATTATTCCAAAATAATTGCTTTTGATGATGAACCTGAAATAAACAACGGCTTAGATAATAATCTTCTGTACATGGATTGGTCTATCGGAGTAGGTTGGTTTCATGAAATGAAACTCAAGAAACATATGTATTATCTGGGAGCATCATTAAGTCATATCAATCGGCCTAATGTCGATTTCGGTTTATATACGGAAGACAGACCTCCTGAAATCCTTTACCGGAAATTAATATTTCATGGAGGGGCGGATATTTACCTGAGTAAGCATATGAATATTATGCCTAGTGCCATCTTTATGGATCAGGGGCCTCATCGTGAAATCACAATGGGTTCCTTTTGGAGATACCGTACCCATGCGAAAAATAGAAGAGACAAGGGAATGGCCTTCTTTTTCGGATTATGGGGAAGATGGTATTTCGAATTTGATGGTGTCAGCGGTTTCGATGCATTAATCGCTTCCGTCCGTATGAATGTGAAAAAGACTTCACTTACGTTTTCCTATGATATTAATGCTTCTTCTTTGGCAATTGCCAGTAATGGAAGGGGAGGACCTGAATTATCGATTGTCCAAATCTTGGAATGGAGGGGAGCAAGGAAACGAGTTCATTGTCCTTCTATGAATTGGTAATACAAAAAACTAACTTTGCAAAAAAAAGAAAATTGCATAAATCAGGTTTTGTCAATATCATCGGCCGCCCCAATGTGGGCAAATCCACACTCATGAATGCCTTGGTAGGTGAGAGGATGTCCATTATCACCAATAAGCCACAAACGACCCGTCATCGAATTATCGGGATTGTAAATGGGGATGATTATCAAGTTGTGTTTTCGGATACTCCCGGAATTGTAAGGGATCCTATTTATAAGATGCATGAAAGCATGAATAAATTCGTCTGGACTACTTTTGAAGATGCCGATGTCATGTTATTTATGACCGAGCCGGGAGAAAAATACGAAGACGACGATCCTATAATAGATCGATTGAATAAGGTAGAGGCCCCTCTATTTCTTATTGTCAATAAAATTGATGATAATGAATCCATCGATGTATTGAAATGGATTCAATGGTGGAATGAAAAGGTAGATTTCAAAGAAACGATTCCCATATCGGCATTAAACAAGGACAATACGGAAAAACTATTCCAATTGATTTTGGAACAATTGGATGAAGGTCCTGCCTATTATCCGAAGGATCAGCTGACAGATAGGTCGGAAAGATTTTTTGTCAGTGAAATTATCAGGGAAAAAATCCTCATGCTTTATCGGGAGGAAGTTCCATACTCTTGTGAAGTAGCGGTAGAGTTTTTCCAAGAAGAAGAAGACATCGTGCGCATATCGGCATCCATATTCGTCATGCGTAAAACACAGAAGTACATCCTGATAGGAAAGGGTGGTTCTGCCATTAAACGATTGGGTATCGAATCCCGTAAGGATATCGAGAAATTCCTCGAAAAGAAAGTCTTTCTTGAACTATTAGTCAAGGTGAAAGACAATTGGAGGGATGATGATAATATGTTGAAGAAGTTCGGATATAAGCATTAAACCTGCCTGAATCGGCTTTAGGGATTATTTCGTTATTATATTTGTGCCGTGCTACTTTCAAATCAAAAACATCCCGAATATCGGGAATTCGCCCGAACACAACCGGATATGCCCATTTTTTCCAAAGATTGGTATCTCGATGCCGTCTATGGAGATAAGTGGGATGTGGTAATGGTAAAGCGGAATAATGAAATCATTGCTTCCCTCCCTTTTGTAATGAAGAAAAAAGGAATGTTCAATTATATTACCCAACATTTCTTTACTCAGACCATGGGGCCGTTTATCCGTCCTGATTTCCGACGACCCGGACAGGAAATAAAATTAATGAAGGAACTGATTTCTCTCCTGCCCAAATTCGATGGCTTCGATCAGAACTTCCATCATTCGGTTACCAATTGGCTCCCATTCAAATGGGATGGTTTCGAGCAAACTTCCATGTACACTTATGTTATAGAAGATATTACCAATCTTGATAAGGTCTGGGAAGGATTTTCTTCCAACTATCGGAATAAAATCCGCAAAGCGGAAAATCTGGTTGAAGTGGTTACGGATCGTACTTTGGAAGACTTTTATGATACGGCAAAAATGACTTTCGAACGACAGGACATGGATATGATTTACGATTTTGAATTGTTAGAACAATTCGATAGTCGTCTATATATGGAATGTCGAAATAAGATATTCTTTGCCCAAGATAAACAGGGGCAAATCCATTCGGTATTGTATCTGACACTAGGTGACGAAACGGCACATCTTCATTTGGCAGGGGAGAACCCCGACCTGAGAAATAGTGGAGCAGGTATTTACCTGATTTGGAAAGCCATCCAATATGCAAGTCAGGAAGAAAAACTCAAATCTTTTGATTTTCAGGGTTCGATGTTGCCCCAAGTGGAAAAAGTAAGGCGAGATTGTGGTGCAGTGCAAAAAGCCTATTCCAGGGTTTGGAAATATAATTCAACACTCTTTAAAATCCTTAGGAAAATAAAAAATTGAGATCCCGTTTTTCGTTTTTGACAATATTCCAATGTTAATTCAATAAGGGAGATTTTCCGGATGGAAAATCTCCCTTGTCTTTTCTCAAGATCAAAAAGAATTATAAATTCCCACCCCTAATAAATAAATTGAATGTTTTTTGCCAGAACTCCTTTTTCATTTTCTTCCAAATCGAATTCATAGATTCCTTCATGTTTTGGAGGGTAACCGTTGGGTAATTCTGAAAAGTGGAAAAATGCGGGTTGGTAATTAAAATCCAAATCCATATACTTGAAAAAACCGAATGTGTGTTTGAATTGTATTTCATAACACAGCCCTCTCACCCTAGAACCGAGTAGTCCCCAGTCATCATATTCCTGATTGTCAATCGGGATGAGATTTGGAATAACAAAACCCGAAGTATAGGTATCGCTTTCATAAATTAAATCACGGGAAATATTCCTGAAAGCAATAACTTCCACACGAACCCCCATGTTCTGGATCGTCCTTACTACCTTTTTAAAATCGCCATCGCCTGTAAGCAAAACGACCTTGTCCAGATTGTTGGATTGCATAATAATGTCCACTGCCATATCCAAATCCGCATTGGACTTTAAATATTCTTCGCCACTTTCACCGATAAAACGCCGGATTTGTTTAATGACGATCTTATATCCGAAATTCCGCAGGATGGAAAAATAATTCTGTTGTTTATTCCTATAGACGGGATCTTCTTTTGCTCTTTCCTTATCGTAAGCAAGGTAAGTAGTTAACCTTGATGGTGGCGCACTTCCGAGGCAATATTCTTTTAATATATCATAACGCATGGCATATCCGCCACTCATGCTGATATTTGATGCATCAACATAAATTCCGATTTTCATTTTCATCTTAATTTAATTCCCCTTTAATTTTTAATGGGATGAATAATAATTTAATTCCTAGTAATTGCCTGTGTGGAGTAATATTAATTTGTCTTATGTCATAAAGTTTAATTTTTAAAAAATCCAAAATCAATTCAAATGATTTTTAGGATGTTGTTTATTGGGAAATTGTGTATGTGTAAAAATGTGTGTCAACAATTGGTCGGGATGATAAGATTATGGTTTTATAACAAAGACTTTGCAAGGTATGAATAGAAATCTTTATTACAAATTTAACGACCACTAATTAACCAATTTTTTAAGAATAATTCATCTTGGGTTAAATTGGCCGTGACACGGTAATTCGAGATATTCAATACTTCGCTATGTGTAATTTCTTCTTCTACAACTTGCCAAGGGTAACGACCACTGGCATGAATAAAATAAATTCCGTTACCACTATTGATAATAAATCCGGTATGTGTATCTAATCCAATAATATAAACGCCTTTTCCCTCCGATTCGATGTTTTGAATGACTTCTTTTAATGGTCGGTTTGAATATCTTTTTATTGAAGGAGATGTGACTAATTTCTTTATCATATCCTCAGAGGCCATTTTTGCCAAACCTGCCCGATCGATTTCCATTCCCATGTCTTCCAATAAAGTCGTAACAAAATAACCACAGGCGATTTCGCCTTTTCCCGGTGTTTCCGTATTTCCATAAAAATCATAATCCGTTCCGAACCAATAGGGGAATAAGACATAATCCAAAGATTCCCGGAATTGTAATGCTGCCCTCTTTAAAACTTTTTCTTTTTGTGACGAAATTCGGTATTCTTCTGAAAGGGATTTTCGGATTATATGAATGTTTTGGATTTCCTTTTCGTATTTTTTCTGAGTAAAATGAAATTCGTGATAGCCGGGAAGGGCAGGGAAATACCTGCATCCGAAAAAATATAAAACCGAAATTAAAATTCCGCCAGCCAACCACTTAATAACACGATTCATTTTAAAATAACTTTCCGGTCTGACTAGGAGGTACGATACCTAAATGCTCGTAAGCCTTTAGCGTCGCTTCACGCCCCCGTGGTGTTCGTTGGATATAACCTTCCATGATTAGAAACGGTTCATGGACTTCTTCTATCGTTCCCGGTTCTTCTCCGACAGCAGTGGCAATAGTTGTGATTCCCACCGGTCCCCCCTTGAATTTATTAATGATCGTATTCAGAATTCTATTATCCATCTCATCCAAGCCTCCCTCATCCACATTCAAGGCGGACAATCCGAATTTGGCGATTCCTATGTCAATTCTGCCATTTCCTTTAACCTGTGCGAAATCACGTATCCGCCTAAGCAAAGCATTGGCAATCCTCGGAGTTCCCCGACTCCTTCCGGCAATTTCCAATGCTCCGTCATCTTCAATAGGGACTTTCAGGATTTCCGCAGATCTTTTGATGATTTTCGAAAGGGTAGGGACGTCATAATAATCCAATAGGAAAGTAATTCCGAACCGGGCTCGCATGGGGGCAGTAAGCAAACCCATACGGGTGGTCGCACCCACAAGGGTAAAAGGATTCAGGTTAATTTGGATACTCCGTGCATTGGGGCCGCTATCGATCATGATATCGATTCGATAATCTTCCATAGCAGAATAAAGATATTCTTCCACTACATTATTCAAACGATGTATTTCATCAATAAATAAAACATCCCCTTCATTCAGATTCGTAAGGAGACCGGCCAGATCGCCGGGCTTTTCCAAGACAGGGCCGGAACTCATTTTCATTTCGGCCTGCATTTCATTGGAGATAATATGGCTAAGCGTCGTTTTCCCCAATCCCGGTGGGCCATGTAACAGTACATGATCCAAGGCTTCTTCCCGTTGCCTTGCAGCAAGGATGAATACTTCAAGGTTTTGTACGAGTTTGGGCTGCCCACTGAAATCCTTCAGCATTTTGGGACGCAAAGCTTTTTCTACCTTTATCTCCTCAGTAGGCAGGTTATCCTTATTCGGATCTAGATTCGGATTCATAAACGGATTTAATATTCGCTGGTTTCAGGTTTGAGTGGGCTACCTTCCTCCAAAATTCTACAACATGTGATTTCCACGGTCTGGCCTTTCATACAGGTATTCATGATAGATTTATTATAATATCCGACACTGACTTTTCTGGCTTTGGCAAAATCATTATAATCAAAAATATCCCTTGAACTAATATTGGGTAGAAGTATTCTACCATTCTCCAATTTCAACATGTATTTACATCCGTCTAGCCCGGTATAATCCATTACGGTTGCAGTATTTTTGCATTGTTCATCTGGTTTTTCAGTAACACTATCATCGGCCTTATCGGTATTATCATTCTCAATTTTCTTACCACTGTTACAGGCCTGTGTAACCATAAGGGCTATTAAAAATAAGAATGAGAAAATGCTTGTTTTCTTCATTTTGGATAATTATTATTTTAATTATTACTTTTGCATCGTTTTAGGATATCGACCTAATATATAATATTTAATTGTTTGCTTCCGCAAGTTCGGAAAAATAAAATATCTGGATGAAAATATGTGCTGTTACAGAAAAAATC
>JAHDFN010000014.1:17981-35693 GCA_020628145.1 Saprospiraceae bacterium | reverse complement strand
CGAAGTCCAAGACGGATATATATTGACATGTCAAGCCCAACCCACTACTCCCGAAGTGGAAATTAGTTATGATGTTTAAATGAATTACGATATTCTAATAATAAAAAATGCCCTGCCATTGATAATGGCAGGGCATTTTTGGGTAATGGCCTGAAGTTTAATAAGATTTTACGAGTCTTTCCGTATGAATTTGCCCATCAATATTCAATCGGATAAAGTAAATACCGGAAGGCACATCACTGATATCCAAGCGGATATTTTCTCCTGAAGTATTATCGAATTCATAAGATGAAAGAACCTGTCCTACTAAACTGACAAGATCAACCTTGAGTGGAATAGCTTGGGTAAACCTAATATCCAAATAGCTAATACCTTTTGTAGGATTTGGTGCTAATGCTAAGCTACCTACAATGTCTATTTCGTCAATACTGACAGGAGGTGAACCTTGGTTGACTGTAACGGAATTCACCTCTTGGCATCCATTGTTATCAGTCACCGTAACCGTATAGGTGCCGGGAGCCAAGTTGATAATGGTATTTCCCGTTTCGCCGTTGTTCCATTCATAAGAAAAAGGAATCGCTCCTGCCGAAGTACTTGCGGATGCAGTCCCATCACTAGCTCCTTGTATGCTTTCGTCAGTAGCAGAAGCACTCAAGCCTAAACTGGAAGGACAGGTTGCTATTAAATCAACAGTTAGAATCTCTTCACAGCCATTGGCATCCGTAATCGTAACCGAGTAACTTCCCGCAGCTAATCCTGTTTCAGTTTCGGATGTTCCACCACTACTCCAATTATAAGAATAAGGCCCTGAACCAGAAGTAGGGTTAACGGTAATCGAACCGTCCGATGCCCCTTCAATCGTTTCATCGGATGCATTATAGGTAGAAGCAAGATTAACAGGACAGACAGATGTGACAACGATAGTAGATACTGCTTGACAGCCGGCTCCATCCGTAATCGTAACCGAATAAACATCTGCCGGAAGGTTGGATAAGGTACTGGTTCCATTTGGATCAGAGGAGTTATCTCCTGTACTCCATTCAAAAGTATAAGGTGGAACGGAGTTAGCTGTAACGGTGATACTACCATCAGAGGTAACAGTATTCTGTGTCTCGGGAGTGTATGAAATGTCATCAATGAAATTTCCTTCACATATGGAACCTACCATATAGGTTTCTACGGCCATACAACCTGCGGCATCTGTTATGGTTACAACATAAGTCCCTGTCTCCAAACCTGTGATGGTGTCATTGGTTGCTCCATTACTCCAATTATAAGCAAACGGAGTAGAACCGGTAGTCGGAGTCACGATGATTTCTCCGTCTAAAGAAATATTGGCGGTGGTTTCATCTGTGATATCAGCCGAAACATTGAAGCCTAAAGCACATACATCTGTAATAGAAATGTCATCGATGGCAGCACCGTCAAAGTCAGAGACAGCTCCATCCGAAAGGAATACGAAACGGAATTTAACTGCCGGGCTGCCGGCGGTTCCATCTAAGGAATGAGAGGTATTCATCCATCCGCCGGAATTGCCTTGGAAGTATTCATCTCCACTAACTGTGGAGACGGAATACCAACTTGGATCTGTAGCATTTCCTAATTTGCCCCATGTATTTCCTCCATCTAGTGAAATTTCCAACCAAAAACCGTCGTAATCCGTTTCCGAATCCAAATTAAAAGCAAAAGAAATTTCAGGGTCAACGGTATAACTTGAAAAGTCGAAACAGGGAGAGTTCAAATACGTAAGCGTATTGCCTCCGTAGAAACCTGTTAGATTGGTTGCGAATGCATTCGTCCCACTGTTGGCAGTATTAATAGTACCACCTGCCGGAGTACCTAAAGTCCAAACAGTAGTAGATGAACCACTTTCATTAGTTGCAAAGAATCCACCATCACCTGTTTCAAAATCCACATTGTAGGGAAGTGAATTAATAGCCGGAGAATTATTGATGACAATAGTGAAGGTGTCATTACTGACATCTTCCTCGCCGGGCAGTTCCGGCCAAGCTTGAATGACATAATCACCGTTTGTTGAAAAGTCATATGGTGTATTGAATGTATAGGTGGTGGTTTGGGCTGAATTGATATTGCTGGCTACAAAACCATCCGGAGAGCCGGCCTGAACCACACCGTTGACAGCATAATTGACAAAAAATCCTCCCTGAGTGGAATATCCTGCATTAAACAATTCGATGGTAATGTCTTCGAGTCCCATTCCGCAACCTGTTTGTGGGGCAATGATATTCGAAACAGACATATCATTCTGAGGGCGTATTTTGACGATGAAATTATCAATGAAAATATCATTGTCGGCTTCATCTTCGACAATGCCATTTGTTGCCCAAAATGCAAATTGTATTATATTGCCATCATAAGAACTCAAGTCGAAAGTAAGGGTTTCTCCGGCAGGATCAATGTTATCAGCGGCCGTCCAGGTTTGTAAAGCCGTCCATGTTGTACCTCCATCATCACTTATAAGAAAATGGACTTCATCATCAGAGCCGAGGTTAGCGGCGTCGTTGGTATTCCATTGGACGATGGAAAAGTCGAATTTAGCCTCGAAAGGACCACCGGTCGTCAGATCAAATTGGGGAGATAACAGCCATTCGGAATTGCCTGTAAAATATATATTGATTTTTGCCGAATTACTCAGTCCAAGATTACCGAAGTCATCACTTGTCCAGTTGCTATCGGTTATTAGAGTAGGACCCGTATTCGGATTCCCTCCTTCTGCTTCTTCCCAACAAGGAGGTGGAGTATTGAAACCCATATCAGTGAAGTCTTCAATGTAATAAGGGGTAA
This sequence comes from Saprospiraceae bacterium, assembly GCA_020628145.1. GTDB lineage: Bacteria > Bacteroidota > Bacteroidia > Chitinophagales > Saprospiraceae > JAHDCE01. The sequence continues at coordinate 32,888 of JAHDFN010000014.1, read as the reverse complement.
ATGTCGAACATGGTGTAACGAAAGAGGTATTCAACCAAACAGAAACATCGGTATTGTCCATACCACAGTCTGCACGGATATATACGGTGTATTCGGTTATTGGCGACAGACCTGTAATGGGGAACGGACTCATGGTCACGTCATCATAAGTCGGCGTACCTGTAGGTTGTGTGCCTGAGGGAACGACTTCGATATCCCATACTGTTTCGCTGCCCTGGGCCACCCAACTTACACTGGCATCAAATGCTGTGATATTGGTAACGGTAGGTGTTCCTGTGGCGCCACAAGATAAAGGAGGAATTACATTTAAAGTATAATCTTCGAATGCAGCATATGATCCGGTATAACAAGGATCCGAAGGAGAAGTATTACTTAGCCCGCTATCGGAGCCTCCAATTCTGATGACATGATTACCTAATGAAGCTGTAGCAGGTACGGTAATTAATGCATTATAGGTTGTCGGGACGTCGGCTGTAGATTCTCCTAAATAATATTCTTCTCCCGGATCGGTGAAATCCAAGTCATTATTCCAGTCCACCCAGGCCCAGAGGTAATAATCATATCCTGTTTCGAGTGTAATATCGATGGTAAGGGGTTCTCCTTGGGGGGCATCCGCAGAAAAGGCTGTATAATTTCCGTAGTTGCCCGGTTCTGCACCCGTAGAGTTATTAATGGAACCCATATTTACATTTACTATACCATCACCATCGACCGAAGAGGGGGCAGGAATACAGTAACCGTAGAAGGAGACCGGTCCTGACCAATCCGATAGATCCCCATTACAATCGGTTTGTACATAGACATCATAAAGAATAGAACTGAGTCCTGATATTGTAGTAGGATTCCCACCGGAGAGCATAGTGCCGGTTCCCTGGGTAAAACCACTTGGGCCATACTCAAAGTTATAGGAAGGGGCTATTGGGGAATTACCATCTATAAAACTAATTTCAGCAGTGGAAAAAGAAGTGAAGTTGACAGCAATATTCGAAGGAGAGAAGCAAGATGGGCAGGAAGTAGTTCCCGTCCACCCGAAACCATCAACTGGATCGGGGCCGTCGGAAGCTATAATACTTCCATTAGGATCTTCCAATTGCCAATACTGTTCGTTAGTGAAACCGCCATTGTTCCAGTTGTAGGTGACAGACAAATTATCACCTGTATTGGCAGTGATTGGAATGATCCATTCTTCTCCTATGGTAGTACCATTGGTCTCATCCAAAACATAATTGGTGATATTGCCATTGAGATTTACGGTCATGAAAGAACCATTCCAGCCATCTCCCCAAGTATCCGTTAAAGTAAGGGTATATGTACATTGGGAAAAAGCCGTTAAGGATGAAATCATCAAGGCTGCGAAGAGTAAAATCTGCTTCATATTCTTAGAGATTTAAAAGGTATAATTAGGAATAGTTGAGTATGGGGAAGACATCCGTATGATTAAAAGAAATCTTTAAAATTCCCTTTGGTTATCGGAGGTCTTGCCAAAGATAATTATTCCAATGTAAAATGGAAGTTCCTGATACTTGTATTTTATGACTAAAGTATGTCGGAAGGCAAAAGCACTTAACTTTGTACTAGGTTAAACTATTTGTAAATCTATGTGTTAGGCTTGGGAGTGACAGGTTAAAATGGCATTTGTCACATCATATTATATTTAGAAATCACAGGACTTCCAAAGGATTCTGTTTTAAATATCTTTCTATTTGACGGTATATTCTATTAGGGATTTGGAAAAATTATCAGGTATTAAGGCCCATACTATCAGGATATGGGAACAACGATACCATCTGCTTAACCCTAAGCGGACGGAAACGAATATCCGTTATTATCTGGATGACGATCTCAAGCATCTCTTAAATGTAGCTTTGTTGAAGAAAAGCGGCCTGAGGATTTCCAAAATTGCTGCAATGAATTCTGACGAAATAGCTGAAAAAGTAAAAAAGCTATCAGAAGATGAATTCGCAAGTGAAGCCCAATTGGATGCATTGACCTTATCCATGATTGAGTTGGATGAATATAAATTTGATAAGATTGTTGCCATGAATATCCATGAGATTGGATTTGAAAAAACCATGCTTCAACTCATACTTCCCTTTTTAGACAAACTGGGCCTTCTCTGGTTGACCGGTTCCATTAACCCGATACAGGAAGCCTTCATGAGTTACCTCATCAGAAGTAAATTGATTGTTGCAATAGATGACCTACCCAATCCTGATTTACCTAGGGCAAAAAAGTTCATGATTTATTTGCCGGAAGGAGAGATGCAGGAGCTTAGTCTGTTATTCATTCATTACTTGATAAAATCCCGTGGACATAAAGCCTTATATCTTGGCCAGAATATCCTGCCGACAGATCTGAAAATGGCATATGATATATGGCATCCGGATTATGTATTCACATTGATTAATGAACCAATAAAGAAACAATCCATCCAATCTTACATAGAAAATGTTACGGAAATGCTCCCTGATGTACATTTTCTTTTTTCCGGATATCAGATTGTTTCAGAACTGCTTTCCTTACCTCGCAATGCCGAAACGCTTACCGGTTTAAACGATACGCTTGATTTTATCACCTCTCTTTAGTAATTGATCAATTTATTGAATATGATAGGTTAAGTGACAATAACTTATTTCATCTTTTATTGAAAATTCAATTTTTTTTGGTTTCTTATAATTTTCACATAAAGTATTATTTATAAGTGTTTTATGGTTTTTATTTATGCATTCATACCTTTTTGTTGAATTTATTTTGTTGAATGTTCCTTGAATCTTGTTTAACTTTTTATTAGGTTTGTTTAAACAAATATCCTATAAGTCATGTCGTCAATAGAATTTAACAACCAGTTCAATCAATTATCCACACTACTACATTCTTTTGCTTACAACCTGACGAAAAACATGGAAGATGCTAAGGATCTTTATCAAGAAACGGCATTCAGAGCTATTTCCAATAAGGATAAATTTCGACCGGGGACAAACCTTAAAGCCTGGTTGTTTACCATCATGAAAAATATCTTCATTAACAATTACAGGAAAAAATCCAAAGCGAATACCATTGTCGATTCTACGGATAACATGTATTATATCAATTCCGGTAAGAATACGATTCGAAATAAAGGAGAATCGAATATCATGATGAAGGAATTATGGTATATGGTAGGCGATTTGGAAGATGGAATTCGGATTCCTTTCGTTATGCACTACGAAGGGTTCAAATATCAGGAAATTGCTGAACATTTGGAACTGCCCTTAGGGACGGTGAAAAGTAGGATTTTCTTTGCCCGTAAGGAATTGAAAAAAGTGATACACAGGCGTTATCATGGAATGGAAAAAAATATAAGTGCCTGATTAATTGTCAATGGAATTTAAAGTATAAGCGGCAATTACCTGATCATACCTGCCACCGAAAGGTTTGTAATAAACAATTATGGTGTAATCATTATCTGTTTCATAAGTACTTCCTTCGATAGTAGAAAAATCAACGGTTTCCTTGCCGAAGGGAACATAGGCGTATAGATAGTTATAATAACCGTTCTTAAGGAAAACGGAAGTTTTATAGGTGCGACTTTTATCGTCATATGCCATCCTGAACTTATCCATAAGTTGCCAGTCGGTCATTTTCCCTAAAATATAAACATGACCGTTCTCATAGGGTGTTTCCGTAGAGAGGCTGAACGTCGTCAGTGCATAATCTGCCCTAATATCCTCTTGTCTCTCGTAAATGTTTTCTATGAAAAAATTACCATTCATATCCATTTCGTAGATGTACGGTGTTTCAATACGGAATTCATCACTTTTCAATAATATATCCGTCCCGTCTCTTGTTTCGTAGATTTCGGCAACTCTATCGGTACGATATCTGAAACTCCTTAAATCCAGGTTCCGGTATTCCTTCAGGCCGGAAAAGACGATTTTTCCCTGGTAATCATATTCCAATCTTTCATTTTTGATAAACAGGGGTTTGATGTTCGATATCATGCCGGGCCACATTCCATTCTGCATAATGGAAACCGATACTTCCTGCATGGGGTTGACAATAGGGAATCCTTTATGGTTGATGGCAAAATCAACTTCCTGATGGCTGTCTATTTGTTTTATGTCGAAGGCACGGGTGACATCAGCCGATATTTTTACTTTCGAATCTACGACTATGAATCTGCGAGTGAGGACAAGATCATCTTCTCCCTCATCGGTATATACTTTTAGAATATAATTGCCCGAAAGCGTCCATCTCATGTCTTCATTGGGAAGGGCTAATTGGTAGCTGGTAAAAGGCTGAAGGGTATTGGATGAATAGGCATAATTGTCCAATTCCTCTTCACTGAATCCGTCTATGTAGTCCATTTCATTCAAATCCTCACTCGGATTCCAATTCTTATCACAATGGACAATGGTGTAGTAAAAGTCCTTGACATCAGCTTCCAAATCATCAAAACTCAGAACAAGCCGACCATCAGTTATATCAATAATAGGAAGCGTAAGTTCTGCCCCTATAATGTGGAATTTGACAGAAGCGATATAATTCTTATAAACCCTGTCTTCATAGGTTATGGGGTTGCTACTGACATACTCATCCTCCTTTTCTTGCGAGAATGCAAAAGTAGAGAGTAATAAGATTGAAAAGACCGGAAGGATTCGCATACAAAGTATTATTTGATACAAAATAAACGAATCCTTATGAATATTAGTGTTGTGTAAATCTTATTGTAGGTTAAAGGATTGTTTCCTCGATACGAATTAAATTCATCTAGTGGATAAAAGGTTGGAATAATGAAAAACACAGGTATCAGTGAGCGTGTCAACGGGTCAAAACGATATAATCCTTGATAAGGGTTTTCAGGAAATGGATTTTATCCTTGGGTGGCTCTACGATATCCAATTTCAACATCAGATCCCTTACCAATGTGTTTACAACCTCCCTGTGGGAAGAGTTATTGAACTGGCGGTTTCTAGCCACTACACTTTTGATTAGCAACATATCCTGTTCGGTAAATTGACGGACATCGGGGAACTGTGGTTCATAATCTGCCAGAGAATTGATTTTCAGAATATCTTCCAACCTGAATCTGAGGTTGAATTTGATTTTAATAACAGCCGTATTGGCAGCCAAATCACCCAACCTTTGGCTCTTGTCCGTAGAAAGCACCATTATCGCACCCAGTACATGCATACTCAGGAAGGTATCTATGAAATGGAATAAGGCCCTTATAAAATAATCGCTTGGAGTGGCTTCCTTGCCATTCAACTTAATGACCTTGATGCCCACCGCTTTTTTACCTATACTTTGTCCATCCATCAATAATTCGGAAAGGAAATGATAAAGAATGAAGGTGAAAATAGGCAACATGATATAAATGAGGCTCTGGCTGCCTTCATTTTCATCCAAAATGAATTCATTGTAAAATGCAGCAGAAAAGATAAGATATGCGAATAACCACATGGCACTGATAATCATGTTGTCTATCAGATAAGCCAAGAAACGATCCCTGAGTCCGGCCAGCTCGTATTCTATGGTAACCTTTTGAGTGGTAGTGATATCAATAGTCTTCATGAGGTGTTCAAATTAATAATTGCCAGCCATTGGTTAAATTCATACTTTTACCGGCAAATATTATCATTATCTTAATTTTTGTGTCAAAAATAAAGGATTATACGTCTAAATGATAGAACTATTAGACGATTCAATTGTAAAACAATATAAATAACGGAAAAATGATCGGAGGAAATATGGATATGTACATTTTCATGGCGATTGGAGCAATCATGTCCATGATAGGTGCGCTTATGAGCAGAAGGTTACAGACCAAAGCTCAGAAATATGGCAGGATTCCTATGAGGAGTGGTCTGACCGGAGCCCAAGTAGCCCAAAGGATGCTCGAACATTATGGAATACATGATGTGACGATTGTTCAAGGGCAAGGATTCTTAACGGATCACTACAACCCATTGAAAAAGGTTGTCAGCCTAAGTCCACACATCTACGGCCAGAACAGCATCCTTTCTGCTGCAGTAGCAGCACACGAGGTAGGACATGCTGTTCAACATCATACGGCTTATCCATTTTTACAAATGAGATCCGCCTTAGTACCTGTGGTACAATTTTCTTCTAAAATCCAACAATTCGTTCTGATGGGAGCCTTCCTTGCCATCGGCTCGGGGATGTCTTGGGTGATGTTGGTTGCTATTGCACTTTTTGCCGTAACGGCCTTGTTCAGCCTGATGACCTTACCCGTTGAGTTCGATGCGACGAAGCGTGGCTTGGCTTGGTTGGATGCTAGTGGCGTATCGCAGGGAGAAGAATACGAAGGTGCCAAAGATGCATTGAAAGCAGCAGCCATGACTTATGTAGCCGCAGCCCTGTCTGCCTTGGTTATGGTCTTCTATCTTATCTTAAGATATGCTTCGAGTAGTAGAAGATAAAAAGTAATGATTTTTTAACATAGAAAGCCGGAAGGGAATCGTTCTCCTTCCGGCTTTTTATTAATTTTGTGGGCAAACAAATTCATATCAAAATGTCTGAAAGAGCTATACCATTAGTAGATTTGGATAAGTTTGTCAATGGCACGGCAGAGGAACGAAAAGCCTTTGTTGAGAAATTAGGCAGTGCTTTCCATGATGTCGGATTCGTAGGAGTGATCAATCACGGAGTACCGAAATCCCTAGTAGATGGTTTTTACAAAAATGCGAAAGCCTTTTTCGCAATGGATGTGGAAACCAAGAAGAAATACGAAATAGTGGAATTGGCCGGTCAGAGGGGATATACTTCCTTCGGGCGGGAGAAAGCCAAACAAGCCAAAGTCGCCGATTTGAAGGAATTCTATCAAATCGGTCAGGAAGTGGAAGACGGAGATACTATCAAGGAACAATATCCCGACAACATCTATGTGGATGAAAAACCTGCGTTCACTCAGTTAGGAAGGGAATTATATGTTTCTTTTGAAAAAGCCGGTTCCCAATTATTAAAAGCGATTGCCATCCATTTGGATTTGGGTGAAAATTATTTCGATACCCGCATCCACAATGGAAATTCAATTCTGAGGGCCATACATTACCCTCCGATTCTGGAAGAACCCGAATCTGCCATCCGTGCCGAAGAGCATGAGGACATCAATCTGATTACCTTATTGGTCGGGGCATCCGCCGGAGGTCTTCAATTGATGAATAAGGAAGGAGAATGGCTGGACATCGTACCCGGAGAAGATGAAATCGTTGTCAATGTAGGAGATATGCTTCAAAGGTTGACGAATGATTATCTGAAATCGACCACTCACAGGGTGGTCAATCCGCCTAGGGAATTTTGGCATACGCCACGTTTATCCATTCCGTTTTTCCTACATCCGAGGGCAACCATGGATTTGACATGTCTGGATAAATGTGTCACATCCGAATTCCCACTGAAATACGAACCGATTACGGCCGGTGGATATTTGGATGAAAGATTGAGGGAAATCGGATTGAAAAAATAATCAATCCCTTCGTGAACATATACGGTGCAATTTTATCAAAATTGCACCGTTTTCATTTCAAATGCCTTGTAAGTTGACCCCTTATACAACTTTCAAGTGGACTTATTTGTATATTTGCATAAGAGAAAAGGTTTTCCTGTATCCAAATTTATAGGAAAATACAAAACTTTAAAGTCATGATTAGTAATATTATATTATTCGGATTCGGCCCTTATGAAATCGTAGCTCTTTTATTGGTTGTCCTTCTTCTTTTCGGAGGGCGGAAAATACCGGAACTGGCTCGTGGACTGGGAAAAGGTATCCGTGAATTCAACAGTGCCAAAGCTTCCATTGAGGAAGAAATCAAAGAGGGAATGACCCCCGGTGAAACCGATAAGAATAATAATAAGTAAATCGACTTTTCTCCCAGGGAGAAAAAACAGAAGGGCTTATGGGTGTCAGGTCGCCTATAAGCCTTTTTTATTTTCAATTCGAATGCCATGATAAAGAAACTTTTAACCGTTCTATTATTTTTGCCCTTAGTTATGGATATGGATGCTCAAATACAACTGGATTACCAGCAACCGCCTGAGGAAATCCTCAGCCTAGTGGATGTCTCGCTCGCCCCTATGATTAGAATCGACAGTAAGGCGGATTATATGGTATTGATATACCGGGACGCTTATAAGTCGATTCATCAATTATCTGAAAAAGAACTCCGTTTGGCAGGATTGAGAATCAATCCCAAAACCAATATATCGAGTAGGGCGAGATACTACAAGCATATCTCTGTCCAAAAAACCGAAGGAGGCCAAGAAGTAAAAGTAAAGGGACTGCCTGAAAATGCACGGCTCTCCAATTTCAACTATTCTCCGGACCAAAAGAAAATGGCCTTCAACCATACCGCCGAAGAGGGTGTTGAACTTTGGGTTTTAGACATTGCGAAAGCCAAAGCTACCCGATTGACGGAATCGAATTTGAATGCCAATATGGGAACTCCCTATGTTTGGTTCAGAGACAGTAGATCTTTATTGGTAAAAACCATCCCGAACGATAAAAGGGCCTTGATTGAAAGTGAAGATATTGTTCCTAAAGGGCCGACTATTTCTGAAAACACGGGAGGGAAAAAAGCTCAAAACAGAACTTATCAGGATTTATTGAAAAATAAGAATGATGAGGATAATTTCGAACAACTCATCCGTTCCGAACTGTATAAAGTGGACTTGAAAGGGAAGAAAAACCTTTGGAAAAAAACTGCCATGTATCGTGGCATCTCTTTTTCCCCCGATGGCGAATACCTGATGATAACGGAAATACAACGTCCGTTTTCATATCTCGTCCCTTACAACCGTTTTCCTTTTGAATTAATTATTTATGACAAGGACGGGAATAAAGTGCATGACTTTATCAAAGTTCCTTTGTTGGAGGATTTGCCCAAAGGCTTCATGGCTGTCAGAAAAGGGCCAAGGAATATTTCATGGCGTACCGACAAACCTTCTACCTTATATTGGGCGGAAGCCTTGGACGAAGGCAGTCCGGTAGAAGAAGTGGAATACAGAGACGAAGTTTTCGTTCAGGATGTGCCGTTTGAGGGAAGTAAGCGATCCATTTTAAAAACAAAGAACCGTTTTTATTCTATGGATTGGGGAACGGATGATTTGGCGATTGCCTATGATTATTGGTGGAATACAAGAAATACGAAAGCTTATTTATTTAATCCTTCTGATAAGAAAACAGAAGCCCGCATGATTTATGATCGGAATTATCAGGACAGGTATAACGATCCCGGTGATTTCATTACCGAAAAAAATGAATATGGCCGTTATATCCTTGTAACCGACGGGAATGATCTATACATGAGGGGGGCGGGTTTTTCCCCGGAAGGGAAGAAGCCTTTTATCGACAAATTGGATAGCAGGGATTTATCCAAGGAAAGAATCTGGCAGGCCGATCACAAGGAAAAATTGGAAGAAGTCGCCTCCATCATAGATATCCGAAAAGGAAAAATAATTACAAGGATAGAATCACCGGATGAATATCCCAATTATTATATCAGGAATATCCGTTCGAAGGATAAACCGAAAGCATTGACCGACTTTGACAATCCATTCAAAAGTATGGAAGGAGTCCACAAGGAAATCATCAAATACAATAGGAAAGACGGAGTAGGATTATCGGGAACCCTATATCTCCCCCCGGGTTATGATATGGAAAAGAAGGAAAAGCTGCCGATGATCCTTTGGGCATATCCCCGGGAATACAAAGATAAGAGCAGTGCCGGGCAAGTGACCAATGATCCGAATGAATTCATCTACCCTTATTACGGCTCACCTATTTATTGGGTCATGCGAGGCTATGTCGTTTTGGATGATGCTTCGTTTCCCATTATCGGAGAAGATGATAAGGAGCCTAATGATTCCTTCAGGGAGCAATTGGTGGCCAATGCGAGTGCGGCCATAGATGCGGTGGCCAATCTGGGTTATGTGGATCGGGAAAGGGTCGCCGTCGGCGGACATTCATACGGAGCGTTCATGACGGCCAACCTCTTGAGCCATTCCGATTTGTTTGCTGCGGGAATTGCACGGAGTGGTGCCTACAATAGGACATTGACCCCCTTCGGGTTCCAGAGTGAGGAACGGAACTATTGGGAAGCACCCAATATTTATTATGACATGTCTCCATTTATGCATGCCGATAAAATGAAAACCCCTCTTTTACTCATCCACGGAGAAGCGGATAATAATTCGGGGACCTATCCGATGCAGAGTGAAAGGTACTTCAATGCCCTGAAAGGGTTGGGTGCGACAGTCCGTTTGGTGATGTTGCCCAAGGAGAGCCACGGTTATGCTGCCAAGGAGTCCATCCTCCATATTTTATGGGAGCAGGATCAATGGTTGGAGAAATATGTTAAGAACAAGAAAAAAAACAAATAGCAGTAATCCCGTACATATGGGATACTTCACATATACAAATACCATTCAGAATGAGGAGATCATCTGACAAAAGGGCTGTCCAAGGCACAGCCCTACCACACTATATCTATCTAATTATCAATAATTAAGCCAAAAAAAAGGCTTCTGATTCCTTTGTGGATATGAAGGTATTTACTACTTTTATGTCAGCCCTCTGCCACACTATTGAGAAAACTAAAATTAGATACTATGAAGAATACCCAACCAGGTAAACCTGTGGGGCAACCCATGGGTGGAACAAGAGAGCGGAAGAAAAAGAACTTTGATAAAAGATTTTTCATTTTTGCCGGATTGGCTTTATTATTAGGACTTTTCGTTTGGACTGTTTCCAATTCGGACAATACTTCACATTTATCCAATTTGGACCCTTCTGACAATCCTGCTAATTCGATAAAGGAACAAATTAAAGATCCTGCTGCTGAAAACCTTCCGACCATCGGAGCCAGTTTATCCGAAGTAACTGAAGAAAGTGGTTCTACTTCCAAAACCAACAGTTCATCCATTGCTGTGAGTAAATCCGGAGCTGCTGCTTCCAAGTCGGAAACTGCTGGAAAAAAATCTACTTCCTCGGCCTCGAATTCAGGGAAAAAATCACAGAAACGCAAAGCTTCCAAAAATCATTCAGGAAAAAATAAACGAAGCAACATCCGTTATACGATTGATGAAGAAGCCTTGGAATATTATTCGTCATTGGAAGCCGGCAAACAGGCTGCCGCATTCCAAAAAAGTCATAAAGGACAGGATATCATCACGACGATTAAAAATGGTAAGCTGGAAGTAAGGTTCAAGGGTGATCCTAGCATTTCTGCAAGTATGTACCAATTGGATTCGGATGATGACACTGAAGATTTCACGAGTAAAGGCCAAGCTTCCCGTCACGGGAAAAACGAAAAACTTTATGATGCTTCCGAATTCTACAGTACTATTATAGATGGTAAGGAATATGATTTGAATGATTTATTCGAAGATGTGCTTTTCGACAATGACGGTACGATTATTCCACATTCGGGCGTTTCTTATGGCGATGAGTTTTATCCATTAAGGGATACCTTACCCTGGCATCCTTATATTTCATTGGCCTATATCAAGGAAGAAAAGGAAGTTTTCGTGGCGGAAAAAGTAAGGAAGATGCCTACTTATGACAAATCAAATCCTTTACAGACACCCGGCAGCATGGGTGACCGTCATGGTAAAATCGATTATGGAGTTACAATTAATCCAAAATAAATAAGCAGTATAAAACTTTTTTACGCAATGGGTTTGTACTTTCGGAAGTACAAACCCATTTTTTATTCCTGTGGATCAGAATTCGAATTCAAAAGTTTCATTTTATTTTTCGGTTTTATTACGAGTCATATTCCCTTTACTTTTAGGGGGAGTCATTTATTTATTGTGGGGTGATGCAAACATCAGACTGGTCAGTTTTTTTTCCGATTGTGAAACCCTCCAACAATTAAGGATTACCTTTTCTACAATAAAAATACCCGAATGGATTATTTATAATTTACCGGATGGCCTGTGGCTTTTTTCCCTTTTGCAAATCCTTTCCATTATATGGAAAGGTGAACGGGATAGGAACATGTGGTTATTGGTCGGAACGATGATGGCTATTGTCCATGAAGCGGGACAATGGAGTGATGTATTTCCCGGTACTTTCGATATTTCCGATCTCTTGATTTATTGTATTGCGGCTTTTGTTTCGGTTATAATTTCCATATATTTGGAGAATAGTTGATAAACATTAAAAAAACCGGGGAATTAAATAACAATCCGGGCAATCATTGAAAAGATAAAACATCGGATTTCCATTCATTTTAAAATAATATTTACTAACAGGTTATCGTTAACAGAAGCAAGATCTGCTCACAAACAAAAATTGGCACTAATGCCTCCTTGTAACTAATTCTATTAAAAAACTTAATCCAATTAAAGATATAAGCGAAGCAACATTTTGTTTCGCTTGTATTTTTCACCCATCAAAATAATAAACGATGAGAGCGTTATTCTTAATATTATCTTCAGTCTTCACCTTTATTACGGCGTTCTGTCAAGATACCATATCTTTAGGGAAAATAGAATACATACGGGAAACCAATCTTGGCCAATCAATAAAGAGAATGGATGGGTTAACGACATTGTATTTCAATAAGAGCTCTTCCATATTTATTCACAATGATGCACCTCAAAAAGATGAGTTCGAAGAAATAGGAATGAGGATTAATAAGATTCATGGAGACAAGGACGGCTTCCCTATTTATATAGACAACACCAAACAAAAGTTCTACAATAAAAATTCCAAAGATGTTATTATCATAGATACACTTATCAATCCTCAATGGAATATAATCCAAGACACGCTAAAAAAAATAGGAGATTACAACTGTTTATTAGCTAAGGGCGTATCCTATGGAAGGAATTATTATGCCTGGTTCACTCCTAGTTTACCCATCAATGCAGGCCCATACAAACTTCGAGGTTTACCCGGACTCATACTTGAGACCTCTTCGGAAGATGGTAAAGTTAAGTTTACTTTCAAGAAATTAGACACAAGTAAAGAGTCCGGTACATACATCTCTGTCCCAACAGCAGAATACATTTATCATGGAAGAGAAGAATACCAGAAGAAACAAAAAGAAAAATTTGACAAATGGAAAAAATACATAAACTCCCAAGACAATGGAACAACGATAAACTCTAAAAAATCGACTACTAAAAAAGACATAACAATAGAGAAATGGTAAGAATAATATTAATCTTACTTTCATTTTTTCTATACATTCCATTTTCCTCTTCTCAAATAACTTATGAACTAAAAGGAACAGTACAAGATAGTTCGGATTTATCCGTACTTGAATCAGCAAACGTATATATAGAGGATTATAAAAAAAATATAAAAGAATTCACTTTCACCGATTCCAAAGGAGACTACTTCATTGCGCTCGAATGTAACGACACATTGAAAAACCATACGCTTGTTGTAGTATTATTGGGTTATTCTGAAAAACGATTCCCTATAAAGCAAGATGCAACAAGACAAGTCATTAACTGCTTCTTACCTAAAATAAATATAGGGCTTAAAGAAATAATAGTTGAAGCAGAAAGTTTACCTGTTACTCAAGACAGAGACACAACCCAATACAAGGTCAGTGAATTTATCGACAGTACAGAAAATTCAGTTGAAGATGTTCTGAAAAAACTGCCCGGTTTCGAAATAGATGAAAGGGGGAAAATTAAGATAAACGGAAAAGCAATAACAAAAGTACTAATAGAAGGTGACGAATTATTTGGAGAGGACTATAGTATTATTACTAAAAATGTAGGTGCCATTGTCTTAGAAGAAGTCGAATCAATAGATAAATATACTGAAAACCCTGTCCTTAGAGGAATTCAAAACTCAGATGACTTAATTATCAACCTGAAATTAAAAAGCGAATATAAAAATGTCATTTCAGATGCCCATAGGATTGGGCTAGGAGGAGGAGAATCTCCAAAGTACCTAGTCAATTCTAATATTTTCTTATTTAACAAAAAAAGAAAATTCATTTTCATTGCCAATAGCAACAATGTAGCAGAAGAAACTCTAGGAGACATTCCATTTATTACAAATAATTACAAAAATAACGAACTAGCATCCGAAATAAATAAAAAAGAAAGCATCCTACCTTTAAATGAAATTAATTCATTATTCATTCCCAAAACCTACCTAGACAATTCCAAAAGGAACCTAAGCTCCCTCTCTTGGATAGAAAATTGGTCTGCCAATGCAAAAACGAAATTCACTGGCATATATTACCTAAGAAATATAGAACAATCTTTTCTTGAATCTTACGATTATATAGACAATGATTCTAGTGACTACCGTTTAAATAAAAATTTAACATCCAAAACACAACAAGTAGAAATACAACTAAAAACAGATATTGTAAATAAAAAAAAGACAAACTCCATGCAGATTTATTCCTCTTTCCAATATCGTCCTTGGAACCAAATAGATTCTATCACACAGCAAGTCGTTTCAATTTCAGACAAGCTCAACAACAACTCAGAAAATATACCTTTTCATTTTTTCACAGGAATACAGTCTTCCCATAAATTAAACAAAAAAACAGCCCTTCAAATATCTTCAACATTGAACATGGAAAAAAGGGAAGAGGTCCTCGGAACAAATTATTCTCTCTTCCAAAACAACACCTATCTAAAACAAACAATAGACATAAGCAATCATTTGTTTACAACCCACGCACAAATTTTATTTAACAATAATGGATACAATATCATCTCTCAACTGGGCTTAGAAACAGAACAGGAACAATTCCATAATCAAAGAAACACTTACCTAGAAAACGAGATATTAAGTAATTATAATCACAATTACCACATAAAGACATTTCGTCCGTTTTTAAAAACATTCTTCAGTAAAACAATTGAATCATGGATATTCCAAGGTGGAATAAGAAACACTATTCTTTTACAAAAAGAAAACGAAAA